>JBDHVK010000051.1:0-24570 GCA_039809645.1 Gemmatimonas sp.
CCCCATCTTCTTGATGACACGTTGCTCACCTACCCGACCGGCGATGCCTTGCTCGCGCGCCATCTCGTGACGGGCAAAGACATCACTCTGGATCGAGGGCGCGCCGCGAATGTCTTCGTCGAGTGGGCGAGCGACGGGAAGCGAATGCTGACAGTGAAAGAGCAGGCGGACCGCACGTTTCCGCTCATCCTCAACATCGCGGATGGGACGAGCACAAAGATCCCGTATACGCTTCCCGGTGAGCTGGCGAGCGTCCGCTTTCACCCTGACGGCCGACATCTCGTCGGCTGGGCCTGCAATACCTGCGCGATGCCCAACTGGGTGGAGAAGTGGGACATCGTCATGATCCCGCTGAACGGCGAGCCGGCGCGCATTCTGACCGCCAGCCAGTCCGATTACAGAGATCATGGCGAGCCCGTCATCGCGCCCGACGGCTCCTTCATTGCCTTCAGCGGTGAGAAGCAGTACACCTCACGCATCGTTTCCCTTCCGATTCCTCGCCGCTGACCCCGCACGCCGATATGGCCCGTCGCCTGCTGATCATCGATGACGACGAGGCCGTACGCCTCGCGACCGCGGACGCGCTGACGCGTCCCGGTCGTGACGTGCGCACCGCCGCATCGGCCATGGAGGCGCTGCGCGGACTCGATACGTGGAGGCCAGACGTCGTGCTCTGCGATGTCCGCATGCCGGAGATCGACGGCCTGTCGCTCCTCGGCATGCTCGCCGAGCGGGTCCCAGACGCCGATGTGCTCATGATGACGGCGTACGACGACATGCCCACCGTGATTCAGGCCATGCAGGCCGGTGCGGTGGACTTTCTCGTCAAACCGCTCGACCTGCAGCAACTCCGCCTGGCGGTCGATCGTCTGATGCTCGATCGAACGGTTCGCGAGCGGCCCGTGCCACACGCTGACGCCACCGCCGATCTGCGGCAGCTCGTGGGACACGACCCGCGCATGATCCGGGTCTTCAAGCAGATCGCGCAGGCGGCCAGCGTGAACTGCACCGTGCTCATTCGCGGGGCCAGCGGGACGGGCAAGGAGTTGGTGGCGCGCGCGATTCACGCGCACAGCGCCACCGCCGCACAGCCGTTTGTACCGGTGAACTGCGCGGCCCTCCCGGAGACCCTGCTCGAGTCGGAACTCTTCGGCCACGTCCGCGGCAGCTTCACCGGAGCGGTGAACGATCGGCGCGGCCGCTTCGCCCTCGCCGGTCACGGCACCATCTTCCTTGACGAGATCGGCGATACGACGCTGGAATTCCAGACCCGCCTGTTGCGCGTATTGCAGGATCGTGAGTTCCAACCCGTCGGCGCGGAGTCGGTTCAGCGCACCGAGGCCCGCGTGATCGCCGCGACCCACCGGGCGCTTGAAGCACGTATCGACGACGGCACCTTTCGGCAGGACCTCTACTTCCGACTCCGCGTGCTGGAGATCGAGCTCCCGGCACTGCGCGCGCGGCCGGGCGACATCCCGCTGCTCGCGATCCATCTCGTACAGCGTGCGTGCGCGCAGCTCGGTCTCACACCCCCGATCCTGGCCGAGGAGACGCTGCGCGTCCTCGAACTGCACGACTGGCCCGGCAACGTGCGCGAGCTTGAGCACTGTCTCACGCGCGCCTGCGTCGAGGCACGGGCCGGCGTGATCCGACCGGAGCATCTTGATCTCGGCAGCGCGATCCCCGGTGCGGGCGACGAGGTGTTCGGAACGCTGGAAGACGCCGAGCGTCAACACGTCGCTCGCGTCTTTGCGGCCAGCGGACGCAACAAGCTCCGCACCGCATCCATTCTCGGGGTCTCACGCCCGCGGCTCGATCGACTCCTGGAGAAGTATCGCCTTGCCTGAGCACACCGCGCGCGGGATCGCCACGGCACTCGTGCCGCGATTCCTGCTCATCACCGTGCTGGCGGTGGTGCTGCCCATGAGCATCGTCGGCGCGTGGGCGACGCAGGTGGCCGCACGCAGCGGTCGCCTGCTGTTGCGAACGCAGCTCACGCGCGAACTGCAGAGCGTCGTGAACGAGGCCACCAAGCGCTGGAATGATAGCCGCACCGCACTCCTGACCCTTGGCGAAAGCGAGCCGGTGCGCCGTGTCCTCGCGGACAGCGCTGCCACCACCATTCCCGTCACCCCGTTCGTGCGGCGCACGATCGACGGCCTTGCTGGTATCGAGGAGGTGGCGATCTATGACGAGCGCAATCGTCCGCGACTTCGGATTAGCGAGTCGCCGGTCACGATCGACCCCGGCGAACCGCGAGCGCGGTCGCGCATCGAGCTCTCGTTGACGCTCACCGATCTCTACACGGACCATCCAATGGGGGCGGCGCGTGCGGCCCTGCGGGTGGTGCATCTCGTGCCGGCCATGGGCCAGATCGCCGATGCGAAGGGGCCGCTACTGGCGATTCGAACGGCGGATGGTCGGGTCATGACGCAGGGCGGCGTGGATCCCGCGCTGTTCACCAGTGAGTCCGTGACGTGGAGTGGACGCACGTGGAGCACCGTGACGCAGGCGTTGCCATCGAGTGGGCTCACGCTGCTGATGGCCGGCGAACTGGCGCCGTATCGTGCGCCGTTCACGGAGGCGGCGCAACGCAGCACGCTCGCGCTCCTGGTTACCGCAGCGCTCGGAGTGGTTGTCGTGTTGCTGCTGACGCGACAGCTGACGCGCGTCATGGAGCGCGACTACGCCCAACGGGAGGCGCTGGCATCCGTCGGCGAGTTTGCCAGTGAACTGGCGCACGAGGTCCGCAACCCCCTCGGTGCCATGCGCCTCGATCTGCAACGCGCGCAGGAACTCGTCGATGATCCTGACGAAGTGGCCACCATTCTGCCGCGCGTGCTGGGCCTCGTAGACCGTCTCGAACGAGCGGTCTCTGGCGCACTTCGCGTGACCCGAGGTCGCACGGATCAGGCCGAACGCGTGCGCGTCGCCGATGTCGTGGCACGTGCACTGACCTCCGCGACGCCGGAGTTCGCGCGCCGCGAGGCGCAGGCGGTGCATCGGAGCGCGCAGGTCGAGGCAACGGTCCTTGGCGACGCCGGGGCCCTCGAGCAGCTGGTACTCAATCTTCTGCTCAACGCCGCGCAAGCGCTGGAGCACGGCGGCACGGTGACCATCGAGATCACCACATCCGGACGGACCGCCCACCTCCGGATCACCGACACCGGCCGCGGGATGACCGCCGAGCGACTCGCCGAGCTGGACCAGCCCTACCGATCGTCCCGGCGCGACGGCACCGGGCTTGGCATCAAGATCGCTCGCCGAATCGCGCAGCATCACGGAGGCTCGCTGCACTTCTCGAGCACACCGGGAAAGGGTACCGTCGCGGAGGTGCTGCTCCCCCTAGCGTGAGAACACCGCCCCGTGCGGAATCCCCTTGGCCGACCCGCCGTGCGGCCACGTCTTGTTGTCCATGAAGAACCCGGGCACCTTGGCCCCGGCATCACGGAAGCGCGCGTCGAGCGCCAACTGCCCCGTCTGCTCGTTGAAAGTGAGCATCACGACGCGATGCTGCATCCCCGCGTAGCCCGTCACCACGATGCGCTGATGATTGGGCTCCACACTGAGCCAGTGCGGCACCTCGTCCGCGCCAAGCGCCACGCGAGAGACTTCCTTGGGATGCAGCGGGTCGGCGATGTCGAGACTCACCACCGCGCTGTACGCCGGCACCGTCACCACGTAGTAGTGCCCCACGATGCTCGGAATGGCACACGATGTCTTGGGCTTCTGCGGAAAGCTCGCCACCAGCTTCGCGACCGGGTTGGGCGTATCGATGCCGCTCACGTGATACAGGCCGCAGTTGAACGTGCTCACCAGCAGCGACTTGCCATCGGGCAACAGGCGCGGCTCCGCCGTGAGCGCCCCCTCGTTCCCCCGCGGCCCGTTCGGGAGCTTGAACGTCTTGAGCAGCGACAAGTCCGACAGCTTCCAGATCTGCACGTCGTTGATCTCGTCCTTGCCGTCCATGTCGGTCGTCGTGGTGAACACGCGATCGATCGCGGGCATGATCGCCGCCGAGTACGGCCGTACGCGCGGGTCCACACCGGGTACGTTTGCATTCGCAGTGCGCACCACCGCGCCCGCATTCGTCAGCTCGGCGAGGCCGCCCGGCAGCGACTTGCTGCCGGCATGCCGCATCTGAAAGGTGGCCAGCACGTTGCCGTTCGGCAGACGCAGGAAACTGTGCGGATGCATCATCCCCTGCACATCGCCGAACTGCTTGGCGATGCGCGGCGCCGCCGGCTGTGACAGATCGAAGATGAAGCTCTGCCCGGAATCGAAGCCGTTCGCGAACAACCGGCCACTGGTCGACAGCTCATGTTCCGTGTGGTGCGGCCCGTTGTTGCGCCCCGGCACCGGCACCGTGGTGACGAGTTTGCCGTAGGTGGGGCTCTGCGGCGCGACATCCACGACCGCGAGGAAGTCGGGCTTGGTCGTGTCGGCCGATGCCGTCCACAAGTAGAGGTATCGGCTCGGTGCCGACTGCGCGCCGATGGCGGTGAATGCGGCACCGCACAACGCGAGAACCGAACGGAACAGGGCACGACGCATAGGCACAGCGACTCCGATGGAGGGGGGTCGCCTAAGCTAGAGGCGTACCGTCGCTCCGTCCATCAGCGCCAGCGGCGTCCGCCACGAAACGCGCAGCTCCGGCAGCACCCGCCCGTCACTCGCCAGCTGCTCCACCGCCTCCACCTCGGCACCGCCCACGCGCGCATAAAAGCCGCGCGCCGGCGTGTTGTCGGTGAACACCCACAAGTACACGCCGTCGTCGGGCGCGTGCTGCGCGCACCAGGTCGCGACCTCGTGCAGGAGCCGTCGCCCCAGTCCGTGCCCCTGGTAATCCGCGAGCACATGCAGGTTATCGACGAGTGTGCCCCAGCGCGCATCCTCACGTGGCCGCACGAACACGAACCCCGCCGGCGTGTCGTCCACGCGCACCATCCACCCGAGCCCCACGCCATCGGTCAGCTTCTCGCGCCACACTGCCGTCCGCTCGGCGACCAGATCGCCATCGAGATAGTCGTCGCCGAGAATCCCGCGATACGCGCGGCGCCAACTCGTCGCGTGCAGCGTGGCGACCGTCGCCAGATCGGCGGCGGTGATTGCGTGCACCGACACCGCGCCACTCACTTCGCGCCGAGCTCCTTGTACCACGCGTTCATCGCGCGCTCCACGCTCGGCTTGGCCGCCATCCAGTCGCCGAGAGACGCGGGCACCGCATACGACGCGGCGACCGTGGCCGCCGGCGTGCCCGCCGCATGTCCGGCACGCGCCGCGCCTTCGAGACTCTCGAGCAGTCCGAGATAGGTCCGCATGCCATCCGCTTCGATGCGCGCGCCATGCCCCGGCACCAGTCGCGCCCCCTTCACGTCGAGTCGCTTCGCGAGCGCGCGCACACTCGTCGCGAGCTGCGTCGGGGTCGCGTCGACGAAGTTGGGAAACATCTTGTACCACACCAGGTCACCGCTCCAGTGCAGTCGCGCATCCTCATCATGCACTGCGAGATCGCTGCTCGTGTGCCCCGAGAACGGCTCGAGCGTGAGTATGCGGTTGCCAAGATCAATGCGCGAGGTGCCGTTCGTCGGCACGACCACCACGTCCGCCATGACCTTGTCGAACGCCGCATCCTTGGGCGGCGCGACCGCCCCCCCGCTCGACGCCTGCGCCCGCGTCGGCGCCGTCGCATGAATGCGCGGCATGGCGCCACCGTTCGCAAAGCCCGCCACACCCGACGCGTGATCCACATGGTAGTGCGTGAGGACGACGTGCGTCGGCCACCGCCCCGTCAGTGCGCGCGCCTGTTCCGCCAACCACGTCGCCCCCGCCGTGCGATACAACCCTTCAATCGCCACGACCCCACTGCGGCCGGCAATGATGCCCCCGTTCGCGAACGTGGTGCGATCACCACCCAGCGGCGTCGAGATCAACGCCCACGCGTCGGGGCCGATCGCTTCAAGGCGTGCGAAGGGCGTCGTGGTGACCGTTGGATCCTGCGGCGCCGTCCAGGCGAGGCGCTGCCGTCGTGGCGCGCACGCGCTGTTCAGGAGCAGATGCGCCGCGCAACCGGCGCCGAGCTTCAGAAAGGATCGACGGGAGGACATTGGGACAAGCTAACTGCGTATACGTGCCGCGCATACATACGGCGCATACGAGGAGCGCAGACGTACCGCGCCAACCGCGGGCAAGCGCCTCATGTCTGCGCAGGATCTCTGCGCCGAATGTATGCGCCGCATGTATGCGCCGTATGTATGCGCCCCACGTCTACGCAGTTCCGCAGTTCACCCCCCATCAACCTCGCGAACCCTCCGCGCCGCCTCCCCCCAGTCGACCGCCGGCGCAACCCCAGCGTCGTCCAGCGCGAGCGAAGCAAGCGCCCGCTCCACCACCGGCTCGCCAAGCTCCCGAGGCAGCGACAACCCAAACGCGAGTTCCGCGCGCCGGCACAGCCGCTCCTCCCTCGCCATATCCCCCGTCTCGCCACTCAGCACGCGAGTCCGAAACGCATGCACCCGCGCATGCACCCCTTCGTGCAGTATGGAAGACGCCACCGGCGCCGCCGTGATGTCGCGGCGCGCGAGAAACGTGAGCTCCGTGAGCACCGCGCGTTCGGCGGGAAAATACGCCCCGCGCGTCGCAAAGCGTTCGACCTTGATGCCGCGAATATCCCGCTGCAGATGCCAGAACCGGTGCGGCGCATACTGCGCGATCAGGGCGAGCGATTCATCGAGCCGCTCAAGCACCGCCTCGTCATCGATATCGGGGCGCGTATTGGTGAGGCGAACCGGCACCCCGCGCAGCACGAGCGGCGGCGGCACATCGCGGCGGAAGAGGCGATCCAGAAAGGACATGACGGAGTGTACCCCGGAACGGCGGAAACTGATCAGTCTCTGGGTTTGGGGTTCGGGTTCGGTGTTGTGGGTTCGCGAACCCGCGACCCACGACCCGAACCCACGACCCAGAGACTGATCAGTTCAATACAACAGCCCGCCGCCGCGCCGCCCGCACCAACAGCAGCGTCCCCACCGTGAGCCCACCGAAGAACACGATGAAACTCGTCGACTCGAGAAGCAGCCACGGCTGCGTGAACAAGTTCCACTTCCCCGCAATCTCGAGCGGCGTCCAGGCCACGATCATCGCGCCGATGGCGTAGCGAATCGCCGGCCCCCACCCGCGGTGCTGGTGCAGCTTCCAGAGCACGTAGAGCGTCCCCGAGATCGTCGCGAACATCGTGACGTTCGTGAAGATGCCGTGCACGCCGAATACCACTTCGTCGTACGCCCACAGCAGCAGCAGGTAGAAGCCCCACACCGTCGTGGCGTATTGCACCGCACTGCGCGAGCCGTAGTTCTCGATGCGTCCCACGCCCGCCGTGACCTTGGCGCGCACGAAGAAACGGCGCCACCAGATCGAGATCGGGCAGCGCGAGCTCTCCTGCATGAGGAGGTACGCCACCACGAGGACCATGAGCCCCCACGTGTGCTTGAGCAGCACGTACTCGCCGTAGATCCCCGCGAGCTGCCCGTCGATCACGCTCACATTCTTCGCCACGCCCAGCGCGCGACCGGCAATGGTGAGGCCGTACTCCACGCCGCCGGTCCAGAGCAGGTTGCCGGCGAACACGCCCGCGATCGTCTGCGCCGCGTCGGTCTTCATTTGCGTGGTGCTCCAGAGCAGCAGCAGCCCCGCGATGGTGATGATGAGCGTCGACCACACCAACGCCGGTGTCACCGGCAGCGTGCGGATCTCCACCGCCTTCCCCGCCTGCACCTCCGCGAGCGCCGTGCGCAGCACCGCCTGATCCGCCGGTACCTTCGACTTCTTGAGCGCCGCCGCCAGCTCCTCGGCCATCGGCGAGTCGGTGTACATCCGCGCCGTCATCCCCTGCGCCGGGGTGGGATGCTCGAGGCGCATTTCGATGGCGTTGACCACCACCATCGAGAGATGCGCCGAGCCCAGCATCAGGAGGATGAAGAACGACGAAAGCACCGTGCGGACGATCGGCACGGAGCGCCAGGAGACCGCACTGGCCGAGGCAACGCGAGGGAGCGGGAGGGAGACGCCCATACAGGAGACTTACCGCCTCAGAGGCCCCTCCGTAAGAGTACCTAGGAAAGATCAGTCCGAGGGAAGCTTCGGCTCGGGACGCTGGGTCTTTCTGAGATCCGAGATCCGAGGTCCGCGCCCCGATCTGAGATCGCGAGCCCGATGTCCGAGACCAGATCAAGCTCCGAAGTCCGAAGCCCGACCCACAACGCGCGATCAACAACTCTGACCCCTTGAAACGCGCGCTGACCGATAAGAATCACCATAAAGCCATCAATCGATATACAAAGCGCCACTAAGTCACAAAATCGTCCAACTCCAACTTCGCGCTCCGATCAACGGGTCGGAGCTGTTGATCACAAGGGGTCGGAGTTCTTGATCGCGGAGGGGTAGATCAGGCCTCGGACCTCTGAGCCCGATCGGGCCTCGGACCTCGGTCTCTCCATCGGACGTCTCCGTCTGACCTCCGGACTCGGATCTCCGACCTCCCGATCTCGCTGTATGTTCGCGCCATGGACCGCCGAACCTTCGTCTCCGCCTCGAGCGCCGCCGCCGCGCTCGCCCTGCGCCCGGACCTCGCCGCCGCAGCACCCACCGACGCCGCGCAGCCGCCCGCGCTCCCGCCCGCCATCGCCGCCCTCAAGCCCATGAAGGACGGCGTCGTCTCCATCAGCGTGGACGAACGCCGAGGCCGCCTCGAGAAGGCGCGGCGCCTGATGAAGGAGAACAAGATCGACGCCCTCATGCTCACCGGCGGCACGAGCATGATGTACTTCACCGGCATCAGCTGGGGCCTGAGCGAACGCCTCCTCGCCGCCATCATTCCCGCGACCGGCGCACCGTTCCTGGTAACGCCCAAGTTTGAGGAAGAGCGCGCCATGGAGCAGGCGCACCTGGGCCCGCTGGGCAAGGACGCCACCGTGTACGCGTGGGAGGAGCACGAAAGCCCGTACGCGCTTATCGCCCAGGGGCTCAAGTCACGCGGCCTCTCCACCGCGACGATCGGCGCTGAAGAAACCGTGCGCTTTGTGTTCGCCGACGGCGCCGCGCACATCCCCAACGTGAAGGTCGTGAGCGGCACGCCCATCACCGCCGGATGCCGCACCATCAAGGACGCACACGAACTCGCGCTCATGCGCCACGCGAGCGCCGTGACGCTCAAGGCCTACGAAGCCGCGTACAAGTCCCTCAAGGAAGGGATGACGCAAAACGACTTCGCCGATCTCGTGCGCCTCGCACATCGCCAGCTCGGCTACTCCGGATCGGCCGGCGTGCAGGTCGGCAAGTACAGCGCGCTCCCGCACGGCAGCGCGACCCCGCAGGTCGTACGGGAAGGGAGCATCCTGCTCATCGACGGCGGCTGCAGTGTGGAAGGCTACGCGAGCGACATCTCCCGCACCTTCGTGCTCGGCAAGCCCACGCAGCGCATGAAGGATGTGTTCGAGATCGAACACCGCGCACAAACCGCCGCCGTCAAGACCGCGCGCCCCGGCCTCCCCTGCGAAGCCGTCGACGCCGCCGCCCGCAAAGTCATTGTCGACGCCGGATTCGGCCCCGACTACAAGTACTTCTCCCACCGCGTCGGCCACGGCATGGGCATGGACGGCCACGAATGGCCGTACCTCGTGAAGGGCAACACCCTGCCCCTCAAGCCCGGCATGGTCTTCAGCGACGAACCCGGGATCTACATCCCCGGCGAGTTCGGCATTCGCCTGGAAGACGATATGGTCATTACGGAAAACGGCGCCGAGCTCTTCACCCCCCAGAGCGAAAGCCTGGAAAAGCCGTTCTAAACCCGAAACCCCATCTCGAAACCCAAACCCCGAACTGATCGGTTACCTGATCAGTTCGGGGTTTGGGTTTCGAGATGGGGTTTCGGGTGGTCTACTTCCCCGACGTCACGTACGCCGTATACCAGAGATCCCGCAGCATCTCCGCCCCCGCCGCCAACCGCGCAATCGCGAACGCCTTCTGCTCCGGCGTGGCCTGCTCCGGCGCGAACTGCATCTTGCCGTCGAGCGTGTACAGTTCGTCGAGGTGGCTGAACGATTCCTTGAGGTATGCGTTCACCGCCGGCCGGATCGCCGGGAACGTCTGTGGCGCGCGCGTCATCGCCGCCTTCACGTCCGGCGCCTTGATGTGCGTCTGCACGAACGCCGACTCGAAGCGATAGTGGAAACGATTGTCCGTCGTGTACCCCTTCGGATTCGCGCCCACCCAGCCGTTGTGATGCTTGGTCGTGTGGTGCGGGTTCGACCCGTCGGCCACATAGTGCCCGAGCAGCCCCGCATCATCGATGATGCGCGCTTCGATCCACTTCCGCACCGAATCGTTCGGCGCGATGCGCCACATGCGGAAATCTTCGCGCAGCCTGGACGTGTGCTCGAGAATCGCGTACGGCAGGAGCCCCATCTTGTCGGCGCCCACGCCCAGCGCCCGCAGCGAATCCGAGAACGCCCACCGATGCGGCGCCGCGAGCGCCCTGTCGAGCGCACTCAGATCGACGAGGTCCATGTCGATGTAGTGATCCGGCCCCGTCCCGCCGTTGAGCGCCGGCTCGAGCTGCGACTCCGCCCGATCCTTCCAGCGATCCGGCTCCGGGTTGAGATAGCTCAACTGTTCGGCCGCATCGCGGAAGAACTTCGGCATGTCGGCGGGCAGCGACTGCGCCGCCGTGAGGCCGATGATGCGATGACCGGCGTCGCCCCACGCATTGAGCGTGGCGGGCAACGCGACGAGCGCAGCGGCAACGACGCCGCGCAGCAGACGGGAGCGGGAAGAAGCGGGCATGGCGCAATCTAACAACAGGATTGGCCGTGGGCCCCCTGACTTACGACGCCACCTGTGCCGACGCCACGTCCCAGTTGATCCGCCCCAGCACTGCGTCGAGGTAGTCCGCGCGCCGGTTTTGATACTTGAGGTAGTACGCGTGCTCCCACACATCGATGCCCACGATGGGGAGCTCCCCTTCGAGCAGCGGCGAATCCTGATTCGGCAGCCCGCGCACCGCGAGCCGATTCGTGGCCGTCTTCACCAGCCACGCCCAGCCACTGCCGAACTGTCCCGTACCGGCCGCCTTGAGTGCGGCCTTGAGTGCATCGACCGACTCGAACTCGCGCTTCACCATTTCCGCCAACCGCCCCGTCGGCGCCGCCGCGCCACCCGGCGACAGCAGCTTCCAGAAGAGCGCATGGTTCGCGTGGCCGCCCCCATTGTTGCGTACCGCCGTCTGCACCGCCGGCGGCAGCCGATGCAACCCCAGCAGCAGCTGTCCGAGCGTCCGGTCATGCAACGTGGGCTGCGACTCGAGCGCCTTGTTGAGATTCGTCACGTACGTCGCGTGATGCTTGTCGTGATGAATCCCCATCGTCTGCGCGTCGACGGCCGGCTCCACCGCGGCCTCGGCATAGCCGAGCGCCGGCAGCACGAACGGATACTTCTGATCCAGCACCGCATCGGGGCCGGGGACGACGTTCGAGAAAAGTGATCGCATGGTGAGAAATGTACCCCAAAATTCTAGCGCCGTTGCTCCGCGGAGAACGGCGGTCAGTAGCGCGGGAGGTAGCGGTCCATCTCCCAGCGGGTCACCTGCTGATTGTACTCCTCCCACTCCGCCCGCTTCGCCGCCAAAAACTGCTGCGTGATGTGCTCACCAAGTGCCGCACACATCACATCATCCTTTTCAAGCTCATCACACGCTTCCGAAAGCGACGTGGGCAAGTCGTCAATCCGCAGCCGCCGCCGCTCGCGATACGACAGCTCCCAGATGTTCGTATTCACCGGCTCCCGCCAGTCGGCTTCCGAAGCCAAGCCGTCGAGCCCCGCCGCCAGCATCACCGTCAGCGCCAGGTACGGATTCGCCGACGGATCCGGCGTCCGCAGCTCCAACCGCGTCCCCGACCCGCGGCGCTCCGGCACGCGGATCATCGGCGAGCGGTTCCGCATGCTCCACGCCACGTTCACCGGCGCCTCGAACCCTGGCACGAGCCGCTTGTACGAATTCACCAGCGGATTCGTCACCGCCGTCATCGCGCGCGCGTGGCGCAGCAAGCCGCCGATGTAGTGCAGCGCCGTCTTGCTCAGCGCCCATTCGCGTTGCGGATCCCAGAACGCGTTCTGGCCGTTCGCGAACAGGCTCTGGTGCGTGTGCATGCCGCTGCCGTTCTGTCCGAACACCGGCTTCGGCATGAACGACGCGTACAGTCCGAACTGGCGCGCCACCTGCTTCACGACGAAGCGGAACGTCGCGATGTTGTCCGCCGTGCGCAGCGCGTCGGCGTAGCGGAAGTCGATTTCGTGCTGCCCGTGCGCCACTTCGTGGTGCGCTGCTTCCACCTCGAAGCCCATCTGCTCGAGCGCGTCCACGATCGCGCGCCGCGCATCTTCGCCCTGATCCATCGGCGCCAGATCGAAGTAGCCACCGCTGTCGTGCGTATCCGTCGCCGGCCGGCCGTCGGGCGTGGGCTTGAAAAGGAAGAACTCCGCCTCCATCCCCGCGTTCATCACGTAGCCCTTGGCCTGGGCCAGCCCCACCTGTCGCTTGAGCGCCCCGCGCGGATCGCCCGCGAATGGCGCGCCATCGGGCGTCGTGATATCGCAGATCAACCGTCCCACCCGCGCCGCCGGATCACCCCACGGAAAGATCTGGAACGTGCTCAGATCCGGCGCGAGCAGCATGTCCGACTCTTCCACGCGCACGAACCCCGCGATGCTCGAGCCGTCGAACATGAGGTCGCCCTTGAGCGCCTTTCTGAACTGCGACGAGGGGATCTCGACGTTCTTGATGACGCCGAGAATGTCCGTGAACTGCAGGCGCAGAAACCGCACCTGCTGTGCTTCCGCCAACTCCAGGATGTCCGCGGCGGACGCGCCATCAAGCGAGGAAGGGACGAGCGATCGGCTGGGAGTCGGCACAGAGGAAGGGGCAGAGGCGAGGCTGCAACAGTGCTCGTGTATTGTAGTACCTTCCCAACGCCATGACTGACAAAGCCCCGGCCCCCAAGTTCTGCAGCGAGTGCGGCGCCCCCCTCTCGCCCACCGCGAAGTTTTGCCACGCCTGCGGCCACCAGGTAGGCGCCGCCGGTGCCGCCGTCCGAATACCGCCCCAAGACTCCCGCCGTTCGACTGCCGCCCCCTCGACTACCGCCGTCGACGACATCGACGACGGCCTCGACCACACCGAAGCCCCCCTGGTCACCCGGGCCAAAGGCCCCGCCGCCGCCCTCCCCTGGCTCCTCGGCCTCGCCGGTCTCATCATCGGCGCCGCCTATCTCAAGTCCACCGAGCCCAAGTCCGCCGACCCGTCTCAAGTCTCCCAGTCTCAGGTCGCCCCCTTCGCGACCGGAGCCAGCGGAGCCAGCGGAGCCAGCGGAGCCAACGGCGCCGCCCCCCCCGACATCGCCAACATGTCGCCCAACGAGCGCGCCAACCGCCTCTACGGTCGCATCATGGCCTTCGTCCAGGCCGGCAAGGCCGACTCCGCCGCCTTCTTCGCGCCCATGGCCATGGCCGCGCACGAAATGCTCGACAACCCGAGCATCGACGAGCGCTATCACCTCGGCCAGATCAACGAGATGCTCGGCAACGCCGCCGCCGCCGCGGCCCACGCCGACACCATCCTCAAGGCCGAGCCCGAGAACCTGCTGGGGCTGATGCTCGCCACCCATGCCGCCCGCCTCGCCAACAAGGCGGCCGAGATCAAGACGTACGACGGCCTCTTCCTCAAGGTGCTGGACGCCCAGCTCGCCACGAAGAAGCCCGAATACGACATGCACAAGGCCGAAATCGACCGCACCGCCGCCGAGGCGCGCAGCGGGAAGTAGGCCCACCGCAGACCGCCGGTCCGGCTATCGGCACAACCCTGATTGCCGGACCCCTCCTCGCGCGGTAGGGTCCATGAGTTGGCGAGACCAGCCCGGGCAGCGTGCGCGACGTCGTGTGCCCCCGGCGATGCCCCCCGGGGACCACCCGACCACGTGACCGAACCGCGGCAGCACCGCGACCGCTCCGGCCATCGTTTGGCCGAACTCGTGCGCGCCCAGCAGCAGCTGGCGCGGCAGCTCGCGCACGCCACTGTGGGCGAAGGGCTCGCCCGCGCCGTCGCCGATGCGGCGATGCTCGTCTTCCCCTGTCACGTCGCCGAGCTCTATCGCTTCCGCGGTGACCGCATCGACCGGATCGTGCGCGTCGGCACCCCGTTGCCCGCGGGCGACGCCGACGGCCCCGAACTGGACATGAGCCTCGTCCGCGCGGTGGGCGACAGCGGCGTCGCGCACATGGCCGCGCGCCTGACCGCCCAACCCGATGCGCCGGCGGGCACCACCGAGCTCTGCGCCCCCGTACGCGACGTGCGCCACGGCGCCGGCGTGCTGCGGCTCGTCGCCAAGCCCGGCCAGTCCTTCGACGGCGAAGATCTCTTCCTCGTGGCCGTGCTCACCGGCCACGCCGCCACCGCCGCCGAAGCCGCGCGACTCGTCACCGCGCAGCGCCGGCAGCGCCGCCGCGCCGAGCTCTCCGCCGCGCTGGGGCGCGTGGCCATTCACGCCACGCAGCTCGTGCCCGGCGCGCAGCAACTGCTCGATGTCCTCGCGCGCGCCCTCCCCACGCGCGGGCTCGCGCTGGGCGTCTCGCGCAGTCGCGATGGCCATCTCGAATACATCGCCGGCGTCGGCGTGCTCGAATCGCTCGTCGGACTCGACAAGGCACCGCCCACCGAGGAACCCATGCGCGTGCTGAGCCTGGTCTCGCGTGGACATCCCATCGGCGAACTGCGCGTCGCCGCGCCCGACAACGGCATGCGCACGCTCGCGCGACTCACGCGGGCGCTCGAGCACGTGGAAACGCCACTTACGCTGGCGCTCGACGCCATGCTGCTCGACGAGGAAGAGCGCTTCGCGCGTGAACGCGAGCATCTCCTCGCCACCGGCCTCACCACCATCAACCACCCGATCTTCATTCTCGATCAGAGCGGCATTCGCTACGCCAACCCCGCCACCGCGCGCGAGTATGGCTGGACGCAGCCCGAGCTGATGGAGATGACGTTCGAGGATCTCGTCGTCGGGGCCGACACGCGCGAAGGGCTGGATGCCGGCTCGGGCATCGTCGAACCCGGCGTGCGCGTGTCGCACGACATCCATCGCCGCAAGAACGGCGCCGAGTTCCCCGCCGCCGTGAGCATCGCGCCGCTGCGCGGCCACAACGGCGACATCCTGGGCCAGGTGGTGAGCGTGCGCGATGTGTCGCAGGAGCGGCACGTCGAAGAGCAGCTGCGCCACACCGAGAAGATGGTCGCCCTCGGCGAACTCGTGGCCGGTGTGGCGCACGAAATCAACAATCCGCTCACCGGCATTTCGGCGTTCGCGCAGATCCTCCTCGAAGAAGAGCTCGGCGAGGAGCAGCGCGAAAGCGTGCAGCTCATCAAGCAGGAAAGTGATCGCGCCAAGGCCGTCATTCGCGACCTGCTGCTCTTCGCGCGCAAGACCGATCACGGCTTCGGACCGGTGGACGTCAACGCGATGCTCCAGCAGGTCGTGCGCCTCCGCGCCTATCCGCTGCGGCAGGTCAACGTCACCGTGCAGCTCGACCTCGACCCCGACGCGCCCAAGGTGAGCGGCGATGAGCAGAAGCTGCAGCAGGTGCTGCTCAACATGATCAGCAACGCCGAGTTTGCGATGAACGGGCGCCCCGAGCGCGTGCTCACGCTCTCCACGCGGGTCGACGGCGAGTCGGTGCACATCCTCGCCCGCGACACCGGCCGCGGCATGACCGCCGACGTGAAGCGCCGCATCTTCGAGCCCTTCTTCAGCACGAAACCGCCTGGCCTCGGCACCGGCCTCGGCCTCAGCGTGAGCTATGGCATCGTGCACGCGCACGGCGGTCGCATTACCGTAGAGTCGGAGCCCGACGTCGGCACGACCTTCCAGCTCACGCTCCCCGTGCTCGCCAGCACGCCCGTGTTCGTCGAATCGCCCTCATGACCGCCTCCCTGCACGCGCCCACCCCCGAATCGGTCCGCGCCATCGAAGCCGCCGGCGCCGCGCTCGTCACCGATACGCTGCGTCGCATCCTCGTGGTCGACGACGAAAGCACCATTCGTCTCGCCCTGAGCCGCTTCCTCAAGAGCCGCGGCTTCGCCGTCGATCTCGCCGACTCCGGCGAAAGCGCCCTCGAGCAGATCGGCCGCGAACAGTACGCGCTGATGCTCTGCGACCTCCGCATGCCCGGCCTGTCGGGCCTCGAGGTCGTGCCGCGCGCGCTCCACGCCGACGAAAACCTCGGCATCATCATGCTCACCGCGGTGAATGATGCCGCGAGCGCCACCGATGCCCTGAGTGCCGGCGCGTTCGACTATCTCACGAAGCCCGTTGAACTCCCCGACCTGCAGGGCGCCGTGGAGCGCGCACTCGAACGCCGCACGCGCACGCTCGAACGGAAGAGCATCGATCGGCTCATTCGCGAAGAAGTGGCCATTCGCACCGCGCAGCTCGAGCGCGAGAAGGCCGCGCTGCGCGATCTCACCGTGAGCGTGGCCGACTCGCTCATCAACGCGATGGAAGCCAAGGATCTCTATCTCCGCGGCCACTCCCACCGCGTCGCCGACATCGGCGCCGCGATCGCGCAGCAGCTGGCGCTCGACGCCCACACCGTCGAACGCATCCACCTCGCCGGCCGCCTGCACGACGTGGGCAAGATCGGGATCAGCGAAGCCGTCCTGAACAAGAACGGCCCCCTGAGCGCCGACGAGTTCGCCCACGTGAAGGACCACGTGAAGATCGGCCTCGACATCCTCCAGCCCCTGAGTCACCTGGGCGAGGTGTTGCACTACGTTCGCGACCATCACGAACACTGGGACGGCAGCGGCTACCCCTACGGCCGCGCCGGCGAAGAGATCACCCTGGGCGGCCGAATTCTCACCGCCGCGGATGCCTTTGACGCATTGACCAGCAAGCGTGCCTATCGCGACCCCATGACCGCCCAAACCACGCTCGATTATCTGCGCGGCCAGGTGAACAAGCTGGTGGACGGACGGGTGTACGAGGCGCTGGTGGCCGTGATCCAGGGCGGCCAGGTCGAGGGCGTCCCGCGCCTCTGACGTGGCAGTTGCCGCGCGGGAACTTGACTCTGGCGCCGTACCCTAGTAATAGCAGGCTTGTTGAGCGCGAGTCCTTTCGCACACCCTCACTATCTGCTGGTACGGAGGCGGTCATGCCGCGTGGCGACGAGTTGGAAAAGCTCCATCTGATCGATGACGATATGGACGATCTGGGGGGCTATGGTTCGTCGTACGACGACGATGACGAAGATGACGGCTACGGCATCAACTCCGACGAAGGCGACTCCCTCTGGGACAGCACCGACGACGACGATGATGACGATGAGGAAGAGGACGACGTCGACGGCTTCGACGACGACGGCCTGATGGGCGACGACGACGATGACGACGACCTCTTCGGTCGCCCCATCGTGCGCCGCGGCCCCGGCCGTCCCCCCAAGAACCCCGGCGCCCCCAAGCCCGTAAAGAAGCCCAAGGCCGAGAAGCCCGCGCCCGCTGCGCCCGAAGCCCCCGCGGTCCCCGCGGTCCCCGCCGTCGATCTTACCGCAGTCACAGCTTCCGCAGTCACAGCTTCCGCCCCTAAGGCCCCTAAGGCCCCTAAGGCCCCTAAGGCCCCAAAGGCCCCGAAGGCTCCCAAGCCTCCCAAGGCCGAGAAGCCCGCGCCCAAGCCCGAAAAGCCCGCCGCCCCCGCCAAGGCTCCGGCAAAGGCCCCCGCCAAGGCCGCCAAGGCTCCGGCCAAGGCCCCCGCCAAGGCCCCCGCCAAGAAGGCCGCTCCCGCCAAGAAGGCGGCCAAGCCCGCGCCGAAGAAGGCCGCGAAGCCCGCTCCGAAGAAGGCCGCCCCCAAGAAGGCCGCCAAGCCCGTGAAGAAGGCCGCGCCGAAGAAGGCCGCCAAGCCCGCCCCCAAGAAGGCGGCGCCGAAGAAGGCCGCCCCCAAGAAGCCCGCCGCCAAGAAGCCGGCGCCCAAGAAGCCGGCGAAGAAGGCCGCGAAGCGGAAGTAACCGCGGGTGAACATCAGAACCGAGCAGCCGCCGTTCGCGCGGCGGCTGCTCGACTCGCTCCCCTTCACGATCTGGTCGGTCGACCTCGACGGCCGGATCACGGCAGCGAACAGTACCTGGACGCGGTTCGCCGAGGAGAACGGAGCACCCGCCATCGCGCCCGAAAACGCGGTGATCGGGTGCTCGGTGTTCTCCAGCATGGCCGACGACGCGTCGCGCTCGCAGATCCAGCGCGCCATGACGCTCCTCCGCGAGCGCCAGACCACCCTCGTCCGCTGGGAGTTCCCCTGCAACTCCCCGGGCGAAGAGCGGGTCTTCCTCATGCAGGTCACCGCCATCGAGACCGATGGCGACATCACCGGCTTCGTCTTCAGCACGGTGGACATCACGCCGAGCCATCGCTCGCGTGAAGCGCTCATCGCCACCGGCATCGCCCTCGCCGAAGCCATCGCGCTCGACCGCGTCTACGCCGAAGTCGCCACCCAGCTTCGCCGCGCGGTGCCCAGCACCGGCTTCGTCATCGCCCTCGTCAACGACGAAACCGGTCAGGTAGCCATCACCCATCGCCAGGGCTACGGCGACCGCGACACCGAAGATCTCGAGCGGCAGCTCCTCCCCATCTGGCTCGACGCCTTGGCCGGCAGTCAGGTCGTGCGCGTCCCCACCTACGATGGCCTGGAGCTCACCGCGCCCCTCATGAGCGCGGACGCGGTACTCGGCGCGCTCACGCTCTACGCCCTCCCCATCGAGACCGACCAGGCGCTCGAGGAAGCCGAGCGGGTGGTGGCCGTGATTGCCGCGCAGACGGCCGTCGCCATCGAGCGCGCCTGGCTGGTGCATCGCGTCGAGAGCAAGCGCCGCCTCGAAGCCATTGGCGAGGTCGCCGCCGGTGTCGCGCATGAACTGCGCAACCCGCTCTTCGGCATCTCGAGCGCCGCGCAGCTCATGAAGTACCGCTTCAAGGACGATCCCGTCGTCGACAAGAACGTCGGGCGCATCCTCCGCGAAGTGGAGCGGCTCAACAAGATGGTCACCAGCCTCCTCGAGTTCGGCCGCCCCAATGCCGTGCATCTCCAGGGGGGCGACCCCGAGCAGGTGTGGGACGACATCCTCGAGGGCGAGCGCACCATTCTCGACGCCAAGCACCTCGTGCTGCGCCGCACGCGCCCCGACTTCCCCATGCACGCCATGATCGACCCCAACCAGCTCGGGCAGGTGTGCCGCAACATCCTGGTGAACGCCTGCGATCACGCCCCCGAAGGGAGCGAGATCGTGCTAGTGGGCCACGCGCTCCCCAATGGCGGCTGGCGCTCGCGGCTCACCAACGCCGGCCCCGCCATCCCGCCAGAGGTCCTGCCGCACGTCTTCGAGTTCTTCTACTCCACCAAGGCCAGCGGCTCGGGCATCGGCCTCGCGCTCTGCCAGCGCATCATGGACGAACACGGCGGCACCATCGGTATCGACAGCACCCCTGAGCACGGCACCACGCTGACGCTCACGCTGCCGCCGTCGCCCGCCACATAGGGGCGCCCCGATGGCCCTCAGCATCCTGGTCGTCGACGACGACGAAACGGTCCGCGACACCCTCGTCGACTTCTTCGAAAGCCTCGGCCACACCGCCCGCGGCGCCGGCACCGCCACCGAAGGGCGCCAGCTCGCCGCCGAGCACGCGCCGGATGTCGTGCTGCTCGACCTCCGCCTGCCGGATGCCGACGGCGGCGTCGCGCTCGAAGCGCTCAAGGCCGACGACCCCGACCTCGCCATCATCGTCCTCACCGGCTTCGCCGACGTGAAGACCGCCGTGAAGGCCATGCAGCGCGGCGCCGTGGATCTGCTCGAAAAGCCCGTCGACCTCGAAGCGCTCGAAGCCGCCGTCAACCGCGCCGCCCAGACCGGCCGCCTCAAGCAGGAAGTCGCCGTCCTCCGCGCCCAGGCCCGCCCCGCCGGCGAGTCCGCCCCCAGCCTCGCCCCCACCTTCCAGGACCTCATCGAGCTCGCCGCCAAAAACGCCGACGCGCCGGTGCTCCTGCAAGGCGAAACCGGCACCGGCAAAGGCTACATCGCCCGCCAGATCCACGATCGTTCGGCACGGAACAGTTCGCCCTTCGTCGAGATCAACTGCGCCAGCCTGTCGAGTACGTTCTTCGAAAGCGAGCTGTTCGGCCACGAACGAGGCGCCTTCACCGACGCCAAAGCCGCCAAACGAGGGCTCCTCGAGGTCGCCGGCGAAGGGAGTGTCTTCCTCGACGAAATCGCCGAAATGGGCCTCGACGTCCAGCCGCGGCTTTTGAAGGTCCCGGAGGAGCGCCAGTTCCGGCGCCTCGGCGGCACCACCACCCTGCGCAGCAATGCGCGCATGATCGTCGCCACCCACCAGCCCCTCACCGACGCCGTCGAGGCAAGACGCTTCCGCGCCGACCTCTACTATCGTCTCCAGGTCTTAACTCTCACCCTCCCCCCGCTCCGCGCGAGACCGGAAGAAATCCTCCCGATGGCCGAGGCATTCCTTCCCAAGTCCGCGAGGCTCACAAAGTCAGCCGAGCAGTCCCTGGTCTCCTATCGCTGGCCCGGCAACATCCGCGAGCTCAAGAACACCCTCTGGCGCGCCGCCATCCTCGCGAACGGAGGGGTGATCGATGTGGTGCACCTCGGCCTCCCCGGCTCCGACGCCCCCGCCGTCACGAGCACCAAGACCGAGCAGCCTCGCACGCTCGAAGCCGCCGAGCGCGATGCCATCCGCGTGGCGCTGAATGCCACCGGCGACAACCGCACGCGCACCGCCCAACTGCTCGGCATTGCGCGGAGCACCCTGCTGGAGAAGCTCCGGAAGTACGGGCTCGAATAGACCGTTGTTTGTGCCTGATCTGCGGAGGGGCGGAGCATCGGAGCAACGGAGAACCGCGAACGCGCCCTCCGCCCCTCCGCCCCTCCGCCCCTCCGCAGATCAGGCACAACCGACTTTCAGCCGCCCGAAAATCATTCAGAGCGCACTAACTGTAGCAATTCCGTACACCAATATCAGCACAGCGTGAAATTCCAAGCTGTTCAAAATCAACAACTTAAGTAAAAGAGCCACTCTGGCACCCTTCTAGCATTAGTAATAGGCATGAAGGTCGAATCTGCCACCAAGTCGGTCCTGGTTGTCGAGGACGAGCAGTCCATCCGTGACGTTCTGGTCGAGCTGTTCGAGACCGAAGGGAACGTCGTCACGGCCGCCGAGCTTTTGCCTGATGCGCTCGATCGCCTGCGCTCACAGAAGTTCGATCTGATCGTCACCGATCTCCGGTTGGGCGGAAAGCGCGACGGCGGGCTGCAGGTCATGGCCCTCGCCGGCATGCTGTCGCCTGATGCCACTGTGCTCGTGCTCACCGCGTACCCCGACGACTCGAACCGTCAGGCCAGTTTCCGACTGGGTGCGCTGCATTTCCTCGAGAAGCCCGTGGACCTCGCCGTGATCGCGCAACACGCGAACGCCTGCGGTGTCAAAACGGCCTTCGCCACCTCGGCGAAGGACTAGCAGCTCCAAAAGAACAACACGCGGCGCGGCAGTTCGCGCGCCCGCACGGTCGCGCGGCCGTGCCGACACAATCGTCTGGTCGTTCCGGTGGGTGGTGGGTGATACTGGGGAGTGTCACACGGGCGGCCAGGCGAGTCGGCACTGCTAGCGCGATTTGTGCTTTGCGGGAGGGTCCATGCAGCCGTTCACGAAGGCTCCCCTTCCCAACCCCTTAGGGGGTGAGCGCCGCGAGTATCGCTGGCGCGGCCATCGGGTCGCGTACGTGGTCCGCGGCGACGAGTCGAGCGCGAACACTCCGCTCCTCTTCGTCCACAGCATCCACGCCGCCGCCTGGAGCGCCGAGTGGCGCTATGTCTTTGGCCCCCTCGCCGATCACGAAGGCCACGGCCCCGCGTACGCCCTCGATCTCTTGGGCTTCGGCGCCAGCGACCGTCCACCCATTCGGTATACCGCGCAGCTGTATGTTGATCTCGTCCGCGATTTCACGCGCGATGTCATCGGCCGCGCCCCACGGGCGTTCGGCAGCTCACTCGGCGCGACGTATTGCATCGCCGAAGCCGCCTCCCCCGGTCTCTTCGCTCACATCACCGCCGTCGGCCCCGCCGGCATCTCACGTCTGTACGACAACGGCAGTGTGGTGAATCACGCCGTCGAGCGACTGCTGCGCACCAGCGTCCCCGGCACCGCGCTGTTCCGGTCGCTCGTCTCGCGCCCCAGCATCCGGTTTTTCCTGAAGGACATCTACAGCAATCCCAAGTCTCTGACTCCGGAAGCCGTAGAGCTCTTCTGGCTGAGCGCCAACCACCCCAACGCGCGCTACGCCCCCGCCGCCTTTGTCGGCATGTCGCTCAATCGCAATCTCAAGTCCGTCGCGCCAGCCGTCTCCTGTCCCCTCCATCTCATCTGGGGCACGAAGGCCGCCCAAACCCCCTTCTCAGAATCTCAAGAAGTACACGCAGCCTTCCCCCAAGCCACCTTCACCGCGATCGACTCCGGCGACCTCCCCCACGAGGAAAGCCCCGCCGAGTTCATAGCCGCCGCAGTCCCCGCAGTCCCCGCAGTCCATGTTGCCGCAGTCCCAGCTTCCGCAGTCCAGCTTCCGCCCTAATCGCAGTCCCAAAAGCAGACGCGGACGTCGCGCCATATATTCGGGCATGGCCGAGTCCCCAGTCCCGCTCCTCAGAGCCCACGCCAAGCACGCCCCCTTCAACGCCAGGGGTCTCGCCGCACACGCCGCCAGTCTCGTCGACTCCGCCGGTGTGAAGCCCACGAACGCCAGTGCGCGCGCCATGCCGAGCGCCCGTGCCGTGCGCTTCTACGTAGCGAACGGTCTCCTCGACCGCCCCGAAGGCGCCGGCACTGCCGCGACGTACGGCTACCGTCATCTCCTGCAGTTGTTGGCGATCAAGATCCGTCAGCGCGAAGGCCAGACGCTCGACGCGATCAAAGCCGAGATGAAGGAAACCACCGGCGACGCCCTCGAGCGTCGTGTGGCCGCGAGTCTCGCTCCCGCGCTCCAGCTCCACATGGACAGCGCCGGCCGTCGCGACACCCCCGCCGAGGCGACGTGGCGCCGGTTGGCGCTCGCCGATGGTGTGGAGCTCAACGTGCGCGAAGACTCGCCGGCTGCCACGAACGAAATGCTCGTCGTGCTGCGCGATGCGCTGCGTCGCGCGCTTGGGGCCTGACGGACGGTTTGGTGCGGCGGATGGGCTGCTGAACTGATCACACAGAGAAAATGTGAAAAGGAGAAAAGGGGGTCGCCCACGCGATCCCCCTTTTGCTTTTCAAAAGTGCCATTCCCCTTTTCTCATTTTCCCCTTTTCTCTGCGTGATCAGTTCCAACCCAACCATCCCCCACCACCAAAGCCCTTCATAACTCGCTAACTTCCAGTCGACCTCCCCGTCACGAAAAGCCAGGAAGAGCAGTGTCTCAATTCCGTGTCTTAGTCACCGACGAAGTCGATCAGGAAGGCGTCGTCCTCCTCACCGCCGAGCCCAGTCTCCAGGTCGACGAGCTCCCCACGCTCCCGAAAGACGAGCTGCTCGCCAGAATCGGTGACTACGACGCCATCGTCGGCCGCAGCGCGACGAGAATCAGCGCCGAGCTCCTTCAGGCCGCCAAGAAACTCAAGGTCGTAGGCCGCGCCGGCGTCGGCGTCGACAACGTCGCCATCGACACCGCAACGAGCCTCGGCATCGCCGTCATCAACGCCCCCGCCGGCAACACCATTGCGGTGGCGGAGCTCTTCTTCGGTGCGGTGATCGGTTTGCTGCGGCAGATCCCGAAGGCACACACCGGCATGCAAGTCGGCCGCTGGGATCGCAACTCCTACATGGGCCGCGAGCTCCACGGCAAGACACTCGGCATTGTCGGCCTCGGTTGCATTGGCAGCGAAGTCGCCACACGCGCGCACGCCTTCGGCATGAACGTCGTCGCGTACGATCCCTACATCGCCGACGAACGCTTCACCGCCCTGCGCGTGCGCCGCTGCGCCACGCTCGACGCGCTGATCGCCGAAACGAACATCCTCACGCTGCACGTCCCCCTCAACGACGAAACCAAGGGGATGATCGGCAAGCGCGAACTCGGCCGCCTCCCCGCGCGCAGTGTGGTGTTGAACATGGCGAGAGGCGGCATCATCGACGAAGACGCGTTGGTGGCCGCCCTCGAAGCCGACCAGCTCCGCGGCGCCGTGATGGATGTCTTCACCGTCGAACCGCCGAGCGCCGATCACCCGCTCCGCAAAGCGCCCAACATCGTGCTCACGCCGCACCTCGGTGCGAACACCGTGGAAGCGCAGCGCAACGTCAGCCGCGATGTGTGCCTCGCCGTGCGCGACGCGCTGCTCCACAACGATCTCAGCAAGAGCCTCAACGTCGCCGCCGGCGCCACCGGCGAGTGGCCGAGCTTGAACAGCGCCATGACGGTGGCCCGTCGCGCCGCCGCCGTC
>JBDHVK010000052.1:0-24106 GCA_039809645.1 Gemmatimonas sp.
TTGGCGAGCAACGTCTTCTCGGAGACGATTTCGATGCCCACATTCGCCGTGACGCTCTAACCAACTGATTCTGCAGAAAAATAGAGACCGCGCACGAGCCCCCTCACTCCCACTCAATAGTGCCGAGCGCATGCAAGCGATTGAAAGCACAAGCACTCAACGCCGCAGGCAGAGATTTTACCGTCAGGATGACCGTCGAACCTGGTCGCTTGATCGCGTTAGACGCCGATAGATCCCGAAGGATCATGAGATGACGGCGCGCGCTCACGACGAACTTCGCGGAGCGTTGGCACCATTCAGGATCCGGTCTAGAGAGATCCGCCAAGCACACCTGACCCAGCCAGAGGTTCAGCGATCCGGTAGCCCATCGCGCGATAGCCGCGCTGGCGCCTCTCCCACATCCGCCGCAACGCCGGGTGCCCGGTGTCCACAAAATCAATGATCCGCACACTGACCTTGCTTGCATGCTGCCGATGCAACCGGCCAGCGTACTGCTGCAGTGTGCCCCTCCACGAGATGGGCATCGCCAAGATCATGGTATCGAGCGGGGGATGATCGAATCCCTCGCCGACGAGCCTGCCCGTGGCGAGAAGAATGCGTGGGGAGTCGGGTGGGAGCGCGTCGAGTTCCGCGATGAGCATGGCACGTTGCTTCCTCGACATCCGCCCATGGAGGACGAACGTCGACGGAACTTGGTCACTCAGAGCTACTCGAATAGCTTCAAGGTGATCAGTGCGCTCAGTAAGGACCAGTACTTTGCGGCCCTGATCGAACGACTGCCGGACCTCAGCGGCGACCGCGGCTGTCCGCTGCTGATTGGTCGCGAGAAGCCGAAACACCTCTTGAATCCCCGACTCCCGCGACAGCTCGATATGCTCAGGGCATGATCGAGGCAGCACCTCAAGGTCATTTGGTGCGTCAGTAGATGCGACCGCCGTGTGCCGGATCGGTCCGCACTGCATGAAGATGACTGGCTGCTGCCCGTCTCGGCGGATCGGCGTTGCGGTCAAGCCAAGCACGTATCTCGCCTTGCATCGCCTCAGGATGGCCTCGAACGACACCGCGCCAACGTGATGGCACTCGTCCACGATGATGTGGCCATAATTCTCGACGAGGGCATTGACCTCCCCTTGGCGGGAAAGCGACTGCATCAAAGCGATGTCGATCTTGCCGCTGGGCTTGGCCTTGCCTCCACCAATCGTACCGACCGATTCCACGCCAACACCAAGAAACGCCTGCAGTCGTTCCTGCCACTGCCGAAGAAGTTCTGTGCGATGCACCAGCACGAGTGTGCTCACGCCCCTGCGGGCAATCATCGCGGCGCCCGCGACCGTCTTGCCAAATGCCGTCGGAGCGCACAGTACGCCCACGTCGTGATGGAGCATCGAGGCGGCGGCTGACTCCTGATCGGGCCGGAGCGCACCCTTGAACTCCACTTCGATCGGCACTCCGGTGCTGCGCTCGTCCCGAAAGTCACAGCGAATCGCATTCTCACGCAACAACTGTCGGGCCCCGTCGAGGCAACCACGCGGAAGTGCGATGTGACGAGGAAAGCTCTCGGCGCAGCCTATGACTCGAGGTTTGTCCCACACCGACAGCCGCATGGCTTGCGCCCGATAGAACTCCGGGTTCTGAAACGCCGCCAACCGGATCAGGCGATTGATCAATGGCTGCGGAAGTTCCGCCTTCTCGAAGTAGATGAGATTCGCCAACGTTACCATGAGCGACTTCGGCATCGCGCCCTGGATCCTTTCGATTGGGCGCAAGGAGCGTTTCCACGGCGTGGCCAGATCCTCATCTTCGACAAAGGTCACGTCGAGAGGATGACCGCCGTCGGTCGCCCGCGAGATCGTCGGCTCGAGGTCCTGAGGTGCCAGCGGCCGGACCGATGCCAGGAACTCCCACTGGTCCGGGTACGGTTGCAGTTCCGAATCGACGAACACGCTGAATCCGTCTTCCCGTGGCTTCCTCTGCAGCGGCAACGCGATCAAGTTGCCAAATCCGCCTCTTGGCATGACGTCCTGATTGGGAAAAAGGCGGTCGTAGGATGCGAGCCGCAGTTGCCGCGTGCGCGCGCAGGTATGGCTGATGATGGCGGTGCCCAATCTGCGCGCATCACGGGCCAATACGCGGTCTGCAAAGAAGATCCAGGCGTGGGCGCCGTTCCCGGATCGGGAGATCTCGATCGCCACCGGGATACCGAGATCAGTGCACGAATCGGCGAAGGCAATTACGTCCTGTCTCCACTCGTCCTCGTCGAAATCGATCGCGAGTAAATAGCAGCTGTCGTCCTCCAGAAGTGGATAGACACCGATGGTGTGGTCACCGGCCAGGTGGGCGTAGACGACCTCGTCGGAAAGCGGCATCAGCGAGCGATTTGGGCAATCTGCGCACTTGATTCGTGGCTTCTCGCACACTCCCGCGCGCCACTCGTTCGCACAGGCAGGTGCGTAGCCCGACTTGCCAGTCGTTGTGCTCTGCCAGCGCACCGGGTAGACATCCGTGCGCCCCCGGAACAGACGGCGAAACATGGCCACCTTCGCCTTGGTTGACAATCGCGACATTTCGGACGCAGCGGGAGGCATTGCCGGAAATGGTGTCGGAACAGGCCGCGGACGCCACGCGATCCCGTTCGCCTCGAGCAGCGCGATGAGGCGCTCGTTCTCTGCTTTCAGGGAGATCAGCAAATCGGCATCCGCTGTCGATCCCGTTGTCGGCGGTGACACCATTTTCATCATCATGCGACCATGGTGGTCACTCCCCGCCCGGCAGCCGAGCAAGCAGCTTCTCGGCCACGTTTGCGGCCGCCTTCGCGGGGTCCCAGCGAGAACCGTGCGTCAGCAATGGACTCATGTCCGCCATGAACACAGGATCCCGCAGCTTGTTGGCGAGATTCTCTTCGAACAGCGCCCGCGAGATGCGATGCCCGCCATGCTCCATGTACGAGACGAATGCCTCGACAATCCTGCCAGCATCGACGCCGGGACTGCGCAGCGCGGCGTCCAGATCGAAGAGGTCTCGGCCCTTCTTGCGCTGGTATAGGGCGCGCAGTTTCGTCCCGAGTAGTTCGTCCAGACCGTAGGTCCTGACGCTGCACCGGCCCTTGAACCATCGCGAGGAAACTTCGAACGGCTGATCCACGAACCCGTGCACCGCGAAGTGCTCGCGTGTGTTGACCTCCACCTTGAGTCGCATCGGCAACACTGGGGCGTCCTCCGAGCTGAACCGGTAGGCGAACGTCACCCGGCCTTCGGACTGCTTCCGGCGCGGCTCGCCCAGCCAAGGGTCGAGCGCTGCGCGCAGCGCATCCATGATCCGGCCTGCCGGTTCCGCCTTGATCTGCACCAGATCGATGTCTTCCGAGTACCTCAACGCGGGCTTCAGGTGAAGCTTGTAGAGCGCCGTACCACCCCGAAACGCCAATGCGCTGGCGATTGCGGGATGAGAGTAGATCTCCACCAGCGCGCGACTGATGACCAGATCCTGCTCGACCTGTGCATCCTGTACCCATGGTGCAATCGCTCGCCACTCGGTGATGTAGTCGCGCGGAATCATGCTTCCGATTCGAGCCGGGCGTTGACGATGATTTTCCAGGCCGCATCTCTGTTGCCGTGCCGGGATCCTCCGCTGACCAAGGGTTCGTAGTCGCGCACCTTACCGCGCAGGTATCCCTTCAAGGCAGCGGTCGCGCGCTGCGCCCCCGCCACCTGGAGCAGGTAGCCAAGTCGCTGCGCCCATACCAGCGGTGCGGTCGCGGCCGCTTGCGGCAACAGATTGGCGTCGATGTCCTCTGAAAGCTCAGAAAGAATCGTGACCACCTGGTCCAGACCGCCTGCATGTTCGGGATAACCGGCGAGATCGACAGCCGTCGCCTCTGGAGTGGATACGCGAATCTCTCCACGCGCGGTGTTCATGCGACGCACCGGAATTTCATCCACGCGTTTGCGGGCAATGAAGCCGACACGGACTCTCCCGCAAATGATCGGCCGACGATTTCGCGCAACCAGCACCTGGAATTCCTGGGGGCGATGGTGCGCGGCGCCGTAGAACTGGGCCGCGGACAACAGGCCTGCGTAGTAGGAAAGGCCCTTCTCCGCCATCAAGGCGGGAATGAACTGCTCGGCCGGCAGGCACCCTAGCGGCCGGTATTCAGGAGGCACGATGACGTAGAACTCGCGTTCCGGCGACGCGAGATATCCCTGCGCCATCAGCCGCGCCAACGCCTTCGCGGTGGCGTTGGGCGAGACTCCCAGCGCCCGCCTCGCCTCGGCAGAGGTGAAATGATGGCGCCCGCGCGAGGCGAGGCTGTCGAGCAGACTTTTGGCGCTTGGCTTGGCGGATTCCGACTTCACGCCCCAAAAATGCCGTTTATTGGCTTTTTTTGCAAGTCCTTACGGATCCGACTCAGACCCTTTCGTCTGATATGCCCTCGTCCGGCGGCCCAGGCTAGGGTTCTGGGTTTACCGAAACGCTGTTTCCGTCACCATGAGTGACCAAACTCGTTGATCGGCAAACCTGCCTGTCCGGTACACAGGAATGGGCGATTCCCGGCTTGACTCCACGGATCAAAGCGTCCG
The DNA here is from genome assembly GCA_039809645.1 of Gemmatimonas sp. GTDB lineage: Bacteria > Gemmatimonadota > Gemmatimonadetes > Gemmatimonadales > Gemmatimonadaceae > Gemmatimonas. Next base: position 4,578 of record JBDHVK010000052.1, read on the forward strand.
GCCACCGTTGACGGCAAAAGGGACGACCAGAGAGCAAACGGATTTCTTTACCGTCAGATCTACCGTCAAAAGAACGTGCTGGGCTCAGGTCCTTAAGGCGAATTGCCCCCAGAAACTTGCTTATCGATCAGGCACTTGGCTAGCAACTTTCTCTCGGAGACGATTCAATGCGCACAATCGCCGCGACACTATAAATACTTGATTTCACTGGAAAAATGAATGCGGCCAAGAATCCCTCACTCCCACTCAATTGTCTCCGACCTATCTAAGTGCTTACGATCATTGGACTTCTCAGAATGATCGCAGCAATTGACCGTCGAGTCGACCGTCAGAATGAGGCGCTTACAGAAGGCGGCCGGCGATAGATGACGAAAGACAATCGGACCGCCTTGGCATTCATCAGTCTTCTATGCATCCAAGCGCGGCCTCAGCGCATCGGTTCCGACGATTTCCCTTGAAGAGGCTGCTGTATGCCGGCCTTGCGCTCATACCAGCCCCGGCTTCTGTTGACGATCCGCACCACTGATAGCATGACCGGGACCTCGATAAGCACGCCCACGACGGTAGCGAGCGCCGCGCCGGACTCGAAGCCAAAAATGCTGATGGCGGCGGCAACAGCAAGCTCGAAGAAGTTGCTCGCACCGATCAGCGCCGAAGGCCCCGCGACGCAATGCGCCTCGCCCGTCGCGCGATTCAGCAGATAGGCCAGGCCCGAGTTGAAATACACCTGGATCACGATCGGCACGGCCAGCAACGCGATTACCAACGGCTGGCTCAGAATCTGCTCGCCCTGGAAACCGAAAAGCAGCACCAGCGTGACCAGCAGCGCCACCAGACTTACCGGACCGATGCGCCGCAACGCTCCGGACAGGCGCGCTTCGCCCCCGCCCGCAAGCACCGCACGGCGAACCAGTTGCGCGATGACCACCGGCACGACGATATACAGCCCGACGGACAGCAGCAGCGTATCCCACGGCACGACGATGGCGGACAGGCCGAGCAGCAGCGCGACAATCGGCGCGAATGCCACAACCATGATCGCGTCATTGAGCGCGACCTGAGAAAGCGTGAAGTGGGGCTCGCCCTCACACAGATTGCTCCATACGAACACCATGGCGGTGCACGGGGCGGCCGCCAGCAGGATGAGTCCGGCAATGTACGAATCGATCTGCTCGGCGGGCAGGTAGGGACGGAACAGGTGGCCGATGAACAACCACCCCAGGAGCGCCATCGAGAATGGCTTCACGGCCCAGTTCACGAAAAGGGTCACACCGATACCCCGCCAGTGCCGTCGCACCGCAGAGAGGGCAGCGAAGTCGATCTTCATCAGCATAGGGATGATCATCAGCCAGATCAGCGCGGCGACCGGCAGATTGACCTTCGCGATCTCGGCGCTGCCAATCATCTGGAAGGCACCGGGAAACAAGTGCCCGAGACCGATACCCACCACGATGCAGGCGGCGACCCACAGGGTCAGGTAGCGTTCGAACGTCGACATCGGCTATTCCTTCCCGATGTCGCGCAGCCGCTGCGAGAGCGCCAACCGATCCAGCGACGCGATCGGCAAACTGATGAACACGCTGATGCGACGCTCCATCGCGCGGAACGCCTGACGGAACGCCTCGGTCTTTTCGGCGTCCGTTCCCTGTACGGCAGCGGGATCCGGTAGCCCCCAGTGAGCCGTCATCGGTTGCCCGGGCCACACCGGACAGACTTCGCCAGCCGCGTTGTCGCAGACCGTGAACACGAAATCGAGAGGCACGGAGTCGGTTGCCGCGAACTCTTCCCATGACTTGCTGCGCAGTCCTTCGGTAGGAAGACCCATGCGCCCCAACAGATCCAGCGCGAAAGGATTGACCCTCCCCGCAGGATCGCTCCCCGCACTGTAGGCACGGAACTGCCCGCGGCCCCGCTGATTGAGGATGGATTCGGCCAGAATGCTGCGGGCCGAGTTGCCAGTGCAGAGGAACAAGACGTTGTAGGGGCGATCCATAGGGGTTCCGCAAGAGTGATGGGGTTGTGCGATGTCAGGCAGGCGCTTGGGCCTGAGCGCCAGTCAATTCCAGTAGCGCTTCGACGCCAACCGGTTCGCGCTCCTGCAGCGCCACCAGCGCGGTACGTTTCGCGTGACGCTGGACAACGGCATCGATTTCGCGCGTCTCGTTGGCAGCTCGCTGACGCAACAGGGACGAACGGGGCGACGCTGCAGCAACGCTGGCGTTGATGATCCAGGCCCAGGGTTCGATCCCCGCACGGCGCAGATCCTGCTGCAGGTTCGCGGCCTCCAGCACCGGCGTCGTTTCCGGCAATGTCACGATCAGCACCTTGGTCTGGCGCTGATCTTGGAGCTGCATCATTGGCGTGGTGAAGTGCAGGCTCGACTCACGCATCTGGCGCACCATGTCGCGGTGATAGGCGCCGGTCGCGTCGAGCAGCAACAGCGTATGGCCCGTGGGTGCGGTGTCCATCACCACGAACTTTCGACCCGCTTCACGGATGACGCGCGAGAACGCCTGGAATACGGCGATTTCCTCAGTGCACGGCGACCGCAGGTCTTCTTCAAGGAGAGCCTTGCCAGCAGCATCGAGCTTCGCGCCCTTGGTCGCCAATACGTGCTGCCGGTAGCGCTCGGTCTCGGCATGCGGATCGATGCGACTGACATCCAGATGGTCGAGCGTGCCTTCGAGCGTGGTCGCAAGATGCGCCGCCGGATCAGATGTCGTCAGATGGACCGCCAAGCCACGGTGCGCAAGGCCCACAGCAATCGCCGCCGCCAGGGTCGTCTTGCCGACGCCGCCCTTGCCCATGACCATCACCAGCCCGTGTCCGGCCGCGGCGATATCATCGACCAGAGCGCCGAGATGCATTGCGTTGGAGGGCACGGGCGCGGGCGACGCTGCATTCGTCACGCCCGCCGGCACGGCGTCCTCGGACAACAGCTGCTGCAGCGACGCCAGCCCCACCAGGTTGAATGGCTTCAGGGCGATCTGATCACGGGGCAGCTCCTTCAGCCCTGCGGGCATTGCCGCCAAGGCCTGCTGCTCGCGCTTCACCAGAGCCTGCGCCAGCGGATCTTCCGCGATCTCCGACGGGGGATAGACCCCGTTGATGACCAGATACTGGCGAGCAAGTCCGATGGCGCCCAACTCGGCCTGCGTACGCTCGGCCTCACGCAGGGCGGCTCGCTGGGCACGCGCCACCAGTACCAGACGCGTACGGGAGGGATCGGCAAGCGCCTGCACGGCAGCGGCGTACTGGCTGCGATGCTTCTCCAGTCCAGCCAGCGGCCCGAGACATGAGGCATCGCCCTTGCCCGCTTCGAGAAACCCCGACCACGCCCCCGGGAGCTGCAGCAAACGAATCGTGTGACCGGTGGGCGCCGTGTCGAAGATCACATGGTCGAACCCGGTGGTCTGCGAGGCATCCACCAGTAATCCGGTGAATTCATCGAACGCGGCGATCTCGGTGGTGCAGGCCCCGGAGAGCTGTTCTTCGATGCTCCGTACCACCGCGTCAGGAAGCACACCCCGTACAGGGCCAACGAGACGATCCCGATAGGCCTGCGCGGCAGCCTCCGGGTCGATCTCCAGCGCCGACAAGTTGTCGACCTGCGGTATCGCGGTCACGCGGTTGCCGATCGTGATACCGAAAACCTGCCCGACGTTGGAGGCCGGATCGGTACTGACGAGCAGCACCCGCTGGCCTGACTCCGCCAGGTGCACGGCGGTCGCACAGGCGATCGACGTCTTCCCCACTCCACCCTTGCCCGTGAAGAACAGGAAGCGCGGCGGATGGTCCAGGAACTTCACGTTGAAATTGCGCTCAGCAGCACTTGGATCCACTGCAGCACCCGGCGGTCGTTGCCGATTGCTCGGGCCCGGAGACCTCCGTCCATCGGGCCAGCTCCTCACGCGTTGGGTAGCGGCCTGCCAGGGCGATCTGCCCTTCGACCAGTGTTAACGGAAGCGACTCCTGACCCGAGCGTTCGAGAAAGCCTCGCACCACGGGATGCTCGGCAAATAGCACGGGCTGCTGCGCGAGGTTGAATCGTTCGATGTGCGCGCCATTTCGCTGCGCCCACTCCACGTTCGCAGCAGCCGTGACCAGCTCCTGGTCCACATCGGCACCGCACACGCCGGTTCGGCAGCACAGCGCGGGATCGAATATCTGTACGGTCTTCATGGTTTCTCCAGTTAGGGCTCCCGGGTCGTCAGGCGAACCGTGTTCCGATGCGGTCCAGCTCAGTCTTTAGTCGATCCGGATCGTGCTGCAACTGCTTCAAGGGCAAGGCAAGGAATGCTTCGATCCGCGCGCGCAGTGTCCGGTAGGCCTTGTCGAATGCGGCGTCAATTTGCGCATCTGTGCCCGTCGCATGCGCGGGATCTTCGACGCCCCAGTGGGTGCGCAGCACTTTCCCAAGATAGGCCGGGCATGTTTCGCCAGCGGCACTTCCACAAACCGTGATCACGATGTCGGGAGTGACGGGCAGGTTCTCCCACGACTTGCTGTGGTAGCCACGCGTGTCAATTCCTTCGCGGGACAGCAACGCGAGCGATCTCGGGTGCACGTGGCCCGTCGGCATGCTCCCGGCGCTGACGGCGCGCCAGCCAGCGGGGGCCAGATGATTGAACGTGGCTTCGCCGAGGATCGATCGGCAGGAGTTTCCCGTGCACAGGAACAGGACGTTCATCAGAGCGGACTTCCTCTTTCAGGCGGAATTCTTGATGCGCGATGCCGCGGAAGGCCTGCAGGAGGCCGAGTCGGATGTTCCCAGGCTGCAGCAATTCTCTGTCAGAAAGGACACCAACTTGTTCATGTGCTCCATGCTGGCGCTGTAATACACAAAGCGCCCATCCCGTCGTGACTCGATCAGACCCGCCTGGGACAGCTCCTTCAGGTGAAAGGACAGCGTCGGGCTGGGAATGCCAAGTCGTTCAGCAAGGTCGCTGGGAACGTAGCCCTCCGGGCCGCGCTTGACGAGCAACCGGAAGACCTCGAGGCGCGAAGGATGCGCCAGCGCCGACAGCGCCTGGATGACGACTGTAGATTTCATGTTTGTAGAATTCTATAATCCTAAATGTTTGTCAATTGCTGGAAATCCGCAGCCCCGTAGCCGAGGTCCGACTCCTAAATGAATACGCCTGCTGTAACCATCTTCCACAACCCAGCCTGTGGAACATCGAGGAACGCCCTCGCCCTGCTCCGCAATGCGGGCGTGGAGCCCACCGTTGTTGAATACCTGAAGACTCCGCCCGACCGCGACACGCTGGAGCGGCTCATCGGCCAGATGGGAATCGCCCCACGGGAGCTGTTGCGGGAAAAAGGAACGCCCTATGCGGAACTTGGGCTAGCCGCGCTGCACTGGACCGACGCGCAGCTCATCGACCACATGCTCGCGCATCCGATCCTGATCAACAGACCCATCGTCGAAACGCCCTGGGGAACAAAGCTGTGCAGACCGTCCGAGGCGGTGCTGGACATCCTGCCTCTGCCCCAGAAGGGTCCATTCACGAAAGAGGATGGCGAGCTGCTGATCGACGCGGAGGGTCGCCGTGTTGTCGCCCCTGTCTGACCTGCCGAACGTCGATCCGGAGCAGTTCCGGCGACCTGCTGCCTCGGACCTGAGCGTCCGGTCCCCTTCGACTCACGCGCCGCGCATCCTGCTGCTGTACGGCTCCCTGCGAACGCGCTCCTACAGCAAGCTGCTGACCTTCGAGGCCGCGCGCCTGTTGCAGGCCATGGGTGCCGAAACTCGCATCTTCGATCCGGCCGGCCTGCCGCTGCCTGACAGCGAGCCCGACACCCATCCCAAAGTGCGGGAACTGCGCGAACTGGCGACCTGGTCGGAAGGCATGGTCTGGTGCTCGCCCGAGCGGCATGGCGCGATGACCGGCATCATGAAGGCCCAAATCGACTGGATCCCCCTGAGCGCCGGCGCCGTGCGTCCGACGCAGGGCAAGACGCTTGCGGTGCTGGAAGTATCCGGCGGTTCGCAGTCCTTCAATGCCGTCAACCAGTTGCGTGTGCTGGGTCGCTGGATGCGCATGCTGACGATTCCGAACCAATCCTCTGTCGCCAAGGCGTTCACGGAATTCGACGATGATGGCCGGATGAAGCCCTCATCCTTCTACGAGCGGCTCGTGGACGTCATGGAAGAGCTGGTGAAGTTCACGCTGCTGACGCGCGATGTGGCGCCATACCTTGTCGATCGCTACAGCGAGCGCCGCGAGAGCGCCGAGCAGCTGTCGAAGCGCGTAAACCAGAGAAGCCTGTGATTCCGAACCAGAGCAGCGCCACGAAGCTTGCGTTCACCGTCGATGCCTGGCGGGTGGACGCGCACGGCAGCCGCGCGTCCTGCAAGGACGCCGAACTGGTGCTCGACACCGACCTCGCGGGCCGGCGGGACGCCCTCAATCCCGCAGAGCTGCTGCTGGCGGCGCTTGCGGCCTGCATGCTGAAGGGCATTGAACGCGTTACCCCGATCCTGGACTTCTCGCTTCGGGGCGTCCGCGTGGTAGTCCACGGCCTCCGGCAGGATGTGCCACCCCGCATGGAGTCCATCGACTACGAGATCATCGTCGACACGGACGAGCCGGACCGCCGCCTCGAACTGCTGCACGACAATGTGCGCAAGTACGGCACGGTGTTCAACACGGTGGCGCCAGGTACGACTCTGTCCGGACACCATCCCTCGACAAACCCAGAAAATGCAGGAAGGAGGACTTGAACGGATCGGGGTGCGCGCTCTCGATCACCTTGCGGTGCAGATACTCGCGCAGCGCGTATGCGTTTTCCTTCTCTACAAGAACCATTGGGATTGCCCGATCTTCCCGATCATCACCGAGTCGTTCCAGCCCGGAAGTTGGTTCAGCCATCCGAGATTCCGCGCGATCAGGTCGGAATAGCTGATCGTCACTGGCATCGGATTGGGAAAGTAGCTGCGCCATGAGTGTGATGCGAAGCTGTAAAGCTGGGCGCTCAGATACTTGATGTCCTTGAAGGTCGAGTCCTTATGGATATCGACGATCACACCGCGCGGATTCCCGTCCGTGTCCTGGCGCAACTCGCGCTGACCGATCAGATAGATCAGCATTTCGTGCTTGGAGAGCTTGAACGTCTTCCCGCGCGATGGCGCAAGCCGTCCTTTCTGCACGCCCGCAGTCGCGGAGTCAAACATATGCAGCCCGTGATCTTCCGAGATTTTCAGGAAGGCATATTCGATCTGATATTCGCGGTACTTGTCGATCACGGCGCGGACGGCTTCGATCTCCTCCTTGTTGAACTTCTTGACCTGCGCATGAAAGATCAGGCGGATCGTGTCGCCTTTCTGCCAATTCATGCGCTTCTGAATTTTCTCGATGGTTTCACCGAGAACAGAAGTCAGCGCCTCGCAGTACGCCTCCGGCACGACGGCCTTCGATGTATTCGAGACGATGTAGCTACCGTCCCCGGAGAAGACGGTGGTGATGCCCATGATCCGCTGATTGTTCGCGCCGCGCTCCTGCCCGATATTCGCGCTGCCGATGCCGATCACGAGTTCGTGGGAAAGGGTCGGCGAGGATTTGAGCAGCCACGGCACGCCGCCCATCTTGGCGTAACAGGCCAGCGCCATATTGTTGAGCGAATACCCAAGCGAAGTGTCGGACTGCGAAAGAAGCTCTATCGTGAAATCCTGCACCGGGACCTGATGCAGGAAGAAGAGACTCTTTCCGAGATAGTACGGATTTGCAGTGACCTCAAGCTTCTTGAAGGACTGCCGGACCTGAACGAGGGCCAGGTCCCAGCGTCCCCCGTCATCCGCTTTCTTGCGGATCGCCGCTTCGATGGCGTTCTTGTACGCCTCCACACTATCGGTGGCCGTAGTGAACACTTCGACGCGGCTGGTTCCGAGCGTGAACTTGCCCTCAAGACCGCTGCTGAAATACTTGCTGTTCGCAATGCCTTTCAGGAGCTTGCGGACGAACTGCTCGACGCGCCCCTTGTCATGCTGGGCGCAGATCACGCAGATGGACGGATCGTTCCGGTCGAAGGTGCGCTTCGTATAGGAGCCATACTGTGTCAGGCCCTTCTCGGCCCAATCCGCCTCGCCGTTGTCGTTGAAGACGAACACCGGCTTTTGCATCTGTACGCATTCATTCTGGATATCCGGTGCATCCTCGATCTCGATGCGCGTTCCGTTGATGAGCGGAATGGTCTTTGACTGAATGTAATTCTTGAGCGTGCTGATGCGGGCTTTCTTGTTCTCTCCGCCATTGAATATGGAAATGGATTGCCGGATGTGCTCGACGATTGAATCCTTCTTTGCACCGTGGGTGTGCAGAATGTAGTCGTCGAAGTTCGTCCGGCTCGCCTCCAGATAAATGCCTTTCGCTTCGACCTGCTCAACCTGGCCGTCAGGCCGCGTGACGTGCAGCGCCTCGCCTTTGATCGCGCTCACCGACCCGAGAAGCTTTCTGTAACCGTCCGCCTGCTGCGTGACGACGTATCGGCCCATGAGATCGAACCCGCCGTTCAGGAAGAACAAGCCGTTCTCCTTGAGCACACGGCGCGTCGTACAGTCAATGACAAGGCACGGGTGGCCTTGGACGGTGCGCGTGTTGATGGTGTATTTGGCGCAGACCTTAAACGGGTAAGCGTCGCCCAGGATCGGGATCAGAAGATTGTCATCCGGCCTGGCACTCACCAGCTCGATGGGATTGAAGCCGGAGGGATTGCGGCCCAGCCCTGCAAAGTGCCGTGTAAGCCCGTCCTTCACCAGCGAACAGAAGATGCCGAAGTTCTCCTTGAGCGCGATTGTCTGCGGCGTGCCCGATACGGGGAACGTGCCGTCCCCCGAGAAGATCAGGATGTTGTCGCCCTGCCTACGGAACGAACAAGTCGATGCGTGCTTTGCGCGAAAGCCGTCCAGTGTCTCCTTGTCATAGGGGACCTGGCGGGCGTCAAGCTCCAGCTCCGGGACTTTCAGCGGGAATGCGTTCAGGACGATCGACAAATCTTGATCCTCTATTCCGGACGGCCCAGCGCGCCCTTCTGGACTTGTCGGTTCAATTCAATAGCGCGCATAAGCACTTCGTTGGCGTGCGAGAAGTTCTGCTCCTGCTCTTGAAGCTGATACGCCCACTTCTCGCCGTGAAACAGGTTGTTCCGGTAGCGATACACAATGATGAGCAATGCCGACGCAATGCTGTCGGGCGCTGAATCCTGTCCGCTTAGAACATTCCGCACGACCTGGGGATTTCCAGACCGCTCAAGATGCAGATGATCGAAACGGTAGGTGAATGTGCCGTCTGCGTAATAGCGCTCCCTGAAATATCCGGCAGCCGCCGCGAAGGTCTGCGGCGACAGTAAGCCCGCTTGATTCCATCGCCGAACGGCCTGTTCGATGGTGTTCACGCTCGCGGCCGAATTCACGACTTCGCCCTCGAACAGACTCCAGAGCAAGGCGAAGTCCATGAGGAGACCGCGCTCCGTAGCGCTCAGGCCAGAAAATCCGGGGGCGTGTTGCTCTAGCCAAGGGATCGCGCTCATGTCATTCCTAACCCCGCCGCCTGCGAATCACCATGACCCAGGCCGCGAGTGCGTCAATGTCGGCTTTTAGTTCCGCTGGCGCAGGCACCGGGGAGCGGGCTGCGGGGGCTTTGTCGTGGCCCGGCAGCCATGTCGAGCACTTAGTCATGGCTGTCTCGACGGCTTTGCAATCGTCTGCGGTGATGTCGGCGATCTGCGCAATCTGCTGCGTCTGCACGCCAGGTCTGTAGCGTTCGACGACACCGCCCAGAAGCACCTCTTCAAGCGCGCGTTCCCACGCTTCGCGGAGCAGCCCGTAAAGATATTTCGCTTCCTTCTCGTAGGCGTCCTGATGCCCGTCACGTGAAAGCTTGTCGGCGGCCTGCCAGCAAATATTGAGGTATCCGATTTTCTTCTTCACGGGGAGCGCCACCCAGGGCAGCTCTTCCGCGCACACGCCCGCGCCTTTGGATTGGTGGCGAACATGCTGGTCGAGCGGTTCGACGCCAAGCTCCTCGGCGTATTGGCGGAGCGACAGCAGGAACACGACATCGTGCGTGAAGACGATGACCTGCCGTGTCTTTGACTCCTGCACCAGTCGCCGCGCCACGCCGTTGCGCCACTGAAAATCCAGAGAAGACACAGGATCGTCGAACACGATGCCGGAGGGATCGTCGGCTGTGCTGAGTTCAGCGAAGAACGCCGCGATGGAAAGACATCGCTGCTCGCCCTCACTGACCACTTTCGGCAGCTCGACGCCGGGCGCGCGCGTGAGAACGAGCTTGTGATAGAAGACGCCATCCGCGCCGCCCAGCTCTTTCAGCTCGACCTCGACATGGCGAAATGAAAGATTTCCCAACTCGTCCTGAAAGCTCTTCTTGAGTTTCTGCGAAACAACGGCCTTGGTGACGGCCGTGCTCTTGGCCGTGATCGCCTGCGTCTTCGTGTCGTCGATGCACAGGCCATAGGCGGCGTATTTCTTCCGGCTTTCGATGTCATCGAGGACGGCCTGCTGATGCGCAGCCAGAAGCTTCCGGGCGCGCAGCTCCTGGGCCTCGGCGGTCATGCTCTTGCGTGTCTGATCGTTCGCACTGGTGCGCAGCATCTTGATGCGCTCGTCAATCTGCGCCGCCAGCCCCTCGACTCCGGAAGTGACGGACACCAGGGCCGCACAGTCGGCGACCAGGCCCTTCTGTTCCGTGAGGGTCGACAATACGGCGGCCCGGCGTTTCTCGTTCGATGCCAGCGCCGCACTGATGGCGTCTGCCACGGCTTCGTGCTCGATGCGAATTTCCTTGAGCGTTTCGTCAACCGCTTCGGTCGTCGTCTTGAGATCTGCAAACGCCTTTCTCTGCCGGGTGAAGGTATCTCTGATCTGGCGGAGTTCACGTTCGACGGTCGAGGCGACAAAGTCCTCGAACTGCTTGAGCCTATGGGCGGCTGCGTGATCGAGGTTCTGCTGACAGAGAACGCACTGCGCCCCGTCTTCGACAACGGGGAAAGGCTTGTCTGGATATGCCTGCTCCTGAGAGAAGCGCCGCGCCGACTCCCAGAGCACCGTCCACGCATCGGTTCCCGTTCCCATCAAGAGACCTTGCGGGAACGTGGCCTCGCGCAAGCGCTTGGCTTCCTCGCTCTTGCGGCGTCCCTCGGTCCGCGCATCGAACACCGCTTTCAGGGCGTCATCGGACAGGGCCGCTTCGACCTCTTTCAAATGACGAACCAGTGCCTGAACCCGTCCGGCGCGCACTGTGAGCTGGCGGATCAGCTTCTCGGGATCGTTGGCTTGCAAGTCCAGCAGGGCTTTTTCCAGAAGCGCGAGGCGTGCCTCTTCCTCTGGAGAAAGCCGCGCGAGCGCCTGTACTGCCTCCGGCTTGGTCAGCGAACTGACATTCGCCAGAAACTTCGCTACTGCAGTGCCGTCGGGAATCGTTGCCTGCACGGCAGCCAACGCGTTTGTGCCAAGTGCGCGCTGCTCCGATTCCAGCTTCGCGCGAACGGCTTTGCACGCCTTCACGAGCTTGTCGAACAGGTCCAGGCCGAATGGCCGGAAGGCAACGTCGGTCTTTTCGGTGAGATAGACGGCAGCACATTGCGTGTCGAAGACGCTCACGCGCGAAACGAACTCGTCCTCGTTGCCGCCAGCCCACTCACGGGGGACGGGTTCCGTGCCGACCTTGTATTTGATGGCGACGACTGGCGCGAGCGGCGTGGTGCCGGACACGACGTTGCCCAGGATCTTCTCTGGGCCGCGCGCCCGGCACGCGCTCTTCAGAATACGAATATAGCCCGTCTTTCCTGCACCGTTGTCGCCGTAGACGACCGTGAGGCCGGGACCGAATTTGAGAGTTTGATCCTCTGCCAGCGCATTCACGCCACGATGATGAAAAATCGAAACGAGCGACACGGGCGCGCCCGCCGCCTGATCAGGCACATGCTCCTTGGCAAGCGGCCTAACGTCGCGCTGCTCAGCAAGACCGTGGCCGCTCTTGCAGATTTCGGCCAAGGTATTGATGTCTTCATCGGAGAGTTCCTCGCAAATTACAAGGCGGCGCAGTGCCTCGCGCTGCCATGTAGGGCGCTCCTGCGACCATGCGAGAATTTCCTGAAGGACTGTCACGCACGCCTCATGCGACTACGCACGCAAACGGCAGAGTCTCTGGGCGCTGCGCGCTCCCCGAGTGTCCCCGCGAGACACCGGGTATTGAGCCCTATCCAACATTCACAGGGACCAGTGTCATTGTGTCATTCCCGAAAATATCGATTACCTTGACCGCCACCGTATAGCGGCCCGGCCTTTCATAGGTGTGCGGTGCGGTCACCAACTCTAGCTTCCGATTCTGTCGGGTACGGAAACTCTGCCATTCGTTTTCGAAGATATATCCGCCCGTCCAGCGATCCTCAAACTCGACAGGCGACACGTAGGGTGCCGGACGCGGCTCCTCAATTCCCGAGCCCTTTTGGACCTTTATGATCTCCTTACGACTCATATAATCGAAATCCACAGCCCAGTAGTCGACCCAGTCGGTCCAGGCCTTCGTCAGGACCTCACGAGTTACGACGCCGGCTTTATCTTTGCTTACCTTGATCAGTTGTCCTTGCTCGCAGAGCACATCGCTCTTGCCTTCCTTCATCGCTGCGATGGCCGCTTCAGCCGCGCCTTGTGTGTAGTAAACGGAGAAGTCCGTCAGCTCAATCGTCACCTCAAGCTTCCTCTTCTTGTCATACCGTGGCGTCGCCTCGACGAAACTGATGTCATGGAAAACCACCTGTCCCTTCTCGACGGCCCGCTTGTCGAACACTTCGGCCGGAATGTACTTAGGCGCGAGATCAATGCCCTTCTGCTTGGCTTCTTCGAGAACCGCCGGGAAGAGGCCCATTTCGAACTCGAACGCAAGCACATCTGCGCGGGAGGCGCCGCGCTTGCGGCACTCAGTGATGACTTCCTCGACAAACAAGCGTCCAACAGGAAGGTTGATCGGCCCCACGACGACCAAGCGTCCGCCGTTCTTGCCGTGGAAAAACAACTCTCCCTCTAGCGGCTGCGCCTTGTAGGCACGGAGGATCAACTCGAGAAACTCGTGCTCCTTGCGGGCCAGTGCTTGTTCCTTCTGGGCACCCGTGAGGCGTCCGCCGACGTTCAAGTACGCCTGGCGCTCGTAGCGTCCGAGGTTGAGAACCTCAAACGCACGGAACGACTTGTCGGCAGCCTTTAGCTCACGCTGAACTCCGATGAGGCGCTTGCGGGTGGTATGAATACCAAACTTTCCGAGATCGGTCGCGATCCACTTGCGACCGAGCTTCTCTGCGACAGCGGCAGTTGTACCGGAACCGACAAAAAAGTCGGCCACCAAGTCGCCCTCTTTGCTGCTCGTCCTAAGAATGCGCTCAAGGAGCGCTTCCGGCTTTTGCGTAGGGTAGTCCAACCGCTCTCCAGCCATAGGATTGATCACAAATATGTCCAGCCATAGATTCTCAATCGGCTGCCCTTCGTATTCGTCCAGGAACACTCGCCTATTTGGCTTTCCAGCACCGTTCCAGTGAAGTTTCCCTCGTCGATCAAAGTCTTCCAACTTCTCGCGCACCATCATCCAACCGTACCGTGGGGTATACCCCTTGTACTCATAGATCAGGTTCTCGCGGATGCCTAGCGCCGCATTGCGTTCGATCGGAGCAAGCATGTACTGCCGACCTTCATGTTTGCTCTTGAATCGTTCTTCGATGTAGTTCTTGGCTTCGTCTGACTCCCGCGTGAATGAACGGGAAAACATTGCGCGATCGCTTTTCACTGCAAAGTGAATGGTGTCAATGGCGACGCCGAAGTTGTTTTGAGGATTTGCACTTCCGCCCTTTCGCTTCCAGATGATCTCGTTTCGATAATTACTTGCGCCAAAGACCTCTTCAATGACTGCACGAAGGCTTGCCGATAGCCTCCAGTCACAGTGCACATATACGCTGCCATCATCTGCCATCAGATCGCGCATCAAAATAAGGCGTTCATAGATCATCGAGATGAAGCTGTCGGCACCCCGCCCCCACGTATCTCGGTATGCGATTTGCTCCAGAAGGTTGGCTTCCTTATGGAAGGTCTCTCCTCCGATCTCGATGTCCATACTGAAATCCGCGCCGACGTCGAACGGCGGATCGATGTAAATCAGCTTCAAACCACCGGCGTCTTCAATCTGCTGCCGAAGTGCGCCGGCCTTGAGTGACGATAGAATCAGTTTGTTGTCGCCCCAGATGAGTTTGTTGGTCCACCCCTTCTGCTGCCGGCCGCGCGAGTCGAATAGGTCCTCCTGCGATTTCGTCTCCGCGCGCGGCTCGTCGATGTGCTCTAGAGACTGGAATGGCAGCACAGTTGTGCAGACTTCCCTCGATTTGCCGTTCCAGACAAGCTCTACCTCGCGCTTGTCCTCAAAAAGGATGAAGCGGTACTTCTCCGGCAGCGGCTTGCCCTGCTGGATCAATTGCACGAGGTCCCGTTTCTCGGCATCAGACAGGTCGTAGGCTTCTTTTTGTGGTCGGGCCATGCTCAGAGTTCCTGGTAGTCGGTAAAGCTCGCCGCCAGCGAAGCAAAAGTCTTCGGGGGATGTCGCTCAAAGCCTTCCTGGTCGACATACAGGAACCGGTAGACGACGCCTCCCTCTTCTCGGCTCGCCTCGGTGGCATCCGCAGACCATTGCCGGAGCCGCTCCATCTTTCGGGGAAGATCCAGTTCCGCCCTGCCCTTCGTTTCGACGACCCAAACGGTCCCGTCAGTGGTCCGGACAAGAAAATCCGGCGTGTAGGTCGACAGGTCTCCGTCCGCCTTCACGTAGTCGATCTTGAAGCCGACCGCGAGATAGTTCTTTCCGAAGGCAGCTACATCCGGCGCGTCGTCCAGGAACCGTGCGAATGCCAATTCAAAGCCGCCAGCGTTCGGCTCCCCGACGATCTTTGAAAAGATCGACTTCTTAGCCGCCAGGTAGGGTCGCGCGTCCGTCCGGAACGGGCGTGTTTCGCGCAGCCGAATGCGATCCTCGATCCGCGCGACGCCGCTCTCCTTCACTGTGAGCGCGTTGATGGCACCCTTGAAAACATCGAACAGGATCTTGCCCGCGTCCGGTTCGGACAGGTTCCTCAAGACCACCGCGTCCTCCATGTCAACCGGTGAAGGCTCGAAGAGACACTCCCGGACGAACATCTTGACCTTGCCATAGAGCACGTCGTAACCGCCGACAAGGCGCATGTCCTTGAGGAGTTGCTTGGCAAAGAACCCGACGACGGATCGGTAGTCTGCGGAGCCAGCGGCATCGAGCTGGATCGTGTGATGGGTATCCCCGTCGAGCATGGTCTTGAAGACGATCTCACGAGTTTCCTCTGGCGTGAAAGCCTTGAGTGGTATCCGGCGATTGCCCAAGGCATGGGGGTCCAATGCCTCCAGATCTTTGAACTCCCGATTGAACCTTCGACTGAGCTTGGGCAGCTCAATATCGAGCGCATCCAGGTTCTTATCGGTGTTCTCCCGATCCACTTCGACAACGAGCGACTCTTCGCGCTTGGCGCCGCCACCCATCGGCACACGCTCGAACGTTATGCCCTCGCTCTGGATGGATTCCACGAACTCCATGAACGCTGGCGTGCCCATCACGGAGACCGTCTCCGAAATATCGCGGCCGAAGTACATCCGCCGTAGGCCGCGGCCCAGGGTTTGTTCGGGGAGGATGTTTGACGCCGCCGCGAAGGCCCGCAGCCCGACAATCACGGTCACGTTGCGAACGTCCCAGCCCTCTTTAAGCACCAAGACCGAGACAATGGCCTTGTACGGACTGTCCCAGCGGTCGATCGAATTGGACGCCTTACGCAGGACCTCCATTTCCTCCTTGCTCTTGCCGGAGGCGGCCTCTGAAATCTCACCATTGTTCTTGGTGTGGATGACCAGCACACTGCCCTGCAGTTCGGGACAGATTCGCTCCAGGTGCGCGCCGACCTCGTCGCAGTTGCGCGTGTCGTCCACCATCACGAACAGGACGGCCTTCTTACCGAGTGCTTCGTTCTCCGCATAGCTCTTGCGCCATTCCTCTACACCAAGCTGCAGATAGTCGGCATAGCGCTCCGCAAAGATGGCGCTCTGATGCTCGCTTAGGCGGGCTCGGCTCGTGGCGTCGGGCAACACGGGATGCTTGACGACGTTCTGGTAGATCGCCTCCACCAGCGGGTAGTCGGAAACCGTTTGTACGAAAATCGCGCCGTTGTTGTGACGCGGTGTGGCAGTCACATCGACTTGCAACGTGAGCCGATGATCGCGTTGCAACATCCGGTGATGAATGTCCTGAATGCTCTTGAACCACGCCATGCGCGGATCGTGGATGTGATGAGCCTCGTCGTTGAATACGGCGAGCTCCTCGATCTCACGGACCACTTCACCCAGATCCACTCTACTGTCCGTGGTCTTGCCGGTGACCTTCGGCCCGAATGGGTCCAGAAAGTAGTCCCGCAGATCCTCATCCTCAAGCGAGGGCTCCTTCACGTCACCGAGATAGACGCGGTGAATGTTCGTCAAAAAGAGATTGCCAGTGTCACGCACAATCCGAACGTCGTCCTGGATGTGCAGCGTGACCTGAAAGTCATCGCGCCAGTCGCGGCCGTCGTGCCCATTGTCGGGAAGAATGGGATCGTTGAAGAATATCTTCAGCCCATCAAAGTCTGCCCGTAGCCGATCCAGCACGATGATGTTTGGTGCGACAAGAAGGAAATTTCGGGCGAGGCGCGACTCAGGCTCATAGAGCTTGTGAAAGAAGCTCCAGGCGATAAGGAGCGACAGCACCTTGGTCTTGCCGGCGCCGGTGGCCATTTTAACCACGTAGCGCGGCCACTCCTCCTCGAACATTCCGACTGACACCGCACCGGACGCATCGAAGCGCATCAGGTCAAACTTGTCCTTCACGTGGCGCACGTCGTGAAGCCAGATAACTGTCTCCACAGCCTCGCGCTGTGCGAAGTAGTAGCGGAAGGGCAAGAGCGTGCCGTCGCCCTGCTCGGCCAGGTGTTCCGTCTCAAACCACCATTTCAACAGTGCCTTGGACGTGGTTGAGGCGCCGCTATAGCCGCCGGCCCGCCACTCGAAGACCTCCTTGCGGATATTTGCGACGAGCGGTGGAAGGAGCTTCTCGTAGGCAGTACCGCGCAGCTCCTCGGCCGCCGGAAACCAGCGGTGATCCGGGTTCAATGTCTCGTAGGGGGAGAGGGGAAATTCTGGATGCAGCGCCATTATGGAATCCTTTGCATCGCCCTATTTCGACTGCTTCGCGGCCTGCTCCGCGACATAGCGTTCTGCCGCGTCGCGGACGACCCAAGCAACCGAGACCTTCTTCATGCGCGCTATACCTTCTAGTGCTTCGTACAGCGCTGCCGGGAAAGTCACGGACGCACGGGTAGCGTCGAAAGAATTGTCGTTCGTGGTCGATTTTCGGGCTGGCTTAGACATGGATCAGTCTCCCAAGACTGCACCACTCTACACCAACCTGGTGCGCTCCCAAAACAGACCTCGGATTTGCTACGGCAACCGGGGGCGGGCCCTCTCATTGAATCCGGGGCAGCCTCCAACCGGCGAGTACCGGGCCGGTGGGCACGGTGGGCCAGCTAGGTGGGGCTGGGTGAGCCGGCGTTGCGGTCCTGCTAGGTAATAGCAGGTAGCCCTTGCACCTCGACGATGCTCAGGCTGATCTCCCTTCGCGACTGATCTGACGCTGCGAAGGCCGAGCGACCGCAACTAGACTTAGGGCTAGCCATTCCTTGTCCGTATGCGGCCGGTCCATATCGCTGGCAAACTTGGCGACGTCTGCAGCCAGCCGATGATCTCCTAGAATCGACAGGGCGTTCGCTACCGCCTGCCAGCCGTGTTGAATGGCGGCGCGAGTTTGCAGCTGCGTCCGCTTCCCCGGCTCTGCGATAGTGCCGCCGTTTGACATCTCCAACGCCACTGCCTCTGACTGCGCGCGTATGAACTTGGACTCCCCTCGCAAACCTGCCCGAAAGATCCCATCCTTCCTCGCACTCCGGCTCTCACCACGAACCGCGCGCTCGGTCGCATTCGCTGCCACACCCAGCCCCCGCAGGTGACTCGCGAACTGCGATCTCCAATGTCGAAGGGTCGCCTTCTTGATGTTGAGCCGCACGCCCTGCTCGTTCACCGCCTTAAGCACCAGATGCACATGCGGGTGCGGCTCGTCGGTATGCAGCACCATCGCGTAACGATGATTTCCATAGAACTCCTCGCGCGCGAAGTTTCGCACCGCCGAAAGCACCTTCTGCGGCGGCGTGCCAGGCGGCATCGAGAACATGAGTTTGTGGACCAGCTTCGGAGGAGTCCGCTTGCTGGCAGCGGCGAGACTCCCTTGCCGCCGCACGTCATCAACGTCTAGATCCCAGTCTTCGAGCAAGGCGTCTGCGACGCGCCCCCGCAGCCGCTCTCCGTCGTCTCCCTCCAGCTCCAGGTTCCCCCGCCTACCGATGTAGTCGATGTGCTTGCCGACGGCCTTCAGGTCGTTGCTGCTCCTGGGAAGAACCTTCACGACCGCCTCCGGCGCGCGGTTGACGGTCAGGCGGATCTGTTCGATCTGCGATGGCGTGAGCCGGTCTGCCGCCCGCGGGCCTCCCCGCGCGTAGCTGGCGATGTTCAGCAGCGGCTCCTCCTTGGGGAGCCTAAACGTCTTCGCCATGCCCGCACTCCCAGCTCGTGAGGTTCGCCTTCAGCAAGGCCTTCGTGTTGTCCCGCAGCGCCTCGCAGACCTTGAGCATCGCCCGGAACTCCTCGCGCGCGGAACCGGGAACGCGCCCGCCGTCATTGGCCGCCTTGGCGATCTGGTTGAGGTTCCGGCCTATGGCTGCCAGCTCGCCGATGCTGCGCCGGAGCGCCTGCATTTCGTCCTTCGGCAGCGGCGCCAGCCGACGCAGGTGACTGCGGGCCAGGACCGCTACGTAGGTCGCCGGGCGCATCCCTCGCGCCTCAGCGCGCGCGTCCAGGAGCAGGCGATCTTCGTGACGCAGCCGAACGTACACCGGGCGACTGCCCCCGCCAGATCCGCGTCCATCCCGCGCCGGATGCCGGGAACGCGCGGGACGGCAGGGCTCCTGCTCTGCGGCCCCGGCTCCGTGAAGGGATCGGATTTCCCGAACCACCAACCGCTTCAACCATGCGGCCTCGGAGAGGAATTCGCGATCAGCGATCGCCTTCGCCTGCAGCTTCAACTGCGGCGCAATCCGTGTCTTCAATACTTCGTTGTCACCCATGGGGCCAATTTGGCCCCAACAGCAAGCCGCAGGCTATCCTGCGTTTCAAGCGAAATGACCCCCTAACCTCGCCGCAAATCTGTGGCCCCTCGCCTCCGCTGTCCCCGCTTCCACGCCTCCTCGCTTCCTGGTCTGCACCGGCGACCTCGCCACGTCGGAACGAAAGCATCAGCAGGGAGGAGCGACAACCGCCGCCCCTCCCCGCTCACTCGGGCTACAGCACCCCGCGCTCCGCGAGCGACACCACCTGG
>JBDHVK010000053.1:0-23548 GCA_039809645.1 Gemmatimonas sp.
GCTCGAGATGCGATCGCGCACCGCGATCCCCATGTCGAGCTGTGCCTTGTATTCGGCGGCCGTCAGCGTGACTCGCGGGTCCGGCGCGATCGTGAAGGGCTGCGTCAGCGTATCCTTGCCCACCACGAGGCGGACGCGGTATTCGCCCGGCACCGCCGTCGGGCCATCCCCCGAGCCGTAGTCCACCACGGTGTTGGGGACGCGACGCGGCTTGGGATAGCCCAGGTCCCAGGTGAAGCGGTTCGTGCCGGCGCGGGCGTGCATCACCGAGTCGGCCGCCATGTACGCCAGCTCCGGCTCGCTCTGCTTCGCGCGTGCCGCCGCCGCCGCTGAATCGGCGGCGGGGTTGCCCGTGCTGTCCTTCTTGGGCGCGCTCTCACTGGTAAACGTGCGAATCACCGTGCCGTCGGCGGTAAGGAACTGCATGGTGATGGGCTTGTCCTGCCTGGTCGCCAGCCAGTAGTCCACGTTCACGCCATAGCGCGGATTGGTGCCCGGAGCACCACTGCCCCCGCCGCTCGTCCAGCGCACGGCGGGTGCGGGCGCGAAGAGATGCACCGGCTTGGCCATGATCTCGGCGCTCAGCGTGCGCAACGGCGTGATGTCGTCGAGGGCCCAGAAGGCACGGCCGTGCGTGGCGATGAGCAGATCGGTGTCGTGCACGTTGAGATCGCGCACGCTCACGCGCGGGAGGTTGAGCTGCAGCGGCTCCCACGACGTGCCGTCATTCATCGACACATAGACGCCCGTCTCGGTGCCCGCGAAGAGCAAACCCTTGCGCTTGATGTCGCTGCGGATGGCGCGCGTGTAGGCGCCCATCGGAATGCCGGCATCGATGCGCGTCCAGGTCGCCCCGTAATCGGTGGTCTTGAAGAGGTACGGCGCGAAGTCGTCCTGCTGATAGCGATTGGCGGCGAGATACGCCGTGCCCGCCTCGAACGGCGACGGATCGATGATCGATACCCGCGTGAACTTCCCGAAGGCCTTGGGCGTCACGTTCTTCCAGCTGGCGCCATTGTCGGTGGACACGTGCACGAGCCCGTCGTCACTGCCGGCCCACAGCACACCTGCCTTCACGGGGCTCTCGGCGAACGCGAAGATCGTCGCGTACCACTCGGTGCCGGTCATGTCACCCGTCACCGGTCCGCCACTGCGCCCCATCGTCGTGGAATCGTGCAGCGTCAGGTCGGGGGAGATCTTCTCCCAGCTGGCGCCTTCATTGCGCGTTCGCCACACGAACTGCGACGTCGCGTACAGCGTCTTCGCGTCATGCGGCGAGAAGAGAATCGGATACGTCCACTGGAAGCGTTGCGGTACGTCCTTCACCGCCCACCCGTCGTAGTTGTACAGCCACACCGACACGTCGCGCGTGTCGCGCGTCCTGCTGTCGTGGCGCGTGAGCATGCCCATGTAGCAGCCGCCGTAGGTGACCGTCGGCTTGAGCGGGTCCACCGCGATGTACGCGTTCTCGCAGCCGCCCACGCTCCACCAGTCGCGTTCCGTGATGCGCCCGTAGTCGCTGCGGAAGGGTATCGAGACGGTGCTGTTGTCCTGCTGGGCGCCGTAGAGGCGATACGGCTGCTGGTTGTCGGTGATGACATGGTAGAACTGCGCGGTGGGCTGGTTGTCCATCGAGCTCCATGTCTTCCCGCCGTCGAGCGAGACCGTCGCGCCGCCGTCGTTCGCGTTGATCAGCCGGTCCGAGTTCTTCGGATCGATCCACATGATGTGTGTGTCGCCATGCGGAACCCGAACCGTGGTGAAGGTCCGTCCGCCGTCGATGGACTTGTTCACCTGCAGGTTCATCACGTACACCGTGTTTTCATTGAGCGGATCGGCAGTCAGCGTCGTGTAGTAGAACGGACGCACGACGAACTTCTGATCGCCGTTCACGCGTTGCCACGTCTCACCGGCGTTGTCGCTGCGGAACACGCCGCCCGACGAGTCCTGCGCTTCGATGTTCGCATACACACGCCGCGAGTTGGCCGGCGATACCGCCACACCGATCTTGCCGATCAGCCCCTTCGGCATGCCTGGATTGAAGGTCAACTCCGACCACGTGTCGCCGCCATCGGTGCTCTTCCACAATCCGCTTCGGCCCGCACCCGCATCCATCCCCCATGGCGACCGCTGGAACTTCCACATCGACGCGTAGACGATGCGGGGATTGTTCACGTCGATCGAGAGATCGGCCGCACCGGTGCTGTCATTGAGGAAGAGCACCTTCTTCCACGTGACGCCACCATCGGTGGTGCGGAACACGCCGCGATCCGGGTTGGGCCCGAACGCGTGGCCGAGGGCCGTGACGTAGGCGATATCCGGGTTCGTGGGATGCACGCGCAGCGAGGAGATCTGGTGCGTGTTGCCGAGCCCCGCGGGCTTCCAGCTCTGGCCGCCGTCGGTGGTCCGGTAGACGCCGGTTCCGTACGTGAGGTCTTCGCGCGGCTGCCCTTCGCCGGTGCCCACCCAGATCACATTCGGATCACTTGGTGCCACGGCAATCGCACCGACGCTCGAGAGGTCCGTCTTGCCGTCGGTGATGTTCTCCCACGACTGTCCGGCGTTCGTGGTCTTCCACACGCCGCCGTTCACGGCGCCGAAATAGAAGACCAGCGGGCGTGTCGGATCGCCCGTCACGGCCACCGAACGGCCGCCACGGAACGGGCCCACGTTGCGCCAGCGGAGCGACTTGAAGGCCTTGTTGGTCTTCGCGCCGTCAGAGTAGAGGGTTGGGTCGTAGGCCGGCCGGCCAGGGTCGGCGGCCGCAACGCGGGGCGCCCGCTGGGCGCCAAGCGGCAGGACGGCGGCGAGCAGCACACACGCCGCGCCGCGCACAGAGCGGGGGGAAGGGCAGGGCAAAGTCATGCCCGGGAGTGTGCCCGCGTGGTAAGGCTGGGGCAAGGTGGATCTGGCGGACATCGTGACGTCCGGTCGTGGCAGCACGGGGGATTGGAGCGCAGTTTCTCTGGGTTCTCCGTGGACCCCGTGTCCGCTGTGCGAGCAGTTCACCCTCCTAGCCCCGGTGATCACGCCCGATGGAACGCCCCCAATCCGTTCGCCGAACGGCGATGCTGTTGGCCCTCACCGCCAGCACCGTAAGCGCCCAGAAGCGCCCCATGACGTGGCTCGACGCCCAGTATCTCAAGTCCGCCGGCGGCTATGCCGTTTCGCCGGACAGGCAGCAGCTGCTCTACACCCTCACCACGCCCGACTGGAAGGAAGCCACCACCCAGAGCGATATCTGGATCGTGCCCATGTCCGGCGGCACAGCGGGCGGGCGGCAGCTCACCTACACCACCGCCAAGAACGAGACCCAGCCGCGCTGGGCGCCCACGGGCGGCTGGTTCGTCTTCGCGTCCAATCGGGAGGCGCCCGCGGCGTCGGCCAATCAGAACCAGCTGTTTGTCATGCGCGCCGACGGGGGCGAGGCGCGCCGCGTGACCAACGCCCGGGACGGGGTGAGCACCTTCGCCTTCACCAAGGACGGTGCCTGGCTGGTCTATCGGAGCGGCAAGGCGAATGAGGAGCAGCTCTACGCCATCACCGTGAGCGCCCTCGAGAGCGGGGCGCCGGTGGATTCACTGACGGCCACCCAGCTCACCCGGCACCCCACCGGCGTCGGCGACTGGCGCGTGAGCCCGGACGCCAAACGGATCTACTTCACCACGACCGATTCGGTCGATCTCGACGAGAAGCTGCGCCGCGAAAAGAAGTTCACCGTGAACGTGCGCAACGCGGCCACGCCGATCGCGTCGCTGTGGGCGTTCGACCTTGCGACTCGCAGCAGCACGCGGCTCACGAAGGACACGTCGTTGGCGGTGACCGGGTTCACGCTCTCCGACGACAATCGCTGGATCGGCTTCAACGCGGTGCCCAACGATCGCTACAAGCGCAACATCACCGAGGAAGGCATTTACGCCGATGTCTTCCTCCTCGACACGCGTGACAACAGCATCGAGCGGCTCACCCGAAACGACGAAATCGGCGAGAGCGCGCTCTCGTTCTCCCCGGATTCGAGGACGATCGCCTTCTCGGCGTCGGACGACATGACGGCGTACAACATGAAGAACCGCCGCGTCTATGTGCGCGACGTGAGCGCGAAGGGGCAGCCGTTCCGGAAGATCGGGGACTACGACGGCGATGTGAGTGCCGATTTCTGGAGCGCCGACGGCAAGACGATCTACTTCAACGAGGGACTGAAAGCCACGCAGCAGCTGTTTGCGATGGACGTGGCCACGGGCAAGTGCACACCGGTCACGGCGGTGCAGGGGGTTGTCACCGTCTCGCAGGACGCCGACACAAAGTCGCTGCTGGTGAACTACAACGACCCCGCCAATCCGGGCGCGCTGTACACGGTGGCCTCGATCGCCGACGTCGCGGTGCGCGACAAGTGGCGGCAGCTCACCGATCCCAATCCGTGGATCCGCCAGACGATCGCGCTCGGCGAAGAGAGCGAGTACACCTGGACGTCGAAAGACGGCAAGCAGGTCGGTGGCGTGCTCCTCAAGCCAGTGGGGTGGCAGCCCGGGAAGCAGTATCCGCTGCTCGTCGCCATTCACGGCGGGCCGGCGGCGGCTGACCTGCTGAGCTTCAACGGCGGATACGGCGCGCAGACGTATGCCGGGGCCGGTTGGGTGGTCCTGATGCCCAACTATCGCGGTTCCACGAACTATGGCGAGGCCCACAAGAACGGCATCGTGGGCAACTACATGGCGCCCGGCTTCGACGACATCATGACCGGCGTCAACGCGCTGATCAAAGCCGGCATGGTCGACAGCACCAAGATGGGCGTCCTTGGCTGGAGCGCCGGCGGCCACTGGAGCAACTGGATCCTGACGCACACGAATCGCTTCAAGGCCATTTCGAGCGGCGCCGGCACGAGCAACTGGATCTCGATGTACGCCCAGTCCGATGTGCAGCGCAATCGCCAGTACTACCTCGGCAACAAGCTTCCCTACGATGACTTCGACGCCTACTGGCGCCAGTCACCCATCCGGTACATCCGCAATGCGAAAACGCCCACGATGATCCACGTCGTCGAGGGCGACCCGCGCGTTCCGAGCCCGCAGAGTGTGGAGCTCCACATGGGGCTCAAGCGCGTCGGCGTGCCCACGGAGCTGTTCATGTATCCCGGCGCCTCCCACGGCATTCCCGACGCCCGCAATCGCCTGGTGAAGAGCACGGCGGAGATGGCGTGGATGGATTACTACGTGCTGGGGAAGGGGACCAAGTTCTCGTGGCGAGAGGTGCTGAAGACGCTCGAGGACCCGAAGGCTGAGAAGAAGGTGGACATCAAG
Organism: Gemmatimonas sp.; assembly: GCA_039809645.1. Classification (GTDB taxonomy): domain Bacteria; phylum Gemmatimonadota; class Gemmatimonadetes; order Gemmatimonadales; family Gemmatimonadaceae; genus Gemmatimonas. The sequence goes on from JBDHVK010000053.1 coordinate 5,298, forward strand.
GGGCCCTGAACGGCGGAACCCCTCAGGCATCAGGAGGGAGGGGTAGAGGAAGTGGGCATCAGGACAGCGACAGCACGCGGTCCTGATGCCCACTTCCTTTTTCCCTCCCGACTGACGCCTTAGGGGTTACTCAGCTCGATATTGCCGCCCGTTTCACGTGAGTTCACACTCCATCCACAATGCACGTGTGGACAGCTGTGAATTCACGTGAAACGTGTGTGTTGTGTCGCTCCGCTCAGACGGCGAATCCCAGCATCGGACTCGGGGTGGCCAGCGCCTCCTGGGCGGCGAGGAGTACGGCGGTTGGCAGTGGCGCGGCGCCGGCGCGCTTGGCGGCTTCCACGACCATCGACAGCGCGCGCGCCTGCGCCGCGTAGGCGGCGAGCAGGGCGCCGCCCGCGCCCGGTGTGGCGACGATGTCCTGCGCGAGGTCGTCGAGCTGCTGGACCAACGCCGGCGGCGCTGGCACGGCGCTGGCAGCCACGGATGTGGCGGGTACACTCTCCCGGTGGAACGACTGGTGCACCTCCCGGTCGCTGCCCCCCAATCCCATCCCCGGGAAGGTCGACGGAGCCAGCGCTTCCTGCACACGATTGTTGCTGGCGGCCAGGACGGCCAGCCGGCGACGAGCAACTTCAGACGACTCGAATCCCACGACAGACTCTCCGGTAGCGGCATCCGAAGGCGCGTGATTTTCCACGCAGCTCTTGACAGATGCACAACTGTTACATAAATGCGACAGTGAAAGCGACGCAGCGCACGCGCGTCAAACGCATGCTGTGGTACGACTTGGCGATTGTGGACTGACGCGACCCGCTTTCAGGCGGATCGTCGGGACCGATCGCCGATGGTGCGATGGGTAGTTCGTAGGCCAGCGGTCTGAGGCCTGTCCGGCCACCACATCCGGTGGCGGACGGGGCGGTACGGTTCGAGCCCTCCACTGGAGCAGGCTGGATGCACGTCCTCACCCCGACAGCTGAGCGTGACGGCGCCGCGCGGGATCTGGCTGAACTCGCCAGAACCACGCTCGACGAGCATTGGGCCGTCGCTGCGATTCCGGCCGAACGTCGGGCCCTCCTGCTGGAGCGAGCCGACGCGGCCGCGCTGTTGCCCGGCGACGGACTCGGCGAACCGATTGCCGACGGGCTGGCCCTGCTGGGGACCGCGTACGAACTGGCGGCCCTGGGTCAACTGGAGGCGGCGCTGAACCCCGTGCCGAGTGCCGCCCGCGATCTCGCGCAGTCGGTCCTCACGCTGGGCGCGGCCCGCGCCTTTCGCTGCGCGGCGGCCCTGAGGCCGCCACTCGATGACGGCGAATCGGCCATCACCTGGGCGCTCAAACTGGGCGCCCTCGCCCTGGTCTCCCGCCAAACCGACGCCTACGTCCGCTGGTGGGAGGTCCGCCACCATGTGGCGGACGTGGTCAAACGGCTTGCCAATCGACTCGAGAATGAGCCCTGGGAGCCCTACGCGCGGGGAACGCTCTGGATGGCGTGGCTGGGGCTGCTGGGGGCCCCCATTGCCATCCTGCCCGAGCACGCCGCCGACGAGCTCCCTACGTTGAGTGCGACCCGCACCCGGCTCGCCGCCTTCCGGGAACGTCGTGCGCTGCACGACGTGCCCGCTGACGGCCCCGTACTCAATGCCGCGGCCCTTCGGGCACGCATGACCGAGTTCGCAATCCGTCATCTGGCCGACGCCACCGAACTGCTGACGGTGGCCGTCTTCCGACGGACGCTGCCGGACGTATCCGCGGAGTTCAAGCTGCACCTGAGCGCGGCTCGCTCCGCCCTGGCGGGCGATCATGGGCAGGACGTCTTGCTGGCGTGGTTGCAGGCTGCCGGCGTCACGCTGGCAGGCGGCGTGACCGCGCAGCTCGAACTCCCAGGATTCTAGTCTTGCCGCTGGCGCCCTTGGCGCCCCGCCAGACCCGATAGACGCGGCGGCCCGAGCTCCCCACGGGGAAGGCCACGGTATGGCCGCCCAGCGGGATGATGTCGGCCATGAGCGCGCCCAAGGCGAGACGCTCGTCGTCCGTCACTGCGGACTCGGTCGGCTCCGCGTCCACGCGGAACCACCGGACTCCCGCCGCCCCTTCGGCCCGGACGTAATAGGAATCGTCGGCCGCAAAGAACGCGCTGAGCTGGTCCTGCTGCCAATCCATGTGGAGAGACAGACTTGTGATGGGCGCAGGCTCCATCTGACCGAGGGGCGCGTCAACGGCAACGACGTGCATAAGCAGGATTCCGTGAGGGGCAGGAATGTGAACGCCGCTGTTCCGGAGCAGGCCGGGACATCGACGGGCGGGGATGTTATGACGATCCAGCCGCCCACGCAATACACGAACTGCGCCCTAAGTTGTTGACATACTTGTGGATAGATGTTGACAAGCGTGTGGACAACCAGCTAACTGGCCGTGCTGGCGCCATCTGCACCTCAGCCGTGTGTGGATAAGTGTCTGTGTGATCCCCCGCCATTTTGCGGCGGCAGGGGGCGGCTTATCCACAGGCCGGTCAATCACAATTATTGTTTTTACTGGTTTGCTCACACGCTCTTGACTTCGCTTGCGGCGCGTGCTCTGTCACAGTTCCGGCTGGGCTCGCCTGCCGCGCCGAGCCCCCATCGACCCCCATGGCGCCCGATGCCTGAACTTGCCATTGTGCGGAGTCGCGAGTTTCTCTTGGCCCGCACCCTTGAGGAGTTGAGTCGTGTCGTCTGATCCACGGATCGGTTTGCTGGTCGGCCGCGAGTGGTCGTTTCCGCCGGCGTTCCTCGACGCCGTCGCGCGTCGCCAGAGCGGCGTCACTGCCGACTTCATTTCCCTCGATGCCACGACGATGGGGCAGCCCGTCCCCTACTCGCTCATCATCGACCGGATTTCGCATGAGGTCGGCTTCTATCGGACCTTCCTGAAGCACGCCACCCGGATGGGGGTGACTGTCGTCAACAACCCCTTCATGTGGTCGGCCGACGACAAGTTCTACGACGCGACGGTGGCCATTCAGCATGGCGTCGCGCACCCCAAGACGATGGTCCTTCCCAACAAGGACTACATCCCGGGGATCTCCCATACCGAGTCGCTCCGCAACCTCGCCTATCCGCTCAATTGGAAGGGCGTCGCCGAGTACATCGGCTTCCCGTGCGTGCTCAAGGACGCGCACGGCGGCGGCTGGCGTGATGTCTACATCTGCAATTCCATGGAGGAGCTGCTCCGCAACTACAACAGCTCCGGCCTTCTCACGATGGTCGTGCAGGAGTTCATCAACTGGGAGGCGTACGTGCGCTGCATGGTGCTCGGGCGCGAGGAGGTCCTCGTGATGCCCTATGACCCGCGCCAGCGCCGCTACATCCCCGACCCGGGCTACCTCGGCAAGGAGCTCGAGGAGCGCTGCCGCCGCGATGCGCTGACCCTCTGCCGCGCCCTGGGCTATGACATGAACACCGTGGAGTTTGCGGTCCGCGACGGCGTCCCCTACGCCATCGACTTCATGAATCCCGCGCCGGACATGGATATCAACTCGCTCACCCCGAGCTACTTCGAGTGGGTGGTCGAGCACATGGCGGATTTGGCGATCAAGCTGGCGACCGCCCCAAGAAAGGCGCCGCCCACGGGCCCCGCCATCGGCGCATAGAAAGCGATCGGGCATCAGACATCCGAGCCCCGATCCGGACTCTGCATTCGGTCTCTCCATCGGATATCGGTCACTGGCCTCGGGATTCTGAAGTCTGCATCGGCATCAGAGTCCCGAGGCCAGTGCCAGACTCCAGACGGCGAGACCGACGTCCGATGCCCGATCAGGCTCAGAGGTCCGAGATCTGAACCACTACCATTCGTCATGAATTCTGCGATCCACGCGTACCACGACCTGCTCGCCACGGGCGATCTCGCGGCGGCCTCGGCCGAAGCGCTCGAGCAGCAGCTTCGCCAGCAGGGGCTCTACTTCGGCGACCGCGCCCTGTGCAGCGTGCTCCGGCCACGCTTCCTCACGATGGCCGAGTACCGGCACATCGCCGAGGCGTGCCGGCTGGTGGGGCAGGCGTTCGAGAAGGTGCGCGTCGCCGCGATGGCCGATGCCGACCTGCGCGCGCAGTTCGGCCTGACGAGTTGGGAAGAGCAGGTGATCCACGCCGATCCGGGCTTTGCGGCGGCCAGTCCGACCTCGCGGCTCGATGCTTTCTATGCGTCGCCTGATCAGGGCGGACTCAAGTTCACCGAGTTCAACGCCGAGACGCCGGCCGGTGCGGCGTACAACGATGCGCTGTCGCGGGCGATGCTCACGCTCCCCGCGATGCAGGCGTTCCAGCGTACGCATGTGCCGCTGCCGATCCCCGCAGCGGCGACCGTGGTGGATGCGCTCCTGCAGGCCTACCACCAGTGGCGCGGCGTGCGCGAGATGCCGCAGGTGTGCATCCTGGACTGGAAGGAGGTGCCGACGTACTCCGAGTTCGTGCTTTTCGAGCGTGAGTTCGCGGCCCGTGGCATCCCCGTGTGGATTGGCGATCCGCGTGATGCCGTGTTCGAGAACGGCCGCCTCACGGTAGGCGGGCGGCACGTCACCCTGATCTACAAGCGGGTCCTGATCGACGAGCTGGTCACGCGCGCAGGACTCGATTCGCCCGTCGTCCGGGCCGTGCAGGCAGGTGCGGTGTGTATGGTCAACCCGTTTCGCTGCAAGCTCTTACACAAGAAGGCCTCACTTGCCGTGGTAAGTGATGAACGGCAGGCGCACCTGCTCGCGGCGGACGAACGCACGGCGGTCGCGGCGCATGTGCCGTGGACCCGCGTCGTCGAAGAGCGCAGCACAGAGTACACCTCGGGTTCGGTCGATCTGGTGCCCTTCATCGCCGCCAATCGCGAGCGCCTCGTGCTCAAGCCGAACGACGAGTACGGAGGCAAGGGCATCGTCCTCGGCTGGACCGTGAACGACAGCGACTGGCAGGCGGCGATTCAGACGGCCCTTGCCGAACCCTATATCGTGCAGGAGCGGGTGGTCGTTCCAAGCGAACCGTGGCCCGCGCTGGTGGATGGCGCGCTGCACATCGGCGAGCGGATGCTCGATACGGCGCCCTTCCTGGCGAACGGCATCACGGTGTCGGGGTGCCTCACGCGGATCGCGACCGATCCGCTGCTCAACGTCACCGCCGGCGGTGGCTCCAACGTTCCCACTTTTCTGGTTGAGGCACGCTGATGGCGTCCCTGCAACGCCCGGTCATCGGGCTGACGACCCAGACGCTGCACTCGATCGACGGCATTCCGCCGGCGCTGCCGAGCAGCTGGGTCATGAATCAACGGTACTTCCTCGCGGCCACCATGGTGGGCGCGGTGCCCTGGATGATTCCGCTGCTCGACGACGATCTCCTCACGCTGCGCGAGATCTACGAACGGCTCGACGGATTGCTCATTCCCGGTGGCGTGGACATCAATCCCGCCGAGTACGGCGAAGCGGTGCGGCCGGAATGCGGCAATCTGGACCCGGCGCGAGACCGCGTCGAACTGCAGCTGGCCAAGTGGTGCATGGAAGAGGGGAAGCCGGTCCTTGGGCTGTGCCGCGGCCATCAGATCATCAACGTGGCCTGTGGCGGGACGATGTGGCAGGACCTGGCCTCACAAAATCCGTCATTCCACAAGCACGACTTCTTCCCGACGGCTGGCTTCGCGCGCGACCATCTCGCGCACGAGGTGGAAGTCACGTCCGGATCACGTCTGTCACAATTACTCGAATCCACACGAGTCCCCGTGAACAGCATGCATCATCAGGCGATCAAGGAGTTGGGGGCAGGACTGATCGCGTCGGCCGTCGCCGATGATGGCGTGATTGAAGCGATCGAAACGCCCGGCGAGGCGTTCTGCGTTGGGGTTCAGTGGCATCCGGAGGTGTTCGAGATGGCGGATCCACACTCCCGGCATTTATTTGGCGGCTTCATTCGTGCCGCTGTTGAGTGGTCCAACGCCAACAAGATGTCCCGCGTCGCCGTGGGGGGATGAATGCGTGGTCCAAGCCTGACCGTCGGAATCGAGGAAGAGTACCAGATCATCGACCCGGTAACGCGCGATCTCACGCCGGGCTTTGATGCCCTCGTGAAGAGTGCGGACGCCGTGGAGGCCGACGTGAAGGCGGAGCTACACCAGTGCCAGGTGGAAATCGGCACCAAGGTGTGTGGCTCCATCGCCGAACTGCGCTCGGAGCTCACCAAGCTCCGCGGGCTCGTGATCAAGGCTGCTGGTCAGCATGGCCTCACGATCGCGTCGGCGGGGACGCATCCGTTCTCGAACTGGATGAACATGGAAATGACGCCCAAGGAGCGGTACCTGGGCGTCAAGGCGGAGCTGCAGGACCTGGCCCATCGGCTGCTGATTTTCGGCACGCATGTGCATGTGGGCATTGAAGATCCGGAGTTCCGCATCGACTGCCTGAATGCGGCGCGTTATATCCTGCCTCACATTCTGTGCTTGTCCACATCGAGTCCGTTCTGGTTCGGACGCAACACCGGGCTGCACTCGTATCGCAGCATCGTGTTCAAGAACTTTCCGCGAACGGGCGTGCCACGGATCCTCAACGGGTGGGGCGACTACGCCGACCTGCTCGACACGCTGGTCAAGACGAAGAGCGTTCCCGACGGCTCCAAGGTGTGGTGGGATGTGCGCCCGCACCATCTCTATCCCACGCTCGAGTTCCGCGTCTGCGACGTGAACACGCGCGTGGACGAGGCGGTGTGCATCGCGGCCATCCTGCAGGCGGTCGTGGCCAAGATGTGGAAGCTCCGCCGCGACAACATGACCTTCCGGGTGTACGCCGCCGATCTCATCGAAGAGAATAAGTGGCGCGCCGTGCGCTACGGCCTGGGCGGCAAGCTGATCGACTTCGGCAAGAAGGAAGAGCTGCCGGCGGCGGTACTGATCCGCGAGCTGATCGAGTGGTTCCTGGATGATGTGCTCGATGAACTTGGCACGCGTCAGGAGGTCGAGTACGCGTTCCGGATCCTCGAGGAGGGCTCGAGCGCCCAGCGCCAGCTGGCCACGTATGCCCGCACGGGCGACCTGCGAGCGGTCGTGGACCAGCTCATTCGCGAAACGGCCGAAGGCGTGTGCGAGCCGACACTTGGGCCACCGCTCGACGCCGAGCAGAAGTCGGTGAGCAGCATGGGAACACCGAGTCAGGGCGCGCCGGTGGTGCGGGGGCAGAGCGTTCCCTGAGTGTTTGATCGGATTTCAGATTGCTGAGCCCCGATCTGGCAACAGACGTCGGGCTCTCCTTCTGGCATCTGGCTTCCGAACGCGAAGTCTGAATCCCGAGGCCGGACAAAGACGCCAGAAGGAGAGACAGACTTCCGAATCCCGATCGGGGCACTGAGTTCAGAAGCCCGATCAACGGCGATCTAGGGATCCTCGCCAATCCCCGTGTAGTGTTTCGCCACCCACCCCGCCATCCCCGGGCGGGAGTACACGTCGGCACGCCGGTCCTGCACGACCTTCGCGATGACGTCCGCGACCTCCTCCGCACTCTGACTCTCGGGGAGGCTCCGGCTGTCGGGCCCCCCGTGCCGCGCGTTCAGCCCGAACTCGGTACGGACCACGCCAGGGGACACGATCGAGTACTGGATGTCGGGGTGCGTCGCCTGAACCTCCTGCCGGAAGTTGGCGGTGAGCGCGTTCAGGAAGTGCTTGGAGGCGCTGTAGGCGCTTCGGAAGAGCGCCATGGGAATGCGCCCAAGCATCGAGCTCACGTTGATGACGTGCCCGCGCCCCTGCGCCTTGAAGTGCGGCAGCGTGGCCTGCATACCGTAGAGCGCGCTCTTCACGTTTACGCGCATCATGTCGTCCAGGTCGTCGTCGGTGAGCTCGCTGGGGTTCTTGGTGATGCCTTGGCCCACGTTGTTCACCCACACATCGAGGCGGCCGTAGTGCGCAAGCGTCTCCCGCACGATGCGCTCGACCTCGGTGCGGCTCGTGACATCGGCGGCGATGGCGAGCGCCGGTTGCGGAAGCGACTCGTTGACGGCGGCGAGCGCGTCGGCGCGCCGGGCGACGAGCACGAGGCGATGCGTGGGCGCGAGTGTGTGGGCGAGTGCGGCACCAATACCGGCACTCGCGCCGGTGATGACGGCGACGGGTGAGGTGGTCATGCTCGCAATCTAGTGCGCAGTTACCGCGTCCAGATCGAGATGATGCCGCACCAGGTGCGGGAACGCGGCTCGTCCGGGCTGTTCGATGCCCCCTGCGACGTGAACTCCGGCGGAATCGTGGCGGGCCCCTGAAAGACTTCGATGCCGTAGATCTCGGTGGGCGGCAGGAGCATCGCCAGATTCGGACGCCCTTCCGGCAGGAGTCGGCCGTCGATTGCCACGCGCATCCAGCAGCTGAGTGCGCGCTCGCGTGTGGACTTGGCGTAGCGATAGCCGAGACTGTCGAGGATGATCATGCCGGGAACGCGCGTCAACAGCTGCCAGGTGCTGACGGGGCCGCGTCGCTCGATCTCCTCGCGATCGATGATCAGCGAGGCTCGGCTGGTCGCGCGGCGACGGTCGAAGTCGCTGTGTCGTGTGTTCTGCACGCGCGTGGCCGACACCCGTACCGTATCGAGCGTGGGCGAGGCGGTGGGGTCGAGGAGCACGGGCACTTCATTGCTGCCGGGCGCGAGTTCCAGGGTGATGGTGCCCTCCTGATACCCCACGCGACGAAGGCGCACCGTGGCAGTGCCGCGCGGCAGGTTGCGCGCGCTCGTGCGGCCGGCCGCGTCGGTGCGCAGCGAGAACGGTTCGCCCGCGAGTGGTGCGACCTCCACCACCACGTCGCGCAGGGGAAGCTGCTTCTCGTCGATCACGCGCAGCGCGAGCACGGCGATATCGTGCCGCGCGAGCGAGAGGTCGAGCGCGGCCAGCTCCGTCGTGGCCGTGAAGAGCGTGTCCTGGGTGCCGACGGTGGCGGCGCCGTACACGGCGAGCGGGGTATTGAGCGGCACGCCGCAGATCTGCCACGTGCCCGCACTGTCGGTGGTCGTGCGGATGGCGTCATCGTTCAGAATGACGCGCGCCTCGCCTTTGATGGCGGTGCTGTCACGCAGCACCCGTAGGCGCAGCACCGTGTGTGGGACCGGCGCACCGCGACCGTCGCGCACCACGCCCCGCAGCAGGGCGCGCCCGGGCAAGGAATCCTCGCAGACGACGCGCCGAATCTCGCGAAGCGACGGCAGCGTGAGTTCCACCAGGCGGCCGTCTTCGCCAACGGTGACCGGCAAGAGGGGCAGGTGTACGCCAAGGGAGTCGCGCAGCGCATGCTGTACTCGCAGCTGGTAGCTCCCGGGGAGGACGGGACGGAGCCGCGCTGCACCGCTGGAGTCGCTGCGCCAGACATAGTCGGTACCGTTTAGCGACGCGCGCAGTGCGCCACCGCGAAGAGCAGGCTCCGTGGTGTGCGCGCGCACTTCGAGCGTCGCGCCCTCGCCTTCGAAGAGCGGCGTTCCCGCGCGTGACACCCGAAGCACCTCGCCGCCGGCGATCTGTACGCCGGCGAGGCTGCGACTGGTGGGGTTCACGACGAGGTTTCGCTGCCCGATGCTCACCCGGCCGGCGCGTGCCGCAACGAGTGGCATGCGGATGCTCCACTGCTGCACGAGCCACTCGCCCGTCCCCAAGTGAAGGAAACGCACCTCACCGCCGGGCTCAGCAGACTCGGCGGCCGCTGGCAGGTTCGTGTAGCGAAAACGAAGCTCCCGCAGTTCACTCGTGCTCTGCTCCAGCCACAGCGTGCCGCGCACATCGGCCCGGCCCGGCAGGGTACGAGCGGGGCGGAAGCTCACGCCAATCCAGCTGGGCTGGTCAGCGGTGGCGGGCTCGAGGTTGAAGCAGTGCGCGCCGGCGAAGCTCGCCGAGAGCAATACGTCGGCGTCGGGGGCATGAAAGGTGGTGCCGTCGGCGCCGTCCACGACGTAGCCGTGTGCGGCCAGCGAATCGGCGGGAATGCTCGAGAATGCGCGCGCCGTCTGGCCGAACCCGGCGCGTTGGGACTGCTGCACGACATGTCGCTGTTCGTTGTCGAGCTGTCGGTCGTACTCCAGCCATTCGGTGCGCAAGGCGGCATCGGCGCGTGTGGTATCCGATCGTAGCCGCGACGCGAGCAGCGCGGTGCGCGCCTGCTCCCAGACGGCGGCCAGCGCGGCGCCGTCCCGGGCCTTCTCGCCGCACACGTCCACCGACTTCACGGTGACCGTCGGCAGCGTGATCGGCACGCCCAGCATCCGGATCGGCACCGCGTCGGTGCTGGCGGTGTCGCTCGCAAATGGCCCGACCTGCGGTCCTTCGGCGGGGAGCCACCCCACCTGAAGGGCGCGGAGACGGTAGCGCGCGTTTGGTGCCGGCAGTTGCAGCCGATACGCGCCGCGCGCGTCGGTGAGCGCCCTGGCTTGCAGATCCCTGTCGCCGGTGGCTGTGACCACCACGTAGGCCGCGGGTGCGCCATCGGGACGCACGACGGTGCCGCGCACCGTTTGGGCGCTGAGCGGGGCACCGAGCGGGGCACTTAGCGGGGTGCTGCTGAGCAGGCAGGCGGACAGGAGGCCGAGCCGACGCATGCGTTGAGCATCGGTGCTGGAACGAGTTGTGGCAAGCCTGGCGGGCGCCGCCGGCGGCCGGATCAACAGCTCTGACCCGCTTGATCGACGATCAACAGCTCTGACCCGCTTGATCGACGATCAACAGCTCTGACCCGCTTGATCGACGATCAACAGCTCTGACCCGCTTGATCGCGTAATCGAAACGTCATGCAAGGACTCGCGCTCGCGGGCACCTGTATCGGTGCGACCATCCGGAGAACTCGTTGACCCGTCGAACCGCCCTCCTCCTCAGTCTCGCCCTGACCGGTCGCGTCGCGACCGCGCAGCCGATCCCGGCGCGACGTCTGGTGCAGGAAACGCGCGCCGCGTACGAGCAGGCACCGCGACTCGCGATGACCCCGGTTCGACGCTGGTGCCACGAGCCATCTGCACCCGGCTGCGAGTTCAGGGGTCCCGCGTCGGTACATGCCACGCCGGATGGCGGGTTGCTCGCGGCCGACGCGATGGGACCGCTCCGACTGTTCGACGCCCAGGGGCGCTTCGTGCGCGAACTCGGACGCAAAGGTCGGGGGCCTGGCGAATACGGGTTCCTCATCGACGCCCAGGTCACGTCCGATGGCCTGGTCACGTGGTTCGACAACATGCAGATGCGCTTCACCACCGTGCATCTCGACGGCCGCCCGGGGCCAACTCGGCGGCGGACACCCTCGCCTGCGATGGCGAATCTGTTCGTGGTCGATACGACACTCGTGATCCTCAATGTGCCGGCGAAGCCAACGGTGGGCACGATGGTCGACGCGACGTACGAGACGGTGCCCGAACGCGGCGCGCCACGCGTGCTCGCGCGCGTGCGCACGCCGAGCATCTTCGCGCCCGGCAGCGACCTGTTCGTGCCGCCGGGCCCCTTCGCGCCGCGGGTGCTCGCAGACGTGTCGCCGCGCTTCGACGTGGCGCACACCAATGGTGATCGCGCGGCGATCGATGTCTTTCCCGCGCGGGGAGCGCCGTGGCATCTCGAACTCGACCGCCCCGCGCGCGCAGTCAGTACCGCCGAGCGCGACAGTGCGCGCGCAGTCATGCTGGGGCGCCTCAAGGTCAAGCGCGTCGCAGACTTGCCGGTATCCCTGCGCGCGGCCTACGACAAGCCGCCGGTGTCTCATGCCCCCTTGCAGCAGCTCAAGCTGCTATCGGATGGCACGCTGCTGGTGCGTCCGACTGGTGCGCCCACGGATACCGTCGCGCGCTGGGACGTGTTCACATTCGATGGCTTCCGGGTCGGCTGGATTGGGCTGCCGCTCTCGGCGCGCATTGTGGATGGGGCGCGTGATTGGATCCTGATTGTGGATCGCGATGCGGATGAGGTGTCGCGCTTTACTCGTTTCCAGATCGCGATGGCGCGTCGGCCGGGTCGCTAGCGGACGCCCATCGGGCGTCCGTTTCAACAGCTCTGACCCCTTGATCGCGTTTCAACAGCTCTGACCCCTTGATCGCTCCTTGATCGCGCCGGGCGTCCGTTTCAAGAGCTCTGACCCCTTGATCGCCTTGATCGCGTTTCAAGAGCTCTGACCCCTTGATCGTGGAACCATGTGCAGGGCCGCTTAGCGCAGCTCGTCCATCAGCGCCGCATCCGTCAGTGCACCGGCTGCGAGCAGGCGCGCGGACGCCTGTTCGGGGAACTCCCACACCGCCACGACCTCCCGCGACGACGCGTCGGCGTCGAGTGGCGAGATGCTCACGGTGAGCGACGGGCCACTGCCGACAACGCGCGCGACGAACGTGCCCGAGCGCCCGGTACGGCGGTGCGTGAGCGTCACCGCGTACGCGTCGTCGCGCGACGCAATGAGCACATCGAACGCCGCGAGGCGCGTGACCGTCGCACCGGCCGCCGCGAGCGCCGCCGCCGCGGCCGCGGTACAGAGCGCCGGGCCCTTGTTCGGGACCGCGTCCCGCACGAACACGTCGGCCGCCGTTGGCGCACCCGGCTGGCCGTTGGTCGCGTCGGCGAGCCACTTTGTGAACTCCGGCATGATCGATGCGCCCAGACCGCTGAGTTCGAGGCAGCGCGCCGCATAACGCAGCACCTGCCGTACCTCGATGCGATCGACCTCGTCGAAGAACCAGGCGCAGCTCGTGAACGTGCGCAGCGATGCGCGCGCCATCTCGAGCAGCTCGCGGGCGCGCACCACATCGTCGGTCGACGCATCGGTGCGCACCACCGATCGCGCGAAGGCCTCGAGCGCCGCGCCATCCTGCGCCACGACGTCGCCGAGCGCATCGTGCACCTCCCAGACATCACGCGTGAACAGCGCCGCCCCTTCTTGCGCATATACCGCGTGCACACGATCGGCGAGGCGTTCGAACGCCACGCGGAGCGGACCGCGCCACTGCTGCAGCGGTGGCTTGTTGCCATCCAGGCGGCAGCCGCAGTTGCTGCGCCACCGCTCCACGCCGTGCGCGCAGCTCCACGCGCTCGGGCTCACCAGCGTCACCTCGGTCGTCGCCGGATACGTCGCCACCAGCGTGGCCGCGTTGAGCACCTGTCGTCCGGGGAGGCGGGCCACGCGCCCGAGTGCTTCGGCGAGTGCGCTGTCGCCACCCTTGTGGTGATGGCCGAATGTTTCGCCGTCGGTGCAGAGCGTCGTGCAGCGATCCCCCGTCGCGTCGACATCCGGCGCGAACCGTCGCGCGAGTGCCGCCGGATCTCCAAGGAGCCCACCGAACGCCACGTCGCCGGCGAGCGATCCGTCATAGGGGACGATGGTGAGCGTGCGACCGCCCGCGCCGCGCCAGAGCACGGGCATACCGCTGCCATCGTGCCCGGTGACCTGATACGGCGCGAGAATCACGAAGCGCACGCCCTCCGCGGCGATCGCATCGAGTGTGTCTTCATCGGCCGCACATTCGGGAAGCCAGAACCCTTCGGCGTCACGCCCAAAGCGGCGACGAAAGTCCCGGAGCCCCCAGCGAATCTCGGTAGTGCGCTCGCGTGGCGAGGCGAGCGGGAGAATCACATGGTGGTAGGGCGCGGCGATGGCGTTCCCATGTCCCCAGCGTCGCACACTGGTCGCATCCCCATCCTGCATCGCGCGCAAGGTGTCCGGGGCCTCGCTGTCGAGCCACTCGCACAGCGTGGCGCCCACGTCGAATGAGCACCACGCATAGAGATTGACGACCCGGCCGATGCCGGCGCGCGCATCGGTGTCACGCGCGCCCGCGCGCGGGTCGCGGCGCAAGGTGGTGGCCTGCGCCTGTCGCGCATAGCACTCGCGATTGATGCGCGCGTTCCAGTCGTGATCGGGGGTCGCCGAGGGCTCGGTACGCACCACTTCCAGCCACGGATCTTCGCGAGGCGGCTGGTAGAGGTGCTGATGGACGATGACGCCGTGCACGGAGCTCCGGGTCAGTCGCGTGTGCGCGCGATATCGATCGCGCGGCGATAGACCACGGCGTAGCGCTCGGCGGCGAGCTCCCAGGAGAAGTCGCGCCGCATGGCGGTGGCCATTCGCGGCGCCCACTGCATCGGATCCGCGAAGCGCGCCAGCGCGCGCGAGATCCCCCAGTCGAGTGCGCCGGAGGTGAAGTCGTCGAACAGGAAGCCCGACGCGTCGTCCTCGATGGTGTCGGCGATGCCGCCCACGCGCCGACCGATGGGGAGCGCGCCGTAGCGCTGCGCCCGGAGCTGCGTGAGTCCGCACGGCTCGTACTGCGACGGCATGAGGAAGAGATCCGCGCCGGCCATGAGCCGATGCTCCAGCCGGTCGGTGAAGTCGAGCTGGACGCCCACATGCCGCGGCCGCGCCCGCGCGAGGGCGAGGAGCGCATTCTCGTAACGACGCTCCCCGGCCCCCAGGAAGACGAACTGGGCGTCGAGGCTCCACACGAGATGCGAGTTGAGCATCAGGTCGAGTCCCTTCTGCGTCACCATGCGGCCGGTGAAGCCGAAGATCGGCGTGCGCTTGCGCTGCGGCAGACCGAACGAGCGTTGCAATGCCGCCTTGCAGCGTGCCTTGTTCGACGGGTCGTCGATGGTATAGTTGGCGGTGATCTGATCATCGACCGCCGGGTCCCACACGGTCTGATCGATGCCGTTGGTGATGCCGGTGAAGCGATTGCCGAGCTGCTGGAAGATCTCGTGAATGCCAAAGCCGCCGTTCGCCGTGCGCAGTTCCTGCGCGTGCGTGGGGCTCACCGTGACCGCCATGTCGGCGAACGTGAGACCGGCCTTCAGGAAATTGATGCGACCGTACCACTCGGCGTGGTGATACGTGTACACCTCTGGCGGAATGCCGCAGTCATTGAGCATCGATGCCGGGAAATGCCCCTGGTAGCCGGCATTGTGCACGCTGAGCACGGTGGGTGTCCTGCGAAAGCGCTCGCGCAGCGACTCGTAGCTCCGCATGTAGAGCAGGGCGAGCGACGTGTGCCAGTCGTGCGCGTGAATCAGCACGGGGCCCGCGATGAGGCGCGGAATGGCGTCGAGCACCGCGCGCGAGAAGAGGGCGAAGCGGCGCGCATTGTCGGCATAGTCGCGGCCGTCTTCGCCATACAGCCCGGGCCGCGCGAAGGCCGTGGGGATATCCACGAACACGACCTTGGGCCCCTTCGGCGGATGCACCTCGCGAAAGAGGCGAACCTCTTCGCTGCGGAAGCCGAGATCGACCGTGATCGGCCGCCCGAGCGGGGCGAGATCAGGCGCATGATCGCGCACGGTGCGATAGAGGGGCAGGAAGACCACCACATTCGCGCCGCCACGCACCTGATTGTTCGCCAACCCCATGACCGCTTCCGCCAACCCACCGCTGCGGGCGAACGGATGGTACTCGGCGGTGAGATGCACGATGGTGGGCGCCCCCGATTCGGGGGCACGCACCAGCGGCGAACCGAAGCTCGGCGTCGGCATCGCCGACGTCACGGACGGACCCGTCATCCCGTCAGCTTACGCGGTCGGCGGATCGTCCGGGAGCGCGTCGCCCAAAATGGACGGGGCATAGAATCCACGTGCGTACTGCTCGACCATGCGGCGAGCGGTGAACTGCTGACCGGCCACGCGAATGGCGTGCTTCATCATGAGCAGCCAGCGGCGCGGCAGCTCGGCCTTGTCCCGATCGTAGAAGCGCGGCACGACCTCCTTCTCGAGGATCTCGTACAGGCGGTTCGCGGTGTTCACGCCGTCATCGTCGTCCACTTCCGGTTCGATTGCCCATCCGTTCGTGCCGTCGTAACCCTCTTCCCACCAGCCGTCGATCGTGGAGAACTGCGGCACGCCGTTGAGCGCCGCCTTCATGCCACTGGTTCCCGACGCCTCGAGCGGGACACGCGGCAGGTTCATCCACATGTCCACGCCCTGCACGAGCAGATGTGCGAGGTGCATGCCGTAGTCTTCCACGAAGGCCACGCGCCCTTCGAAGCGCGGATCGCGCGTGAACTGGTAGACGTTCTGCAGCACCTGCTTGCCGGGATTGTCGGCGGGGTGCGCCTTGCCGGCGAACACGATCTGCACCGGGCGCGAGCTGTTCGTCACCAGTTCGGCGAGACGATCGATATCGCGGAAGATGAGATTGGCCCGCTTGTAGGTGGCAAAACGGCGCGCAAAGCCAATCGTGAGCGTCTGCGGATCGAGCAAGGTGCCGGCGCCCACGAGCTGCTGCGTTTCCATGGAGCGCTTCGCAAACGCGCGGCGCGCTTCCTCACGGATCTGGCGCATCAGCGTGTTCTTGAGGCGCATGTGCACGTACCAGAGGCGCTCGTCATCCAGCGTGAGCACCTGTTCCCAGAGCTCGGGATCGCCGCTGTAGCCCCACGCCGGCCCCAGGTGCTCATCGAGCAGCTTCATGATGGGGTTGGACATCCACGTGGCGAGATGCACGCCGTTGGTCACGTAGCCGACCGGCACCTTCTCCGCCTCGCGGCCACCCCAGAGCGACCGGCTCATCTCACGGGTGACGAAGCCGTGACGGCGCGACACCGCGTTCACGCGACGCGACAGGCGCACGCTCGCCGCCGTCATGTGGTAGATGCCCGCGCCGGATTCCGGATGGAAGCCGATGCGCAGGAACTGCTCGGCGTCGATGCCCATCTCCTTCCAGAAGCCGTTCGCGCACTGCCGCACTTCCTCGACGCCAAAATGGTCGTGGCCGGCGGGGACCGGGGTGTGCGTGGTGAACACGCTCGCGTTGCGCACCTTCTTCACGGCGTCCGCGTAGCCCAGCCCCTGCGCGACGTATTCGCGCACCCGCTCGACCATCATGAACGCCGCGTGCCCTTCGTTCGCGTGCCACGCCGCCGGATCGATCCCCAGCGCGCGCAGCGCGCGGACGCCACCCACCCCGAGCAGCCACTCCTGGCGGAGACGCATGGCCGGCCCGCCCGAGTACAGCTTGGAGAGCAGGGGGCGGTCGTCCGGATGGTTCTCCTCGAGGTCCGAGTCGAGCAGGTACACCGGCACGCGGCCGACCTGCATCTTCCAGACGCGAATATGGATGTCGCGGCCGAACGTGTTGACCGTGACCAGATGCTTCTGTCCGTCTCGCCCCGGCAGCGGCACGATTGGCACTGACTCGAAATCGATGCGATCGTCGGAATCTTCCTGCCATCCGTCGATCCGGATCTTCTGGTCGAAGTATCCGTTTCTGTAAAGAATGCCGACGGCTACGAGCGGAATGCCGAGGTCGGAGGCCGTCTTGAGATGGTCGCCGGCGAGGACGCCCAGACCACCCGAGTAGATGGGCACCGAATTGTGAATGCCGAATTCGGCGCAGAAATAGGCCACCGGGCGGCCACGCAGCTCCGGGAAGGTGCGCGCGTACCAGGTGTGTTCGTCGGAGCGCTCGGCGGCCAGCCACTGCATGGCCCGGTCGTAGCGGGCGCAGAAGACTGGGTCGAGCGCCAGCGCTTCGAGACGGTCGGGGGCGACGAGGCGCAGCAGCTGGATCGGGTTGTGCCGCAGCCGGTGCCAGAGGGTCTCGTCGATCTCCTTGAAGAGCATCCGCGCTTCGCGATTCCAGCTCCACGCCAGATTATTGGCGAGCTGGGCGAGGCCGGCGATGCGTGCCGGAAGGGGTGTCGGCAAGGCGTTCGCGGCGGTTGGCGGCGTGGCGAGTGCGGTCATAACCGGGGAGTTTGTTTCTGAAAATCGACCCGTCGGGGCGATTTGCGGACCATCCGGGATGAAAACTACCCATGAAACACGCCGGAGGGGACAGGTGTGGACAGGGGGAGCAGGCCGGACTAGTGTGCCGGGACGGTCGGTGTCCGCACACGAAGGGTGGACCGCCGAACTACTGGTCCCGTCACTCATTGTTTCATGCCCGCGCGCGCATCCCGATCGGCCGGTCCTGCGGTTGAGGTATTCAAGTTCGGCGGTGCGTCGCTGGCCGACGCCGCCAACGTCCGGCACGCGATTTCCCTCATTATGGAAGACCGGCCGACCCGGCTGGTGACGGTGGTCTCGGCGCTGGCCGGTGTCACCGACGCTCTGCTCGCGGTCGCCGAACTCGCGGTGCGCGGGGACGACGCTGGCGTCGACGCGGCCGTGGACCGGCTGTTCGCCCGGCACAAGTCGGTCGCGAACGGGGTCATCAGTGCAGCGCGGCCCCGCGCGGCGCTGATCAAGACGCTGGCCGCCGAGTTCGAGGAACTCCGCGCCATCGCCCACGGCGTCGCGACGCTGCACGAACTGACTCCGCGCACGCGGGACTATCT
>JBDHVK010000054.1:0-22903 GCA_039809645.1 Gemmatimonas sp.
ACTGATCAGTTTGGAGTTCGGGGTTTTCAGTTCGGGGCTATTGGGTTTGCTAGCGACTGATCGCGATATCGTCCACCATCACCGCGCCCACCCGCTTCCGGTCGAAGACCAGCCGGATGCTGGTGAGGGAGCCCGGATCGAACTGCGCATTCGCGGTGGCGAACTGCGTGAGCGGCACGCGATACGTCTGCATCACCGGCTCGCTCAGCGTGCCGAAGCGCTGCTTGTCGCGACCCGCGCGGCGATAGAGGTACGTCTCGATCGGCATGCGGACCGGACCGAACGTGCTCAAGGGCAGGCGCGCCACGTGACCGGTGGCATCCACCACTTCCACGGTAAAGTCGGGAGGCACGGTGTCCTTCGCGGGCTTCCTGGCCGGTGGCTTGGGAGTATCGGGCTTCTTGTCAGGCTTCTTGGCGGACTTCTTCGCGCTGTCGGCCTTGGCGGTGCTGTCCTTCTTCGCCGTGTCGCGCGGAGCGCCACGGCGGGCCCCCGGCGTTTGCGTGGTGCTGCCGATCGTGAGCAGCAACGCGCTGCCCGCATTGGGAGCGAGGGCCGTGCGCAGCGAGTCCGAGAGGGTGATGGTGAAGCGCGCCGGCGCCCGGGGCGTGGTGGTATCCTTGCCGACCGGCGTGTTGTTCCATCCGACCGTTGCCACGTTGCTGCGGAAGCTCTGGCGGCCGCGGCTCAGCACATCGTTCTCCTTCCACGTGCTGAGCGAGTCGGCGGTGATGCGCACTCCCGGCAGTGAGCCGGTGCTGACGTCCACGTCCTCGTCGAACGTGGCGAGCAGGGTGGTGCGGGCATCGGCGTAGCGGGTGAGGTACATCGTGGGCGGGAGCCAGTCGCCGGCCGCGCGATGATCCTGAAAGATTGCGCGGTACTCCTGCTTGCCGTGCAAGGTGGCCTCGAGAAACCCACTGATGACGACGCGACCGAACTGCCGCTGCTGTTCGCCGCTCACCAGCGCTTCGAGACGCATGCTGCGCGCGGAAAACTTGCCGTTGTCCTTGTTGTTCCAGACCGTGTTCCACTGGCCGTGGTTCGCGCGATACATCCAGATCGCGCTCTTGAACTGATCGCTGGGCTTCGTATAGCGCACGCGATTGTACTGCACGAGCCCGTTGAAGCTCGACACATCGCCGTCGTGGGAGCCGTGGATGACCAGGTAGTTGTAGTCGCTCAGCGGCGTCGGCTGCTCGGCGGGCTTGTACTGGCCATCGACAGGGGCGATGGCGACCAGGGCGCGGATGTCGAAGTTGAAGTTGAAGCGTCGCGTGGCGTCGTCGGGGTAGGCGGGCAGGCGATTGAAGGCACCGGCCACCGCCACGGCCTCGCCGCCCCGGGAGTGTCCCATGAGCGCGACGCGCGACATGTCGACGCGCCCGCTCAGCGGCTTGCCGGCGCTGTCATTGAGCGCGCGGAAGACCTCGAGGTGCTTGAGCAGCATCCAGCCACGGGCATCATTCTCGTCGCGGATACCGCCGTTGAGAAAGTTCTCGTCGATCGAGGCGAGAATGAATCCGCGCGAGGCGAGAAGTTCACCGAGCCAGGCGTAGCCCGGATCGGAGAACTCTTCCATGTTGTGGTTGCCGTGCACCACGAGCACGAGCGGGAATGGGCCCGGACCCTCGGGGTACCACACACGCGCATTCAGCGGGAACGCGGTGGCGTCGAATCCCCAGAATTTCTTGCGCGACTTGGCGGCGGCCGGCTCCATGCGGGTGAATGGCGACGCGTCCACGGTGCCGGTGCGGTACGTGACCGAGTCGCGATACTCGGCGCGGCGCTTGTCCTTCCCGCTGCCGTAGTAGAGGCGCTTCACCGTCATCGGCCCCTTGTCCCCGGGATTCGGGGCGGTGATCGAGCGGTGCGCGAGCACGGTGGACGCGTCGCTGGGGGTCAGCGTGAGCGGCTGGGTGCAGGCGGCGAGCCCGAGCAGGGCCGCCGCCGCCGGGAGGGGAAGACGAGGCATGCCGGAGTGTACGCTC
This sequence comes from Gemmatimonas sp., assembly GCA_039809645.1. GTDB lineage: Bacteria > Gemmatimonadota > Gemmatimonadetes > Gemmatimonadales > Gemmatimonadaceae > Gemmatimonas. The sequence goes on from JBDHVK010000054.1 coordinate 1,992, forward strand.
CGCGCGGCCGGAGGCGCGAGGGGCGCCGCCCTTTCCCTTGGCGACGACCGGCTGCAGCTTTGCGCATGCAACGTCGCCATTTCGTCTCCGCACTGGCCGGCAGCACGGCGCTCCCGGCGTTCCTCCCCCAGTTCGCCCCGGGGGCCATCCGTCGTCTGCTCGACGCCAACGACGTCGCCAGGAGCCGCGGTCGGGCCTTGTTCGAGGCCGACGCCGCGCCGTGGCAGGGGACGGCGGCTGAGGCCGCCGCCGTGGCCGCCGACGAGGATTTCTGGGAACCCGTGCAGCGGGCCTTCGACCTCGACCGGACGTGGATCAACCTGAACAATGGCGGCTGCTCACCGGCGCCCAGCCATGTGATGGCGCAGCTCGAGCGCGACCTGCGCTATTCGAACGAGCTGCCGGTGATTCACATGTGGCGGGACCTCGAGCCGCGGATCGAGGTCGTGCGTCGCGAACTCGCGCGCGAGTTCGGATGCGACCCCGAGGAAATCGCGATCACGCGCAATGCGTCGGAGGGACTCGAGACGTGCATCTTCGGCATCGATCTCAAGGCCGGCGACGAAGTGGTCGTGAGCAATCAGAATTACGGCCGCATGATCAACGCGTGGAAGCAGCGTGTGGCCCGCGAACGGATCGTGCTCAAGGAGATCTCCTTCCCGGTGCCGTGCACCAATCCGCAGCAGATCGTCGACGCCTTTGCGGCGGCGATCACCCCGCGCACGAAGGTCATGGAGATCACGCACATCACCAACCTCACCGGCCAGATCCTGCCGGTGAAGGAACTGGTGGCAATGGCGCGGGCGAAGGGCGTGCAGACCATCGTAGACGGGGCGCACGCGTTCGCGCAGTTCCCCTTCACGCGCGATGAGCTGGGGTGTGACTACTACGGCACCAGCCTCCACAAGTGGCTGCTGGCGCCGATCGGCACCGGCATGCTCTACGTGCGACGCGACAAGATCCCATCGACGTGGTCGTTGATGGCGGCGAACCCGGGGCAGGAGAAGGACATCCGCAAGTACGAGGAGATCGGCACGCATCCGGCGGCGAACCACAATGCCATCGCCGTGTCGCTCGCATTTCATCGCGCCATCGGTGCGGCGCGCAAGCAGGCGCGCCTCGTGTATCTGCGCGATCGCTGGGCCAAGCGGCTCCTTGCCGAGGGCAACGGGCGCGTGAAGGTGCTCACACCGCTCGACAGCAAGTGGGGCGGCGGTATCGGCTTCTTCAACGTGGATGGCCTCGCGCACGACAAGCTCGGCAACTGGCTCATGGGGCAGTACCGTGTCGTGCAGACACCGATCACACATCCCGAGTTCACCGGGATCCGCGTGACGCCCAACGTGTATACCACGCTGGATGAGATCGATCGATTCGCGGAGCTCGTGCTCCAGGCCATCAGGAAGGGGATTGCGTGATGCGGCGTGTGGTGCGGACGGCGGCGGTGGGCGCGATGCTCGCGAGTGGTGCAGTGGTGAGCAGCGCGCAGCCACCATTTGAAGGCGTGGTGTCGATGCGGATGGGCGGGCGCGTGGCCCCCGGGGCGGCGGCCGGGACGCCGAGCACGCAGGAGGTCGAATACAGCATCAGCGGGCGCCGCGTGCGCATGAGCATGGGCGGTCCGGCGGGTGGCATGACGATGCTGATGATGCCGTCGGAGAAGAAGATCTACGTGCTGATGGCCGCGCAGAACGCGTACATGGAAATGCCGATGGCGGATGTCGCCGCGTCGGCGAACCGGGCGCAGGCGCAGGCGAACGCGCCCACCGACGTCAAGGTCGTGCACACCGGCAAGTTCGAGACGATCGCCGGCGCGAAGTGCGAGCACATCACGATCAGCGCAACCACGCCGACCGGCGTGCAGAGCAGCGATGCGTGCGTGTCGAAGGAGCTGGGCGCGTTCACCAACCCGATGAGCGGCATGGGCGGTGGCGCCCCCGCATGGCAGAAGTCGGTCGAGGCGCAGGGCTTTCCGCTCCGGATCACTACCGCGGAGGGCACGGTCATGCTCGAAGTCACCAGGATCGAGAAGAAGCGCCTCCCGAACACGCTGTTCACGATCCCGGAGACGTACACGAAGATGCAGCCGCCCGCCCGGCGCTGAGCCCGGCGTCCAGCGTGGCTGAACGACACGCGGAGCCGGGGCTGAAACCTCCGTTCCGCGTGGTCGTTAGGAGAGCAGAGCTGGACGTTTCCTGACGCCATACGGATTCCCTGGAGGCCCCCGATGATCATGGCCCTGCTGTCCTTCGCCGTCGCGACGCTCGTCGCGATCGTGCTGCACGGCTCGACGCGCAAGTTCGTGCGCAATCGCCTGCGCTACGTGGACGCGGTTCAGAAGGGGATCGCCCCTTGGCTCGCCGGCGGCGCCGCCTTCGTCGTCGGCTCCCTGATCGTGCCCGTGCTCCCCCTGGTGGGGATCGGCACCGCCCTCACCGCCGGCTTCGCGGTCGGCAGCGGCGTCGCCGCCGGCGCCAGGGACATCCGCAACGGCGTCTCGCCGGTTGTCTACGGCCCCTAGCCCGCCGAGATCCGTAGAACGTTATCGCCCCACGTCTGCGCCCCACGTCTGCGCCCCACGTCTGCGCCCCACGTCTGCGCCCCACGTCTGCGCCCCACGTATACGCCCCACGTATACGCCCCTCGCCTCCCCCCCACGATCAAAGAGGGCCAACCCGGCCCTCTTTGCTATTTTCGGGAGACAGTCCGCGCTCAGGTCGAGATCGGTTCTTCGCGAACCAGGAGCGCGTGCGCGCCGGCGAAATCGAGGTGCAGGATGTCACCCTGCCCGTGCAGAATCCGTACACTCATGGAGTGCGGCGCGGCTGGATTGTCGGTGTGCAGCATGTCGCCGTCCACCCGGTATCGCAGCCCAATCACCTGATCCCGACCTCCGACATCGATATGGTAGTGCAACGCGCCATCCGGCCGGAACTCCATGCGCACCCCCGGCGCGAAGTCGAGGGAAGGATCGGCGCGCATGAGGCGCCACGTGCCAAGCAACCAGTTCGCGGTCATGGGCGAAGAATAATGCGGGCCGTCGCGTTCGTCGCGGCGCTGGTACTCGGCAGTCCCCGCACGGCGCGGGCGCAGATCGACCATTCGCTGTTCGATCGGTTGCTCAAGGCGCACGTGGTGGGCGGACTCGTGGACTACGATGCATTCGCGCGCACGCCGGAGTTCGCGCGCTATCTCGATCAGTTGGCCAAGGCCGACCTTCGCCAGCAGAGCGATGACGAACAGCTGGCGTTCTGGATCAATGTCTACAACGCGTACACGATCGCGCTGATCAACGAGCATCATGAACGCGTGTCCATCCGGAACATCAACAAGTCGCTCGGGTTCCTGCAGCTCAAGGGGCCGTGGAACGAACGCCTGGTGCACGCGGCCGGCCGCACCCTGACGCTCGACGAAGTCGAGCACCGGATCCTGCGCAAGCAATTCCATGAGCCGCGCGTGCACTTCGCGATCGTGGCCGCCGCGAAGGGCGCGCCACCACTGCGGAGCGAGGCGTACACCGGCGCCAAGCTCGTGGACCAGCTGTGGGACCAGGGGCGCATCTGGCTGACCCAGTACCCCGACGTGAACAAGTGGGAGCGGAACGGGCTGACCTTGAGCCCCGTGTTCAGCGCCTACTTCTCCGACTTTGCCAACAACCACAAGGAGTTCGGGCTGTACATGGCCCAGTGGTACGACGGCGAGGCCCGGGAGAAGCTGGAGGCCGGGAAGTACTTCCGGCGGCAGTCCCAGTTCGACTGGGCGTTGAACGTGATGCCAAGGGCTGTGACGAAATGATCCGCGGCATCCGAGTAATCCGTGGCGCTGGTGGTTTTGCCACGGATTTCACGGAAACGCACGGTTACGGCGGGGTTTTTCGTTTTGGGAATGGGAATTTGGTCACCAACCCCCTGTTACCCCAGAGCAATTCGCGGCGTCGCATGTGGTATCCCTCCCACCTCGGAGACTCCAATGCCGCCGTTCCGCCGTCAGATCGCCCGCGTGAAGGCCATCCGCCTCGACAAGCCGTCCATCGGCGAGGCGGGGTTGGCCTTCCTGTTGGCGTACGTCGCCGCGTACGTCTTCAGCGCCCTGTAGGCGCTGATCAGGTCCGCCACGCCTGGCTCGCGATGCCATTCGCATCGCGACGCCATGGCACCCACGCCAGCCCGACCAGCTGGATGTGGACATCGCTCGCCTTGGCCTTCACGACGGTGCTGGTGAGGGTCTCGGTCTGCGCGTCATAGCTCGCGCCCAGCGCATCGATCTCGCCCTGTAGCGTCTGTTCGAGCTCGGCGTACTGCGCCTGCGCCGCGGCGAGTGTTTCATTGGCACGCCCGACGTCGCCGCTCTGCTGCGCCGCGCGCCCGGCCCCACGCACCGCCGTTCCCACCTTGCCGACGGTCGTCGCGGAAATCTTGCCGCGGCCAAAGATCGCGCCGAGGATCGCGCCGCCGACACTGATGGCCGTGTCCATCTTGGCCTGCGACGCTTGCGCCGATTCCCGTTCCACCGCTTGCTGCGCGCGCCGAACCTTCTCCTGCGCCGTGGTCAGCTTGGTGGCGTACTTCGCACGCAACTTCTCGATCTTCGCGTCGCGATCCTCGCGTGAACGGAGCTGCAGCCGGGCGCGGAAGTCGCCTTCGCTCTCACCGACATTCGAGGTGAGCTTGTAGGTGGGGCTCGTGAAGAGCTCCACCTGCTCGTTGGTCACGACGAACTTCTGCAGCGTCTTCTCCCAGGCGGCGTAGTTCCTGGCCTTCATCGCCGCGTCGGGCACGGTGGCGAAGCTGGCACCCTCCGCTGGCGCCTTCTCGAGCGCCGACGGGTCAAGGTCGATCCGCTCGGCGCTCGTCCAGTCGAGCGCAATCGGGCCATCATCCACGCCGGCCAACATCGCCACACGGCGTGACTCCGTCACCCCGAGCTTCGCATTGCTGAAGCTCACATCGGCAAGGCCGAGTACCATGGGGTGGTACTGGAGCGCACCGGCGCCATCGCTGGCCGCGGGCAGATAGTACTGCGGCACCTCGGCCGGCAGCACCGGTGGTCGCGTGTTGGCAGACGCGTCTACGGCGGCCATGCCGCCACCGGTGTTACTCGCGACCGGGGCGGTGGCGCTCGGCGCGGCGGTGGGCAGCGGCGACGCCGCGGTCACCGCCTTGATCTGCTCCCGCGTCATGGGGCCCGCGAGATAACTGAGCGTCCAGCGGGTCTCGAAGGTGATCGGCGCCGGTTCGTGTACGCTGTGCAGCAGGAAGACGCGCTTGCCGAGCCCGGCGATGGTCTGCTCCATCGCCGCCCTGTCGAACGCCTGTCCACTGCTCGCGCCCTCGAGCCCCTCCATCACGCGCATCTTGTCGCGCTCGGTCTGCAGGCGGCCGATGAACCACGTGCCGGTGTTCGAGAGCCCGCGGTAGTCGAGATCCACCGGGTTCTGCGTGGCGAGTACCACGCCAAGTCCGAAGGCGCGCGCCTGCTTGAGCAACGTCAGCAGCAGCACCTTGCTCGGCGGGTTCGCCACCGGCGGCATGTAGCCGAACAGCTCGTCGATGTAGAGAATCGCGCGCAGCGAACCGGTACCCGGCTGCGAGCGCACCCAGGCGAGGATGTCCGACAGCAGGAGCGTCATGAAGAACATCCGCTCGGCGTCGCTCAGGTGCGCAATGGAAATCACCGAGCCGCGCGGCTTGCCGCTCGGATCATAGAAGAGACGCGCCGTGTCGAGCGGCTCACCCTGCATCCACGTCTGGAAGCCCGGCGCCGCGAGCAGATTGTTGAGCTGCATGGCCAGCGCCATGCGATCCTTGGGCGGGAACACCGTATCGAGCGGCATGACGCCGACGGTGCTGAACGGCGGGCTTTGAATGCCACCGATGAGTCCTGCCAGATCGAGGCTCTTGCCGTCGCTCCAGTGATGATGGAGCAGGTTCGCGATCAGGATGTGCTCGCGGCTCGAAATCGGATCGGCCTCAATGCCGAGCAGCGACAGCAGCGACGTTGCCGTGGCGCTCACGCGCTCCTGCAGCGCCTCGGCATCATCACGCGTGCTCTGCGGCGGAGCGTCGAACGCGCGCAGCAGCGAAAGGGGCCTGCCGGCAGTGGAACCCGGCGTGTAGATCGTCACGTCGGCCGCGTCACGCAGGCGTTGGATGCGCGTGCCGTCCTGCCCCCAGCCGGCGAGACCGTTCTTCCACGCTGCTGCCTGCTGCTCGGCGAACGCATCTGGGGTGACGCCGGCGTTGCTCGCCTGCTGCGGATCGACCCACGGGCGGAAGTCGCTGGCGGCCAGGCTCGGGAAGCGCAGCGCGAGGTTTCCCAGATCGCCCTTGGGGTCGATCGCGATGACCGGCACCTTGTCGATGAGTGCTTCCTCGATGAGATCGACACCGAGGCCAGTCTTGCCGCTTCCGGTCATACCGATGATGACCGCGTGCGTCGTGAGGTCCTTGGCATCGTAGAGCACATAGTCCTCGCGGCGCTGCCTGGCGGCGAGGTCATAGCGCTTACCGAGGTAGAAGGCGCCCAGCGTTTCGAAGTCAGTCACGGGATGGTCGGCGGCTCAGGGCCGCATGGGAGGAGTGGAGCCCGCGCGAAATTGCGCGAGCAAGTCGGCCGCGTGTTTGCGCGCGGCATCGATCTCGTAGTCACGAATCGGCGCCTCGACTCCGTCCACGCGCTTGAGGCGCGTGGTGACGGAATCGCCGGTGAACTCCAGCGTCAGATCGACCTGCATGCGGGTGGGTGATCGACTGGACGACTGGGCCGTCTGACGGCGCGACTCGGTGTAGCGGCGCAGCACGCCCGATGGTGTGAGCTGCAGGGTGCGCTGCGCGGTGCCGTCGGTGCCGAAGACCACCTGTTCGGTGACCTCGGTGAGGCTGTCGCGCGTTTCGGCGGTGAACGTGATGTGTTCGTCGCCGTTCTGCCATTCGCCGGCGGACGGAAGCGCGGCCACCCTGGCACTCGGGCGCGCCGAGTCGGTCACGGCCGGACGTTCGGTCGTGAGGCACGCCGTCAGCAGCGTCGCTGAGAGCAGTACGGGGGAGAGGGCGCGCGCGCGCAACAGGAAACGCACGCCTCCAATTTCACACCGGCGTTGGCTCAGGCGCGAGAGGGTAGTGGTGACGCAGGAGGCGGTGCACCTCCGCTTGCGCGTCGACGTGCCGTTGCAGATCGCGGACGACGTCGAGGTCCTCGGTGAGCTGTCCGGGGAGCGTCGGCGCCGACTCGAGGCGGAGCAGATCGAGACGTATGGCTTCGAGGGCCGCGACGGTGCTTTCGAGCTTCCGGGCGACCTACACTCGTTTCTGCTCGAGCGCCTGCGCACGCGCGGGGGCGGTCGCCGGGGCACGGCGGAGTGCCCGGTGCTCGCCCGAGATGCGGGCCACTTCGGCGCGCAGGGCCACGGCGTTTTCGGCGAGGCGCGCGGTGGCGGCCGGGAGTGCGCGCAGGGCCTGCTGCTGGGTATGCGGGAGGCGCGCGAAGATCTCGCCAGCGGCGTGGCCAAGGCGCAGTTCGGTGGCGGCGAAGCTTGGGGCCGAATCGGTCACCCGGGTGCGCCGGGCGCCGACCCACCGGGCGACGTGCGCCGCCCAGTTGCGCGGCGCACGCGTGAACCAGCTGTCGCGGGGGATGGCGCGCAGCAGGTTGTCGATCGAGCGCTGGATCAGAATCGACGGGAGCATCCATGTAACGACGGCGCCGAGGAACTCGGTCCATTCCCATCCGAGGTTCTCGACCGCGTTCTGCGAGAACGCGAGGGCCGCACCGACCGCGATCAGGGCGCCGCTCAGCAGCGGACGCATGCGCGGCATCGCCGTCGTGTCATTCGGCGCGAGCGCGCTGGCGAGTTCCGCGTCCGAAACGTGTCGGCGGGCGGCGCGTCGTGCGAGGACGAGCGTTTCGACGCCACGCGCGACGGTCGCGCCGCCCATGAAGAGCAGGATGGCCTGTGCGGTACCCGCCATCAGCCCGCGCCCCAACGACCCCGACTCTTCGCCGGCCACCATGCAGACGGCGGCGAGGGCCATCGCCGCCGTCCATTCGACGAGGGTGCGGGTGGCGCCGGCGGCGGCGCGCACTTCGAGCGCCGCCGCCGGCAACTCCGGCGATTGCGGCACCGTCTCGAGAGCCGCCACAAAGGCCGGCGCATCCGAAAAGCGCTCCGCGGGATCAAGCGCCAGACAGCGGTCGATCACGTCGCGCAGTTCGATGGGCAGCGCATCGCGGCGGCGGACCACGGCACTGGCTCCCGCGGACGCGGCTGGGACCGCCGCCGTGCGTAGCTCCGGATACTGTCCTGTGGCAGCGAGATGCAGGGTGACGCCAAGTGCGTACAGATCGGCGCGTCCGTCGATCGCATCGCCGACGGCCTGCTCTGGTGCCATGAAGCGCGCCGTGCCCGCCACTTCACCGGAGGCGTGCGGGCCACTCGAGGTCACGGCAATGCCGAAGTCGGCGATGAGGGCGCGATCGGTGCCGTCTTCGAGGAGGATGTTCTCGGGCTTCACGTCGCGATGCACGACGCCGCGCTCGTGCGCATAGGCCAGCGCCCATCCGATTTCGCGGCCGAGGCGCCGAACCGCATCGGTCGGGAGCGGGCCGGCACGTCGCAAGCGGTCGGCGAGCGACTCGCCCGCGACATATCCCATCACGAACCAGGCGAGCGGCCCGTGCTCGGCGACTTCGTGGATGGGGACGATGTGCGGATGAAAGCACTGAGCGGCGAGACGCGCTTCGCGCAGGAACCGACGGCGCATGTCATCGCGCGCGGCGAGCGCCGGCGCAAGCAGCTTGATGGCGACGGGCCGTTCGAGCTGGACATCGCGCGCCAGAAAAACAACGCCCATGCCCCCTCGGCCGAGCTCGCGCTCGAGGGAGAAGCGGCCCGCCACGGCGCGCTGCAGGGCGAGAAAATCGGGATCGGCGATGGTCATGCCGGTCGTACGCGGGCCAACCCCGCGGCAGTTTCGCGCGGAATCAGAACTCGCGCCGCTTCATCTCCTTGAAGATGCCCTCGGCGTCGCTGCCGGGGAGCTCGTCCTTGGTGCCGCGCGTGGCCTCGAGGGTCGAATCGTAGGCCTGACGGGCGGGCTTCTTCGTCTGCGATGCCTTCTGCTGGGTCTTCTTGAGCAGGGCCTTCAGCTGATTCTCTTTCATCGGCGCAAATGCTCGGTGGGGGATGCAAAAACGGGCTGTGGACCTGCTTAAGATTGTGCTACCGATGCTCCCCACTGTAAAGCGACGCGCCTGGCCCATTCTGTTGTCCGTGCACCTCCTGGCCGCCCTGGTGGTGGGGGTGCAGCGGCTGGTCTCGGGGGCGCAGATCAACAATTTCCTGATCTTCCGAAGCGCGTTTCACCACCTGGTGGCGGGGCTCGACTTGTACGTGCCGTATCCGGCCGAGCACTTCGACCTCTACAAGTACTCGCCGACCTTCGCGCTCCTCTTCGCCCCCTTCTCGCTGCTGCCGCTCTGGCCGGCGCTGATCGGCTGGAACCTGCTGAATACGCTGGTGCTCTGCTGGGCGGTGCGGGCGCTGGTGGGACCCGAACGCGGTGCGGTCGTGCTCGCGGTGTGTCTGCTCGAGGCACTGGGGGCCATGCAGAACCTGCAGAGCAACGGGCTCGTGGCCGGGCTCATGATCGCGACGCTCGCGAGTCTCGAGGGGCCGGGGGTTGCCGGCGGTGCGCTCGCCGTGGTCAGCGGAGCCGCGGTGAAGATCTTCCCAGGGGCGGCGGGACTCATGGGGATCATGGACCGACGATGGTGGCGCTTTCTGCTCTGGAGCGCCGGGCTGTCGGTGGGGTTCCTGCTGCTGCCGCTGCTGGTGACGTCGCCCAGCGGTTTGCTGGCGCAGTATCGCTCGTACGGACACCTGCAGGAGCTGGACCGCCTGCGGCATCCCCAGATGTGGATCGGCGGTCTGCTGCAACAGCGGGGCTACGCGGTGAACGGGGTGGCCCTGCAGGGGGCAGGACTGGCCATCGTCCTCGCGGCCGGCGCCGTGGCGCGGAGTGCGTGGCACGACGCGACGGTGCGGCGCCTGCTGCTGGCGCTGCTCCTGATCTTCTCGAACATCTTCAACCACAACGCCGAATCGCCGAGTTACGTGATCGGGATGGCGGCCCTCGGGATCTGGTGGGTGTCGATGCCGAGGGCACGCTGGCGCGACGGGTTGCTGGCCTTTGGTGTGGTGATGGGATCGCTCGTGGCGAGTGACCTGACGACGAAGGCCTTCCGCGCAGCCTACCTGGTGGAGTGGAAGGGGAAGGCGATCGTGATGACGGTGGTGTGGGTGGTGCTGCTCCGGGAGCTCTGGACGGAGGCGACGCGGGCGCGTCGGCAGGCTCGTGAGTTCGGGGAAGCAACCCAAAGCTGGAACGGGAGTTAGCTCACCACTTGACAGACAGCCGGGCTCGCCAATTTGCCTGTTGACACCCTGCCGGGTTGGGGCTACCGTCTAGGGGCATTTGAAGAAGATGGGCGCGCCACGGGCGCGGGAACAACGTGTGAATGCGGGCGACTTCGGGGACCTGCACTTCAGCGGGTCCCTTTTTTCGTGGTCGTCTTTCGGACGCAATGCAGGGCATCCATCGCACAATGGATGCAACCCGCGCGGGGGTTTCGTCCGCGAACCAACACGAGTGCTCGGTGCGTACGGCAGGGCCGGACTCCGAACACACAGCAACAGGAGCAGTGCCATGCGTACGACCGGCAAGGTGAAGTGGTTCAACGATGCCAAGGGCTTTGGTTTCATCACGCCCGACGACGGCTCGAAGGATTGCTTCGTCCACCACTCGGCCATTCAGGGCGGCGGTTTCCGCACCCTGGCCGAGGGTGAGCGCGTCGAGTTCGACATCGTTCAGGGCCAGAAGGGCCCCGCGGCCGAGCAGGTCGTGAAGCTCCGCGCCTAAGCCGCGGTTCTTCAGGAACTGAAAAAAGAGGCGGGCCACCATCTGGTGGCCCGCCTCTTTTCTGACCGGTTTCCGCTGCTCGCGCTCAGTGCGGCCCGATGCGCAGCGATCGCGTGGCGAGGTACACCTCGCGCAAGAAGCTCACGAGTCCGTAAATGAGCGCCGCCATCGTCATGACGAAGAGCGTGGCCACGACGCGTGAGATGTCGGTCGCGATGAACGCGCTCACGAACAGCGTCGCGATGATCACGCACACGAGCAGTGCGGCGAACGTGAACATCGCAATCGCGCGATTGATGTGCCGCGCGCGCCGCGAGAGCCAGCGCAGGTCCTCGCCGACAATCACGTGATGCTCGCCCGTCAGGTCGGGCAGGTGCCCCTCGAGGAGTCGCGCTCGGTCGATGATGCGGGCCAGGCGATTCGTGATCACCACCAGCATCGACGCAATACCGGTCAAGAGGAAGACCGGGGCGATGGCGGTTTGGATGATGTGGGCGATGGACTCGATTCTTGCTTCTTGGAGCATGCCTCAAGTTAGTCGAGTGCAACCGATCAGTCGTGGGTTTCGGGTTCTAGGTCGCGGGTTGTGGGTCAACCGCGGTTCACCCAAGACCCATCACTTAGAACCCGAAACCCACGACTGATCGGTTCAAACTACACTCCTACTTGATCTCCCCGTTCCCCCGGTAGTAATCGCCGAGCAAATGCTCCGCGAAATACTCCATGAGCATCCGCTGGTTGTACGGCCCCGTGTCGCGGTATCCATGCGGCTGTCCGGGATAGATGAACAGGTCGAAGCGCTTGTTCGCCTTGATGAGCGCATCGGCGAGGCGAATGGTGTTGCCGGGGTGGACGTTGTTGTCGAGATCGCCGGTGGCGAGGGCGAGATTGCCCTTGAGGTTCGGGGCGAGCTCCCACGTGGTGGGGACCTTGATGTCGAAGCGGAGTTGGTCGGCGTTGGTGGAGTCCTGCACCACTTCACGCGCGCCGCCGCCGGCGGGCCCGCCGCGACGCTGGGTGGCGGCAGCCCCACCGCGTGCGGCACCGCGGCTCGTATCGGCCTTGGCCACGACCTTCACGCCGTGGTTCCACTCGCTCCAGTTCTGGTTGTAGATGTTGTTGTCGTGGTTCCCCGATTCCGACCAACCCACCTTGAAGAACTCGTTGTACGGCGGCAGGAGCATCGCGGTGGCGGTCATGAAGCCACCTCCCGAGTGGCCGAAGATGCCGACCTTGTCGATGTCGATGAACCTGTGGCGCGCGGCGAGCTGCTCGAGCGCCGCCTTCTTATCGGCCAGCCCGTAGTCCCGCATGTTGAAGTAGCCGTAGCGATGATACGCGAGGGAGCGCAGCGGTGACCCGCCGCGATGCCCGACTTCCACCACGATGAAGCCCAGCTGCGCGAGCTGAAGTAGCGGCTGCCGCACGCTGAAGCCGGTCGTGAGCCCTTCCGTCTGCGGGCCCGGATACACATACACGATGACGGGATACGACTTCGTGCTGTCGAAGTCGATCGGCTTCCAGAGATTGCCGAACAGCTCCGTCACGCCGTCCGCCGCCTTCACGCTGAACGTGCTCGGCATGGCGAAGCCCAGCTCCTTGAGCTTGGAGAGATCCATCTCCTCGAGCTTCGTGAGCTGCTTGCCGGTGAGGCCATCGCGGACGACGCTCTGCGGCGCGAGGTCCATGCGCGAGAAGTTGTCGTACACGTAGCGCCCCGTGGGCGACACGACACTGCCACCACCGCCTTCACCGAGCGCGATGGCATGATGGGCATTGCCGGCGTCGAGCAGCGTCAGTCCGGTGCCGTTGCCGTTCACCTTGTAGAGGTGCGTCTGATAGAGCTGTTCGCCGGGTTCACGGCCCTGGCCAATCACCCACACAGTGCCGGTCGTAGAGTCGATCTTGGCGATGCCACTCACATTCCACTGGCCCGTGGTGAGCGGCATCTTTTCGCCGCCGTCGAAGCCATACACGTAGTACATGCCCCAGCCGGTCTTCTGGCTCCACCACAGGAAGTCGCCACCCTTCTTGAGATACGCGACGTTCTTGGGTTCGATGGCTGCGCCTTCCACGGCATCGGTGAGCAGGACCTTGATGGCACCGGTGGCGACGTCGACCTCGATGAAGTCCACCGCGCGCTGCGGACGATCGCGACGCACGAGGCGCACCTTGTCGCCGCTCACGGGGAAGTGCACGTCGGAGAGCGTCTGGTCCTTCCACTTGGCCACATTGAGCTGCTTGATGGCCTTGTCGCCGCGGCGATAGACCCAGAGCTCGGTGCGCGCCACGTTCTCTTCGCCGGGCATCGTGTACTTGTAGTGCAGCAGCACCGGGCGCGGATTGGCGAGCACGTTCACGAGGTAGAGATCACGCACCTTGCGCTGATCGCGACGCACGAACGAAAAGCTCTTGCCGTCGGGTGACCAGGTGCCGGCGGGGCGCACGCGCATCTCGTTGCCAGCGTTGTCGGTCTGGTCGTCGGTGTTCTCGCCGTCCTGCTGACCACCACCGCCGTTCAGGGCATTCAGCTGTCGGCGATTCTCGGTCGTATCGCGCGCGCCGAACGAGTAATTCTCTTCGCCGTCGGTCGAGATCTTGAGCGTGTCGGGCTTGCCCTTCTCCACGTAGTACAGGTTGTGGTTGAGGGCGAAGACGAACGCCGAACTGTCGGGGTTATAGTTGCGGAACTCGCGTCCGCCGCCGCCACCGAAGCCGCCGCCACCACCACCGCCACGGCCACCCTGTTCGACCTCTTCGTCGCTCGCGGGTGGTGCACCACGCTGCACGCGCCCGAGGCTCTTGAGCTGCTCCGTCGCCAGCGTCCACTCGTAGCGCGTCGTGTCCACATTGAAGCGGAACGCCTTGTGGTTCTTGAGGAACGTGACGCTCTGGAAGGGCAGGTTCGTGGCGTCGTACGGTTTCTTGCTGAGCATCGTGAGCTGTTCGGCCAGCTTGCTCGGCTCGAAGAGCAACCGCTTGCTGCCGCCGGTGGGACTCGGCACGTACAGGATGAAGCGGACGCCGTTCCGATCCTTCCAGTAGTAGTACATGCTGTCAGTCTTGCCGAGAAAGCGCGGCTGCACGACCTGCGTGTACGTGATGGGGCGCAACGCCGCAGCGGTGAACCGGTTGGCGAGTGCCCAATTGGCCTTGGTGACGCGGCCTTCGTCGGGTTGCCTGGACTGCGGCCCGACTTGGGCGCGCGCGGAGGCGGTGGTCAGGGCAAGGAGACCGACCAGGCGGCCGGCGCGGTGCAGCAGGGACATGCGGGGGCTCCGTACGAGGGGATGACCTCAGAATACGGGCCGGACGACGGGTCTGCTGGGGAGGGCTTGGGGCGCCGCCGGCGCCCCTATCTGCTGGTCTCGATGAAACGGGAAGTAAAGTAGGGCTGAGTCCACGCCGGCCGATTGCCGGAGTCGACGACCTTGGCGCGTACGTAGCGCTCGGTGCCGACGAGCGTGTAGGACGGGGTGAGCGAGCGATCGGTCTTGAGCACCTCGCCTCCGGCGCCAATGAACTGCGTCGTGTACTTGAAGTCACCTTCGGGCACGATGCGGAACGCCAGCGTGCGGTCGGTCACGCGCAGATCCGCGAGTACCGGTCCGGTGCTGGCGTAGAACTGACCGGCGTCGAGCGCCGTGGCGATGGCGCGCGGTGTCGCCGCCGTCGTATGGACGACGACCCAACCGCGACCGGGGTTCGCCCGATTCACCGCGAACTCACCCTGAAAGTGGTGCGCATCGTCGACCGCGATGCCGTACATGCGTTTGCCGCGAGTGAGCAGCACGTCCCACACCGCCTCCATGCCCAGGCGATCGCCACCGCCCGCATTGTGTACGGTGGGGTGCCCGTTGAAGATCTCGAGCAACCGATCACGCTGCAGCTTGAGCAGCGTGGTGGTGTCGATGCTCCAGAGAAAGTTGGGGTGATTCACATGAGGCACGGCCTGTTCCGCACGGATCGCGTCGACCGCCTTCTGCACAGTGCCGAGCAGCGTGGAGTCTTTCGGCGCGGGAATGACACGCGTGATGTCGAGCGCATTCACGTGCACCGCGGCCTTCTGAAAGCCGGTGGTGACTTCCTCGCCGGGGATCAGCGCAAACGTGGAATCCTGCAGTGATGCGAGGGTTGCCGGATTGGTGAACACGTTGTGATCGGAGAGCACGAGCCATCGGTAGCCGTGCGCGCGATACCACCGCGCGACCTCCGCCGGTGGCGTGTCGCCGTCGGAGTTCGTGGTGTGCGTGTGCGTATTCCCCTTGAGCCACGTCGCGCCCTCGGGCGTGCTGTCCGGGAGAAAGCGCGTGGCCTGCCGAGCGCCGACCGTATCGGCTGCCGGCGCCTCGGCGCGTACGACGAGGAGGGCGGCCATGAGCGCCGCGAGGGCGATGGGGGCGACTCGCATGGTCAGCGCGTCACCGAGCGCAGCAGGTCGGTGAGTGAGCCGCCACTCGCCGCACGGCGCACACGGGCTTCGACGCGGGGAAACAGCGTTTCCCCTTCGGCGCGGAAGCGGGCAAAGAGCGTCTTCAGATCCGCCGTCGAGAGTTCACGTCCCTGCGCGTAGTACTGATCGGCCACGTGGCCCAGCGCGTAGGTCGCCGCAAACGTCACCGCCGCACCGGAGGCGAGACCGGCCATTGAGCCGGCAGTCCCACCGATGAGGCCGCCGAGCGCACCACCGAGCAG
Source organism: Gemmatimonas sp. (assembly GCA_039809645.1). Taxonomy (GTDB): domain Bacteria; phylum Gemmatimonadota; class Gemmatimonadetes; order Gemmatimonadales; family Gemmatimonadaceae; genus Gemmatimonas. The sequence goes on from JBDHVK010000054.1 coordinate 17,603, forward strand.
TCCGCCGGCCAGTCCGCCCAAGGTGCGACGCACGACCGACTCGAGGACCTGCGCCGCCGCTCCCAGTCCGAGGGTCGCCGCCAGATCCTTCACCTGATTCGCGTCGAGTTGCTGCCCATGGCGAGCGCCGATCTGCTGCACCATGCGCAGTTGCAGCGGCAGGATTCCGAGGTTTGCCAGGCGGTCCGGCAGAATCTCGAGACCGGCCGTCACGATGGCCTGGTCGAGGATGTAGTCGTCGAGCTCCGTGGAGGGCGCGCTGGACGGTTCAGCCGTCGCGCGGTTGATATCGGCCACTGTGCGATCGGTGGCCGTGGTATCGACTTGCACCGCGGAGGCGAGCTGTCGCAGGAATGCGCCCTCACTGGGGTTGATCCATCCGTCGGCGTGGCAGACGGCGGCAGCGGTGTCGTAGGCGAGCTGTCGAGCCTCTGGCGTGGACAGCCGCGCCGCAAGCACGGGCAGCGTGAGTGCGCCGGATTCGACCTGCCCCAGGATCTCCCCAGGATTGGCGAGGCCCAGCGTGGTGGCGGTGTCGATGATGCGCGCCTGCTCGGTCTGATCCTGCGCGCCGTCGGCCACGGCGGCGAGGCTGGCGATGGCCAGAATGGTGGACGCGTCCTGCGCAGAGAGGGCCATGGCCGGTACCGGTGGGGACCCGAACGGCCACGACGGGGCCGCAGGTCGACGGGTGAGAGGCTACACTTCAACGAGTGGGAGGCTGCCTCAAGATATCGTCAGGATGTCGCGGCGCCGCCCGTGCCTTTGCAAACATCGCTTTCCTCGTACCGGAGCACTTCATGGGACTTCTCGACGGCGCACTCGGCAATGTGGCGGGATCGCTGCTGGGCGGACAGAACGGCGACGCCGCTCAGATGATTGGTGGCTTGCTCAAGCAGTTCGGCGGGCAGGGGAGTACCAATGGGTTGCTCGCGGCCGCGGTGTCGGTGCTGCAGCAGCACGGCGGGATCGACGGACTGGTGGCGAAATTTCAGCAGGCCGGCCTTGGTGACCTGGTGCAGTCGTGGATCGGAACGGGAGCGAATGCGCCGGTGACCGCGGGGCAGCTGGAGCGCGTGCTGGGGCATGATGCCGTCGCCGCGGTGGCGTCGCAGGCGGGCGTCTCCACGCAGCAGGCCGCCGGCGGGCTGGCGTCGGTGCTGCCGGAGCTCGTGAATCAGCTTACGCCGGGAGGCGCGGTGCCTTCGAACAGCTCGGAGCTGATTGGGACCGTGATGGGGATGCTGCGGGGCTGAGGGCGCCTTTGGCGCGAGATCTCACGAGGTCGGGGACAACTGACGAGGGCCTCCGCGGAGAGGATCCTCGTGCGGTGTCCCCCTCTTCGTTCGTTGTCGCGCCACCCGCGCCCTAGTGTTTCCGTCCGAAGCGCGCGACAATAGCACCACAAGCCAACCGGACGCATCCCGCATGCTGCAACTGACCGTCAACGGCACCTCCCGGAACTTCAGCGGCGATGAGACGATGCCGCTGCTCTGGTTCCTTCGCGATGAACTGGGGCTCACCGGCACCCACTATGGCTGCGGCATCGCCCAGTGTGGCTCGTGTACGGTGCATGTGAACGGCGCGCCGGTTCGAGCATGTCAGCGACGGATGTCGACGCTCGCCGGAGCGACGGTGACCACGATTGAAGGATTGCACCCGACCGGGGAGCATGCGCTGCAGGTGGCGTGGCGGAGTGTGGACGTGCCGCAGTGCGGATTCTGTCAGAGCGGGCAGATCATGCAGGCCGCTACGCTGCTTGCGCGGAACACGCAGCCGAGTGATGCCGACATCGACGCGGCGATGAACGGGCATCTATGCCGCTGCGGCACCTATCCGCGTATTCGGGCAGCCATCAGGCAGGCCGCCGCGCAGATGGACAAGGAGAAGACCAAGTGAGCGCGCGCACCCGACTCCCCTGGCTCGGTGCGTTGGCGCCGGACGACGCTCCGGTGGGCGCTGACGACTCGCGTCGCGGCTTCCTGAAGTTGCTCGGCCTCGGCGGGCTCGTGCTCTCGGCCAGTGCCGTGGGGGTACGTCGTCTCGATGCGCAGTGGTTCGGTGGACTGGTGCCGGCTGAGCCGTGGGAAACACAGGCGTACATTCGCATCGGCGAAGACGATATCGTGACCATCGTGTGCCATCGCTCGGAGATGGGACAGGGCATTCGCACGACGATGCCGATGCTCATTGCCGACGAGATGGAGGCCGACTGGAGCCGCTGTCGTGTGGAACAGGCCGGTGGCGACGAGAAGAAGTACGGGAGCCAGAACACCGACGGCTCCACGAGCATTCGCGATTTCCTCGATCGCTATCGCGAGGCCGGCGCGACGGCGCGTGCGCTGCTGGAGGATGCCGCGGCAAAGCAGTGGGGTGTGCCGGTGGCGCAGGTTGCGGCCAGGAACGGCGAGGTGGTGCACGCCGGGTCGGGCCGGCGCGTGCGCTTCGGTGCACTCGTGGCGACGGCGCGTACGCTGCCCATGCCGGCGCCGGCGCGCGTACGAGTGAAGGCGCCCGCCGAGCGCCGTTGGGAAGGGAAGCAGATGACGGGCATCGATCTGGTGCCGATGACGACCGGCACGGCGGTGTACGGCGGCGATGTGCGTTTGCCGGGCATGAAGGTCGCCGTGATTGCGCGGCCGCCAGTGTGGGGCGGCTCGATCGTGTCGCTCGACGACAGCGCGGCGAAGGCGATCCCCGGGGTGGAGCGTATCGTACGCCTGCCAGAGTCCAAGACACCGGCGGGCTTCATGCCGCTCGGCGGAGTGGCGGTGATTGCGGCGAACACGTGGGCGGCCATTCGTGGGCGCGATGCGCTCAAGATCACCTGGAACGATGGCGCCAACGCGAGCTACGACAGCGCGGCGTACAAGGCGCAGCTCATGGCCACGGTGCGCAAACCAGGCGCGGCTGGGCGGAATGTTGGCGACGCGGCGAAGGCGCTGGCCGGCGCCACGCGCAAGGTGAGCGCCGAGTATTGGATGCCGCATCTTGCGCACGCGCAGATGGAGCCCGTGGCCGCGATCGCCCGCTGGGAGAATGGTGCGCTCGAGGCGTGGGCGCCCACGCAGAGCCCGATGGATGCGCGCAAGACGATCGCCGAGTATCTCAAGGTGGACGTCGAGAAGGTGCATGTGCACGTCACGCTGCTGGGTGGCGCGTTTGGGCGAAAGTCCAAGCCCGACTTCATCTGCGAGGCAGCGTGGCTTGCGCGCGAGGTTGACGCGCCGGTGCGCGTGCAGTGGACGCGCGAAGACGACCTGCGGAATTCGTATCTGCATTCGTGCGCGGCGCATCGGCTCGAAGCGGCGCTCGATGCCAAGGGCAAGGTCACGGCGTGGCTGCATCGATCGGCCTATCCGGCAATCGGTGCGACCTTCGCGCCGGGCGTGAAGGGCGCCGAGGCCGACGAGCTCACGAACGGGGCGAGCGACGTGCCGTGGGACGTGCCCAACCTGCGCGTGGAGGTCGGCGAGGCGCCGGCGCACACGCGCATCGGCTGGTTCCGCAGTGTGAACGCCATTCACCACGGGTTCGCGATCGGCTCGTTCGTCGATGAACTCGCGCAGGCGGCCAAGCGCGACAGTGCGGACTTCCTGCTCGATCTGATCGGGCCGGCGCGTCGCGTGGATCTCTCAATGGCCGGGCTCGTGAAGCCCGCGAGCAACTACGGGGCGACGTGGACGGATCATCCGCTCGACACGGCGCGCGCACGTCGCGTAGTAGAGCTGGCGATCGAGAAGAGTGGGTGGCGCAGTGGCTCACTCCCCAAGGGTCGCGGGCGCGGTATTGCCATGCATCGCAGCTTCCTCACCTACGTGGCGGTGGTGGCCGAGGTGGAGGTGGCTCCCGATGGCACGGTGACGTGCCCGCGCGCGACGATGGCGGTTGATGCGGGCTTCATCGCGAACCCCGATCGTGCGCGCGCCCAGATGGAGGGCGCGTTCATCATGGCGATGAGCAATGTGGTGTACAGTCAGATGACGTACGTGGCCGGCAAGGCGCTGCAGGGCAACTTCCGCGACTACGAGGTTGCCCGCATGCGCGCGACGCCCAAGGCGATCGACGTGGTGCTCGTGCCGAGTGAAGGGACGCCCGGCGGTATCGGCGAACCGGGCGTGCCGCCGTCGTGCGGGGCCATCGCGAACGCCATCGCCGCCGCAACCGGGGTGCGCGTGCGCTCGCTGCCGGTCGGCAAACAGCTCGCCGGCTGGCAGGCCAAGGGGTAGGCAAAACGGGGCGCGCTCGATTCTCGAGCGCGCCCCGTTTGCGACCGAGGAACGATCAGGGGGTCTGACCCCTTGATCGACCTCTTGATCGGGCTCAGTAGCGGGGCTTCGTTTTCCGCGGCGCCTTGCCGCAGTTCGCGGGCCAGTTGGCCGGCCACGTGCCCGGCGAACGGTCACGCTTGATGAACTCCGGGTCCTCACTCGCGAGATAGACCATCATCGCGGCGAGCGTCGCGTTGTGCTTGAGATCGTCGAACACGATCTTGTCGTACGTGTCACGGTTGGTGTGCCACGTGTACGTGTTGTAGTTCCAGCTCACCGCACCCATGCCGAAGCTCGGCGTGCCGTAGCAGGCGAACACCGCGCCGTCGGTGCCACCGGGGTTGCCGGTCGGCACGTCGTTGAAGCTCCAGCTCACGACGTTCGCGCTCATGCTGTCGGTGTAGAAGCCGGGAAGCTTCTGATACCACGCCTTGAGGTGACGACCGATATCAGTGAGCCCCGAGCTCGAGAGGCTCTGCACGCGACCGGTGCCGTTGTCCTGATTGAAGAGCGCCTGAAGGCCCTTCATGACTTCCGGATGATCCTCGGTGAACGACGTGGAGCCGTTGAGCCCCTGCTCCTCGCTCGCCCAGTGACCGACCATGATCGTGCGCTTGGGCTTGGGATACGCGGCCTTGAGGATGCGCATCGCTTCCATCGCCATCATGGTGCCGGTGCCGTTGTCGGTCGCGCCCGAACCACCGTCCCACGAGTCGAAGTGCGCCGAGAGCATCACGTATTCATCGGGCTTCTCGGTGCCCTTGATGGTGGCGATGGTGTTGAACACCGGCTGCTCACCAAGCAGCGTCGCATCGAGGTCGAGACGCACCATGGGGTGCTGGTTGTTCTCGGCCAGGCGATAGACGAGGCTGTAGTCTTCGCAGTCGAGCGTGACGGCCGGCGCCTTGGTGTTGTAGGTCTCGAAGATTTCGATGACGCCCCAGCCGCCCGCGCCCTGCGCGCCGCCGCCGAAGCCACCGAAGCCGCGACCGGCCTGCGCGAGGCTCGCCGCCGGGCCGCCGCCACGATC
>JBDHVK010000055.1:0-22660 GCA_039809645.1 Gemmatimonas sp.
AGCACCGCGGCGCCGAGCGCGACGCCGTCGTCCCGACCGAAGAGCAGATGCAGGTTGGGCGACGACGTCACGCGAAAGGCGAGCAGCGGCTCCGCTACCACGAGCTCTTCCTCGAGCCCCGACGCGCGCTCGTGCCACCCGATCGTCCACTGCTTCGGGTCAGTGCCCGGCGTGTTGACGACGATCACCACCCGCTCCTCGCGCGGATTGTCTTCCTGGTTGACTCGGCGCACGAGCGTCGCAACCGCAAAGCCGCTGTCGAGCCCTCGCGTGCGCCATGCACGGAGCACCACATAGGGCAAGGTGCGGAAGGTCGCGCTGGTGTCGTCGGGCAGCCCGGAGGCGAGGCGCGTCAGATCGGCCGCGAGCTGCGCCGAGTCGCGCGGTACGAGACCCTCGATGGAATCGAGGGGCACCGCCGTCACGCGCCCGAAGGCAAAGGCGGCGGTCCACGGCGACACGGTGGAGCCGGGATCCGTCGCCAGACGGGCCACCGGCCACGCCGTGCACCCTTCCCCCACTCGCGGGGCGCCTTCGACGGTCAGACGCGCGACACCCACCTTGCCTCCGCGCGAGAAGAGCTCGAGCCGACCGTCTCCCAGGCTCGCGCCGACTCCGGTGGTGTCCCCCACCGTGAGCTCCGTCGCCTCGGGTCGCAGCAGCGATCCGGCAATCATGCCGCCATCGACGGTCGGCAGCACCACGAACGGCCCCGCCGCCGCGTCCCAGCCGCTGGCGGTCACCTCGGTGACGAGGCTATCGGTTGGCCGATCCGTGGGGCTCGCGCCGGACGAGTCGCCGGTGGCCGGAGTGTCACGACGGTCGCACGCGCTCAGAGCAGCGCCCGCGCAGATGCACAGGCCGAGGAGGTTTCTGCGCCACATGACTCTCAATCTGTCACCTGACGTACTGGACAGCGACCTCACCGGTCCAGAACATACGCCCGGATCCCGCCTTTCCTCACACTTCGCTTCTCGCCAATGGCTTCCACGCCGGCCGCTCCGGGCCCCCGCCCCTCCGGTTTGCTGTATGCGCTCGGTCTTCACCGGCCTGAACTGCGCGCTTGGGCGATGTATGACTGGGCGATCTCGTCGATGCAGACCGTCATCACCACGGCCGTCTTCCCGATCTTCTTCATCCGCGTCGCGGGCGCCGGATTGACCGCCCCCCAGGCGACCGAGCGCTACAGCTGGGCAAACACCATCGCCGCCGTGCTCATTGCCCTCTTGTCGCCCGTGCTTGGCGCGGTGGCCGACTTCAAGGCGGCGAAGAAGCGGTTCATGGCGGTGTTCATGATGATTGGTGTCTTCGCCACGGCCGGCATGTATTTCATCGGGCAGGGGCAGATCCTGCTCGCGTCGACGTTGTTCGTGCTGTCACTCGCCGGCGCGACCGGCAGTCTCACGTTCTACGAGTCGCTGCTGCCACACATCGCGAGTGAAGACGAGATCGATCGCGTCTCTACGGCGGCCTACGCGATGGGGTACATCGGCGGCGGCATCCTGCTGGCGGTGAACCTCGCGTGGATCAGCAATCCGTCGCTGATCGGATTGCCCACGGGCCCCGATCTCACACCAAGCCAGGCGAGTCTCCCGGCCCGCCTCGCGTTCGTGTCGGTCGGTGTCTGGTGGCTGCTCTTCAGCTTGCCGGTGTTTCGCACCGTCGCCGAGCCGCCGCGCATGCTCGAGACCGACGAGGCGCCGGTGAGCAATCCGGTGGGGGCCGCCATCACGCGCCTTGGGGAGACGCTGCGCGAGTTCCGCGACTACAAGCAGGCATTTCTCGTCATGCTGGCCTTCACCATCTACAACGACGGCATCCAGACGATCGTGAAGATGGCCACACCGTTCGGTGAAGAGATCGGCGTGCCGCAAGCCGACATGATCAAGGCCATTCTGCTCGTGCAGTTCATCGGCATTCCGTTCGCGTTCGCCTTCGGGACCATCGCCTCGAAGCTGGGGGCCAAGCTGTCGGTGCTCCTCGGACTGATCGCGTACACCGGCATCTGCGTGTACGCGCACGGCATTCACACCGCGAAGGAGTTCTACGGGCTCGCGATTCTGGTGGGCATGGTGCAGGGTGGCACGCAGGCGCTCAGCCGCTCGCTCTTTGCGAGCATGGTGCCCAAGCACAAGAGTGGGGAGTTCTTCGGTTTCTACTCCGTGTTCGAGAAGTTCGGTGGCATTCTGGGTCCGCTGGTGTTCGGCATCGTCCTCAATCGCACGGGCAGCAGCCGCGACGCGATTCTCTGGGTCATTGCCTTCTTCGTCGTGGGCGGTGCGCTGCTCTCGATGGTGAACGTGCAGGCGGGGGAGCAGGCCGCGCGCGAGGCCGATGAGCGCACGGCGATGGCCTGAGCTCGCACGAGCCACTGGATGGCACGCCCGCCACTGCCGTATACGCTGCTCAAGCCCGTCGTGGGCGTGGCGCTTCGCTGGTATTACCAGCAGCTCACGGTCACCGGGCTCGAGCGCGTGCCAACCGACGGGCCGATCTTCCTGGCGGTGAACCATCCGAACGCCCTGGTGGATGCGCTGGTCGTGGCGTCGAGCGTGCCACGTCGCGTGCACTTCACGGCGAAGGCCACGATCTTCGCCAATCCGCTCCTCGCGCGATTGCTCCGCGCCGCCGGCGTGGTGCCGCTGCGACGCGCCGCGGACGAGGCGAAGATCGCCAGCGGTGACGCCACGGTCGATCCCGCGCGCAACGCGGCGAGCTTCGACGCGGTGGCGGACGCCCTCGCGGGCAACGCCGCCGTGGTGGTGTTTCCGGAAGGCAAGAGTCATGATGATCCGCGCATGGCGCCGTTGCGCACGGGGCTTGCGCGCATGGCGATGCATGCGGCCGATCGCGGCGTGCGAGGCATCCGCATCGTGCCGGTGGGGCTGCTCTTCGAGCGCAAGGAAGCGCCCCGCTCGCGGATTCTCCTGCAGGTGGGCGAGCCGCTCGATGTGGATGCGCTGCGGGCCGCGTCGGTGAGCGTGTCCACCCTGACGCAACTGGTGCAGGAACGACTCGAGGCGGTCACGCTCAACTTCGCAAGCGCGGAAGACGCCGATCGGGTGCAGATCGTGGGGCGCACGCTGGCGCCGCTGCTCGAACCCACGCGCGAGCTGTCCGATGGCGCCACGCCGCTGGGCACGGTGTTGTCGGTCATTCGCCGACTCGACCGCGGGCTCGCGGCGGTGCGCGCCGGTCAGGATCCCACGCTCGTCGACCGCGCCGCCGCCTTCGAGCAGCGCGTCCGGGCGTATCGTGCCCAGCTCGATGCGCTCCGGATCGACGTGCACGACATCGCGATTGATCGCGGCGCGCACGCGGGCGCGTGGTTCGCCGTGCGCGAAGCGTGTTACGCCGCGCTACTGGCCCCCGTGGGGCTCTGGGGTCGGCTCACGCACTGGGTACCCATTCAGCTCACGCGGCGGCTCGCGTTGCGCAACGTGCAGTCGCGCGATGAGCCGGCCATGAACACGCTGGTCATCGGACTGGTGCTCGTACTCGCCGCGTATGCCATTCAGACCACCCTGGTAGGTCTCACGCTTGGCTGGTGGTGGGCGTTGGCGTTTCTGCTCACGCTGGTCCCATCGGCGAGCAGCGACCTCTGGTATGGCGATCGCACGCGCCGGGCGCGTCAGCGGGCCGGCGCGTACCGACAGTTCCGTGCGGATCCCGCGCTGCAGCAGGCGCTGCTTGCGGAGGCCGATGCCATTCGTGCGGATGCCGCCGCGCTGGAGCGAGCGGTCAGTACCGCGCGGTGAGCGTGGCGGTCACTCGGGAAAGTCACCGTGGCGCGTAGCGCGGATCCGGCGGCGGATACACGGGCCCACCCAGATCCCAGTGCCAGGCATCGCGCGGCTGACCGGTGCGCGGATCCTTGAGCGGCTTGTACTGCAGGCGATCGGCGGGCATGCCGATGGCTGCGCCATACGCGAGAAGCCGCGCGCGGTCGGTGCTGACGAGATGCACCATCGGGCGCCCCTTCCAGCGATGACGATGGAGCCAGAGGCCGCCGTCCATGGCGTGCACCATGCCGTCGCGCCGCTTCAGGAACTCCTGACAGCCATGCGCAAACGTGAACTCCCGCAGGACGTCGCCCGGGGGGGGATCGACGAGCCTGCGGGAGTTCGGGGACTGCATTGATGTCATTCGCGGGTGATGGCGGAGGTAATCACCCCCGCACATTACTCGCTCATTGGCAATTGATCACGCCCTCGGCCACGGCCGGTGCGAGGGGCGCCGCCTGGCCGTAGAAGACGGCACAGGTGAGCGGAAACGCCGCCGGGTGCGTGGCGGAGGCCGACCAGCCACGGCCGTCGGCCTCGACGACCGACAGGATGACGCCATTCGTGGGCGCAAAGCCCAGCGCGCCCAGATTGTTCGAGTAGGTCTCGTTCGAGTAGAAGTAGCTCTCCTGCATGGCGGAGAGGTTCTTCAGGTCACTCTTGAGCGAACTGGCGTACGCCTTTCCCTTGGTGTTCTGGAACTTCGGCACGGCGATGGCGGCAAGCACGCCGATGATCACGACCACGATCAGCAGTTCGATCAGCGTGAAGCCCTGGCGGGCCCGGCGAGTGAATGTCATTGCGTATCCTCAGGGCGCTTCCGGGGCGAACCGGAAATGGGGAGGGGCGCGGGATGCCCCCGCAGTCGAACTCATGCAATGGCAACCCTGATGCCGTGTTCAGGTACACGCGCAAACCATTGTATTTCAGTTACTTCCAAAAACCGCAAACGTCGAGCGGCCGCGTGACAGTCTCGCAGCGCCCGACGTTTGTGGCATCTTGCAAGGGTTCCGTCCCCGCCGGTCTTCGCGAGACGAGGCAAGGGGATCCGGGTTACAGGCTAGGACTTGGCTGCCACCCAGTCGGTGCCGATGCCCATTTCGACCAGCAGGGGCACATTGAGCTCGGCCGCCCCCTCCATCTCGCGCTTCACCAGTGCACGGAGCGCCCCCTCCTCCTCGGGGGGCAGCTCGAACACGAGTTCGTCGTGCACCTGCAGCAGCATGCGGGCGGCAAGCCCTTCGCGGCCGAGGGCTTCGTGCACCCGAAGCATGGCGAGCTTGATCAGATCGGCCGCTGACCCCTGAATGGGGGCGTTTCCGGCCACGCGTTCGCCGAACGCACGGATATTGAAGTTCCGGTCCTTGAGCTCGGGGATGTAGCGGCGACGCTTGAAGAGCGTCTCCACGTATCCCTTCTCGCGCGCACTGGCCACACAACCATCGAGAAAGGCCTTCACGCCGGCAAAGCGCTCGAAGTAGGTCTCGATGAAGGCCTTCGCTTCGGCGTTGCTGATGCGCAATTGCCGCGACAGCGCATGGGCGCCCTGTCCGTAGATCGTCGCGAAGTTGATCGTCTTGGCGCGCGCGCGCATCTCGCTGGTGACGTCCTGCAGATCGACGCCGAAGATGATGGCGGCCGTCTGCTTGTGAATGTCGCCCCCCGCCCGGAACGCGCTGACGAACGCCGGGTCGGCGGAGAGGTGCGCGAGGAGGCGCAGCTCGATCTGCGAGTAGTCGGCACTCAGGAGGCGCCAGCCGCTGCGGGGGACGAAGCCGCGTCGGATATCGCGGCCGAGCTCCCGCCGGATCGGGATGTTCTGAAGATTCGGGTCGGAGCTCGACAGCCGTCCGGTGGCGGCGACGGTCTGATTGTACGACGTGTGCAGCCGATGATCGCGCGGATGCACGAGCCTGGGGAGCGCGTCGATGTAGGTGCCTTCGAGCTTGAAGATCTCGCGATACTCCATCAGCAGCGTCGGCAGCGTGTGCCCTTCCTCGGCGAGCTCCTGCAACACGCTCGCATCGGTGCTGGGCCCGGTGGCCGTCTTCTTCTTGATGGGCAGCTTGAGCTCGTCGAAGAGCACCGTCCGCAGCTGCGGGTTGGAGTTGATGTTGAACTCGCGCCCCGCCTCCCCGTAGATCGCCTGTTCGACGCGCCCTCGCTCGGCGGCGAAACGCGTCTTGAGTGATTCGAACCAGGCCAGATCGATGGCGATGCCATCCCATTCCATGTCGCAGAGCACGCTCACGAGCGGCACTTCCATGCCCTGCAACAGCTCCAACATGTCATGCGACACGAGCAGCGGCTCGAGCAGGACCCGCAGTCGCATGGTGACGTCGACATCTTCGCACGAGTAGTCGCGCGCCGCATCGACCGGCACGACGCTGAACGGCAGCTGCGACTTGCCCTTGCCGCACAGCTGCTCATACGCCGTCATGGTGTGACCGAGAAACTCGAGCGCGAGCAGATCGAGCCCATGCGAGCGACGCCCCGGATCGAGCACGTAGCTCGCGAGCATCGTGTCGAACTCGAGCCCGGCCAATCGCACCCCCGCCCCACGCAACACCAGCATGTCGTACTTGGCGTTCTGCGCGATCTTCTTCACCGACGCATCTTCGAGCATGGCGCGCAACGGGGCGCAGGCGTCGCTGGCGAAGGGCGGCAGGTTCACCGGCTCGGGCGCACCGGCGTTGATGCGGCGGCCGGCGATCCCGGCGTCGCCGGAGAGCAACGCGAGGTTGCCACTGCCATCATCGCGATGATGCGCGAACGGCAGGTAGTACGCCTCCCCGGGCGCGACCGCGATGGACAGCCCCACGAGATGCGCGCGCATCGCGTCGACGGGGTTGGGCGAATCGGCGTCGGTGATCGTTTCGGTATCGATCGCGATGTACGGCACCTCGCGCACCCGCGCGAGCAGTGCGGTGAGCGCGTCCGTCGTGGCGACCGTGGTGTATCGCGCGTCGGCCAGTACGGGCACGCCGCTCTCGCCCGTCGCCACCGGCAGCGGCGACGGCCGACCCGGTGAGGCTGGCCCGCGCAGCGCCACGTCACCGGCGGGCGAACTCGCGATCGGATGCGCCACCTCGGCCGGCCCCGGCGCGGTCGCGCTCCCCCCGACGTCCTTGAGCAACGAGTTGAACTCGAGCTCGAGATACAGCGCGCGCAGCGCCTCGACGTTCGGCGCATTGACCTTGAGCTGCTCGGCGTCGAGGGCGACCGGCACGTCGCAGTGAATCGTGACCAGCTGCTTGGAGAGGCGCGCTTCGGCCTCGTACTGCTGGAGCGCCTCGCGCGGACGCTTCTTGGTGATCTCGTGGACGTGGGCGAGAATGTTCTCGAGCGGGCCATACTGGGTGATCAGCTCGATGGCGCCCTTTTCGCCGATGCCCTTCACGCCCGGCACGTTGTCGGACGTATCGCCGACGATCGCGAGATAGTCGATGACGCGTTCCGGTGGCACGCCGAGCCGATCACTGCCGTTCTCGACACCCACCCAGCTCTCTTCGACGCTGGCCGGTCCCCCGCGCCCGGGATTGAGCAGCCACACCCCGGGACGCACGAGTTGCTGAAAATCCTTGTCGCCGGACACGATGACGACGTTGTAGCCGGCCTCGACCCCCTTCTTCGCCATCGTGCCGATCACGTCGTCGGCCTCGAAGCCTTCGGCACTGAGCACGGGGATGTCGTACGCGGCGAGCAGTTGCAGGACGCGCTCGAGCCCCTGGTCGAAATCGGCCTGCAGATCGTCGGCGAGCTTCTCGCGGGTCGCCTTGTAGTCGGCGTAGAGCTCGTCGCGAAAGGTCGCACCGCTGTCGTGCACCCAACCCAGCAGCTCGGGCTTGTGGGTGTTGAGCAGACGCTTGAGGAAGTTCGCGATGCCCCAGGCGATGGAGCTGTTCTCACCCCGGCTGGTGGTGAGCGGGCGCTGCATGAGCGCGAAGAACGCGCGATAGATCAGCGCGTAGCCGTCGACCAGAAACAGCCGCGGCGCGGGGGGAAGGGTGACATCAGCCATCGATGTCACCCTCGGCGCGGTCAGCGCTGCTGCGAGAGCTTGCGACGAATCGCGTTGTCGAGTTCCGCGCGCTGCTGGTTGCTGAGGCGCCAGCGGCCGAAGCCCGTCTGGTCCATGAAGACGAGCTGAATGCGCAGCTCGCGGTACTCCCAGATCTGCTGGCGCACGCGCGCATTGGGATCGTTCAGGCCGGTGTCGATGATGTTGTCGGGATCGCCAAGCGCGACGTAGCTGATGCCGCGATCGGTCTGCCATCCCTGCGAGCCCTCATCGCGATAGCGCTGGTTCGCGGTGCGGATGCGTCCAAAGTAATCGCGCAGCCCCTCGTGTTCAGCCGTGGCGGGCACCGGATCGGTGTCCTTGAGGAACTGCGCCCAGGCGGCGCTGCGCTGCGAAGGGGTCGCGTTGCGCAGTGGCGCCAGCCGGTCGGGGGTGGTGAAGTAGCGCAGATACGACACCATGTCCTCGAACGTCGAGATCGGCAGGTCATCGCCGAGGCTCACCAGCACCCGCGTCCGCACGGTGTCGGGACGCCCGACGGCACTGATTTCGATGGTGTTGATGCCGATGCCCATGTTGTGCACCGGAACCGGCAGCGTGGCGCTGCGGGTGGATCCGCGCGCCGGAAGGTCGCTCCGGTTCTGCCAGGAGACGATATCCCCTTCCCCCAGCACGCGGACGGTGACGGCGGCGGGGGCATCGGCGCCCACCGCGTCGACATAGATCGGGAAGAGCGAATCGGCGCCGAAGGCCACGGTCGCCCGCGGACGGGCGAGGATCCGCGGCAGCGAATCCAGGGACTGCCGGGCGATGGCCTCGTACACCGGCACCGGGCTGCCCAGGGCGCCGACCGGCAGGCGAGGCACCTCGATGGTGACCTCCTCGCCGGCACTGCGGATGCTCCCTTCGTCCTTGACGCTGATGCTCATGCTGTAGCGACCCGGTGCGAGGCGCACGAACTGCTGCCAGATGACGCTCTCGTCGGTGCGCGCCGTTTCGCGATACGTCGGCACCCGAACCGTCTCGGTGGCCTCCACGTTCCGCACGACGGTGTTGCCCTGTCGGAGCTGCACGCGCACCGAATAGCTCGCTGCATAGCGCTCGCCTTCGCGCTGAAAGCCGAGTACGCGCGACGGGAAGGACAAGGCGAGCAGCGTGAGCGTGCTGTCGGCGGTTGGCGCGCGCAGGAAGCTGAGGGACGAGACAAACGGGAGCACGCCGCTCCCCGCGATGAGGCCCATGCTGCGATAGAGGCGCTGCATGTCGGCCGAGCCGGCTTGCGCCACCGGCGACCCGGCGCCGGCCGCGCCCCCGCGAGCGCCGGGTATACCGGCCGGCCCGGATGAGCCTGCCGGGCGCGCACTCGCGCACCCGCCAAGGACTACCGCCACGGCCATCAGGCCGATGGCGCCGGAGGCTGAGCGAATCGTGCGATTTGTCCGATGCGTCATGAAACGCATTGCTACCGTCCCTGCGGTAAGAAGGTGCCGTCGTGCAGTGTCTCGACTGCGTCTTGCTGCTTGCTGCTACTGACGGTCGGCGTTACGTTCGCCCCGTGCCTATCGAGACGCTAGTCGGGACGACGCTGGCCGGGTATTCCGTGCGAGGAAAGGTGGGCGAAGGCGGCACGTCGACCGTCTTTCGCGCCGAACATCCCACGCACGGCACCGTGGCCCTGAAGGTGCTGCGAGAAAAGCTGCAGCAGGACAAGACCGCCGTGGCGCGCTTCCTCCGGGAGGCGCAGTTCGGTGCTCGGGTGGAACACCCGAACATCATCCGGACCCTAGACTACGGCCAGTCAGACAACGAGCGATACTATCTCGCCATCGAATGGGCCAACGGCGAGATCCTCGACAAGTACGCCGACAAGGCCGGCCCGCTTCCCAGCAAGGAAGTGGCCGACATTCTGTCCCAGATCTGCAGCGCGGTGCAGGCCGCCCACAACGTGGGCATCGTGCATCGCGACCTGAAGCCGGAAAACGTCATGTACGATCCGGCCACGAAGCAGGTCAAGCTGCTCGACTTCGGCATCGCCGCCGACACCGAGGCGGCCCCCGATCAGCGGCTCACGCGCGCCGGTTTCTTTGTCGGCACGCTCATGTACGTCGCCCCCGAGGCGCTGTCGGGGGAACTGGTGGGCCCGGCGGCCGACCAGTATTCGCTGGCGACGATCGCGTACTACCTGCTCACCGGCGCCCTGCCCTACACCGGCAAGTCGCCGCGCGAGCTGTTCTCGCAGCTGCTCACCCAGCCGCCGGTGCCGCTCAACAAGGCCAAGCCGTCGCTGCAGTTCCCGGCGGCCGTCGAGTCCGTGGTGATGAAGGCGCTCTCGAAGCAGCCCGCCGAGCGGTATCCGTCGGTCCAGGCGTTTTCGGACGCGTTCGTTGCGGCCGCCTCCGGCGCCGCCATAGCCACGCCCGCCATGGGAAGCAGTACGCCCGCCACCACCGTGGCGGCCAAGGCCGCTGACGACGCCGGCGGCGGGCTCTTCGGCAAGATGAAGGGGCTCTTCGGCAAGAAGTGATGGGAGCGGATTCTACGACCTCGCGATTGATCGCCCTGCTGGCCGAGCGCTCGGCAAAGCGGGGCGATTTCGTGCTGGCCTCCGGCCGGCGCTCGAACCTGTACGTGGACTGCCGGTTGACGGCGATGAGTCCCGAAGGCCAGCTGCTGATCGGCCGCGCCGGACTCGCGGCGCTGCGCGCCAGCGGCTGGCCGGTCGATGCCGTTGGGGGGCTGACCCTGGGCGCCGACCCGATTGCGTACGCCATTGCCCACGCCAGTGCGCTGGCCGCCGAACGAGGGGAGGGCGGAATGGTTCGGGGGTTTACCGTTCGCAAGGAAGCCAAACAACACGGCACCGGAAAGCTCATCGAAGGGCCGTTCCAGCCGGGCGACAAGGTCGTGATCGTCGAAGACGTGATCACCACCGGTGGCTCGGCGCTCAAGGCGGTCGAGGCGGTGCGCAACGCGGGCGGCGAGATTCTGGGCGTCCTGGCGCTGGTCGACCGGCAGGAAGGGGGCCGAGAGGCGCTCGAAGCCGCCGGTCTCCGCGTGCTGGCGCTGGCCACGGCCGCGGACTTGCTCCCCCTGATTGGATGAGCTGACCGGCATACCGTCTCGGAATTCAGAGAGATTCTGAATTCAGAGACGGGATCGGGGCTCGGACTTCAGAGACGTTGCCTCGGCGGGGTCGGTGGTTGGCAGCCCTCAAGAGCGTCTCACGGTGACGTGCGGAACGGGTGAACCGTACCACGCAGCCGGCCCCGCGCCGACTCCCGCCCCATCCCCGGCTGTAACAGGGCTGTCCCTCCACGGGCGAGACGCCGGCCCCCGCTGGGGCGTCTGTCTGGGGTATGGACGCCTCTTCCAGCCTTTCGGCCGCCGGCAGTCGCCGACCGCACGCCTTCTCGCCCCAAGCGCTCCGCGAGGAGCAGCGAGCCAAGGACGTCGCCACCTTCCGCATCGCCGCTCGGCGCCGCTTCTGGAGCACGTTGCTGATCACCGGTGCCCTGCTGCTGGCGATGCGGCTGGGGCTGACGGCGGTGTCGCTTCCGGTGGTGGCCACCATGGCCGCTCTGACGCTGGCCGTGAACCAGGTGCTCGCGGTGGTCGGCCGGACGCCGTCGCTGTATCGCGCGTGGCTCAAGTACGTCGTGGCTGTGCTCGACACCGCGCTCGTGAGCACGGTGGTGTTCGTGTTCGGATCGCCGGTGCTGGTGCTCGCCTATGTGCTGGTGATCGTCCCCTACTCGTTCGATCAGGGGCCGACGCTGGGGTATGTCACGAGTCTGGCGTCGGTGGTGGGGTTCTTCACGGCCAGCTGGTGGTTCGGGCAACTGCACGCCGCTGATGCCGCGCCGTGGCCGCAGGTGCTGCTTGCCGGCGGCCTGCTGCTGGTGGTCGCGCAGCAAGTCATCCAGATGCCCTCGAAGCTGATCGCGCGCCTGCGGCGCACGCGTGAGCGCATGGCGCGCATCGAGCGCGGAGAACTGAGTGTTCGCGCCGACGCACGACACGACGATGAGTTGGGTTTTCTGGAGCGCAGCTTCAACCGGATGCTCGACGAACTGGTGTTGCTCATCGATACCGTCCAGGCCGAGGCCGACTCGCTGGCGGCCGTGGCCACGCAGGTGTCGGCGACGGCGAACGTGCTGCAGCGCCGCGCCGGCGAAGTGACGGGGAGCGCGGAGGCGCTGCGCGATGCGCTCGGCCAGCAGCGCGAGAAGGCGGGCGTGGGCGTGCACGCCGGCCGCGAGGCGCGGCACACCGCGGAGCTGGCGCGGCGCACGGCCGATGCCACCGCGTCCGACGCGAAGGCGCTGGACGATGCCGCGGTTGCGAGCCGCGCGGCCATCGACCGGGCGGCGCAGGCGTTGTTGCGTGTGGGCGCGGATGTGACCGCTGCGGCACAGCCCGTACGGGCGCTCGCGCCGGCGTCGGAACAGGTGGGTGACTTCATTGCCACGGTGTCGCGCATCGCGCGCCAGACGAACCTGCTCGCGCTCAATGCAGCGATGGAGGCGTCGCGCGCGGGTGAGGATGGCGTGGGCTTCGCGGTGGTGGCCGAAGAGATTCGCGTGCTCGCCACCGAGAGTGCGCGAGCCGCGCAGGTGGTGGCGGCCACCGTGCAGCGTGTGCGGGGCGACATCACCGCGGCCGTGCACGCCATGGATGCCACGGCGAATGAGGTGCAGGGCGCCGGTACCATCGCGCGCGAAGCCACGCGTGCGCTGAGCGCGATGGTGGAGGGGATCGGTCGCGTATCCCGGCAGAGCGAGGAAGTGGCGACGCTGGCGCAGAGTCAGGCGCGGCTCTCGGCGAGTGTCGCGAGCGCGTTCGAAGGGCTCGACGGTACCGCGCAGCGGGCGAATGCCGGCGCACGCGCGGCGGCCGATGCGGCGGGCGCACAGCGGGCGAGTATCGAGGAGCTGTCGCGCAGTGCGCAGCAGCTCACCGCGGCCGCCAGTCGCCTGCAGGCGGTGGCGCTGCGTCATACCGCGGAGTTTGCCGCGGTCGTCCCGCCCCCCCGCCCCACCGCGGCCCCGCCGAGCGCGTCGATGCTCACCGAGCCGACGCTCGACAACTGGCCCGTGGACCCCGACGTGTCGAAGTATGCGCCGAAAGGGGGTGCGCCGAATGCGGGTGCGCCGAATGCGGGCGCACCGAAAGCCAGTGCGGCATAGCTACGCGGACTGCCGTTCCATCGCGCGCGCCATCCCGCCTGCGGTCTCGGATGCACGGGCACGGTCGTTCATCTGCCGGGCCAGCCACTGGGGCGGTGCGTGATAGGGGTCGAAAACGCTGAGTGCGTCCCGATACGGGAGGATGAGTTCCCGTCGCATGTGATCGAGCATGCTGTCGCCCGTATAGCGACGACGGAACTCGGACGCGCCGTGACCCAGCAGCACGTGCAGGTGGCGTGAGAAGGATTGCGGTGAGGAGTACTCGAGCTGCAGCGTGACCTGTGTGGTACTCCACCCGGGGTTCTCGAACAGACTCGCGGCGCGCACGAGGCGCGCGTAGGACAGGTAGCGCTTCGCCGGCGGCAGACCGGCCCGGAAGAAGCGCGTCATGAACGTCGTGGGCGTCACGCCCTGCAGGCGTGCGAAGCCGCGCACCGTGGTGCAGGTGAGGGGCGCGTCGAAGAGCGCGGTGATGAAGCGACGGCTGGTGACCGTCGCCGCCGGCAGATCCTCGAGAATGCGCGCCTTGGCGATGGCCTCGATCGCGCGTGGATTCTCCCGGGAGACGAGCGTGCGCAGGTCGCGCCAGCCGGCCGGTTCGCGCGCGTCGACCAGCGTGCGCACCCCTTGCTGACCCATGCTGAGCAGCGCCTGCGTGGCGCTGGAGGTGGCGCGCGATTCGGTCGCCGTGATGAGCGCCACGGCGGGCACGGCCGGAAACTCCCGGACGAGGCGCGCGATGGAGGGCGCATCCTGCTGCTGATATCGCGCGACCGACACGACGACGGCGGAGACCGGTTGCCGTCGCATGTCCTCGATCATCTGTTCGAGCGTTTCGCGATGATGGGCGACGTAGCACCCGGCGCCGGCGGCCTCGACGCGCGGCCGCTCCCCAGGCGTGACGAAGGTCAGAATCGCCTTGTCTCCAGCACGTGTCGCCATGCAGGCTCTCCGGGTGCGCAGATGAACGCGCGAGTGTCCGCGCGTATCGACGGCATCGCTCGCCGCCAATCGGATTCGGCGGCGATGGTAGCGGCACTCGTCACTGCGGCGTCATCCGCACGCGAGGTTTCGGGTAGGCTGGGCTATATTTCGGGCTGACGTGTTCCGTCGGCCGGACGGTCGCGAAGCGGGAGAACGGGCCCTCGTGGCTACGCTCCAACTCCGAGGAAAGTCCGGGCTCCATAGGGCAGATCGCCAGGTAACGCCTGGGCGCGCGCGGCGTGAGCTTCGCGTGACGGACAGTGCAACAGAAAGCAAACCGCCGTGGTGGCAACACCGCGGTAAGGGTGAAAGGGTGGGGTAAGAGCCCACCGCGCGAGCGGCAACGTTCGTGGCACGGCAAACCCCGGTCGGAGCAAGGTCAAATAGGCGGTGAGAGACGGCCCGTCTCGCCACACAGTGTCAGACCTTCGGGTCGCGCATTGAACCGCGGGTAGACTGCTGGAGCGTGTGGGTGACTGCACGCCGAGAGGAATGACCGTCCGGTGGACTGCAGTTTCGACTGGAGTTCACCGACAGAACCCGGCTTACAGGCCGGCGGAACACGTCATCAGGTGAGTGTGGGGCTGGGTATGCATTTCAGGCGTCAGAGGAGAGGGGACCGGGGGTGGAAGCTGTCAGTGCTTCTGCTCGCTGCCGCGTGCGCGCCGGCCGTTGCGCCGCTGCCGACGCCGGCGCCTCGGGCGCCCGAGCCGACAGTGGCGGCACCGGTGCCGTCCGTGGCGCGCGTCGCGCTGCCGTTGCGACTTTCCGCAACGACGTGGCGTGTGAGTTCGATCGCGCGACTCAAGGCGTCGGGGGCCGGTGTGGCCACCGATGAACAGCGCGTGGAATCGCACGCGCTGGTGTCGTGGACGCTCGCGCGTTCGGCGACGGGGGGTCTGCGTGGCACCGGGCAAGTGGATTCCTTCACCGTCGTCTCGTCGCTCGACACGGCGAAGAGCGCGCCGCGGGGAAGCGCCGCCGCGATGTCGCCGGCCATGCTGCTGATCGAAGCGACGGTGGACAGTGCAATTGCGCGCGTGAGCACGCGTCCGCCGCTGGCGAACGAGTGCGATCGGCCGGAAGCGAGTGCGGCCACGCTCGCGCGCGAGTTGCTGCTGCGAATTCCCGACGGCGTGGCGGCCAACGATCGCTGGCGCGACAGCACCGCGACGCTCGTGTGTCGCAGTGGCGTGCCGATGGTGGTCTACACGACCACGAGGTCGACGCTCGAGTCGATCAGTAGCGACAAGCTCGTGGTGAAGCGCGAGATCACCACACGGCTCGACGGCACGGGCGGATCGGCGTTCCGCGCGCTCGAGCTCACCGGGACCGGAACGGGGACACAACGCGCCGAGGTGCGGGTGGCTGACGGATCGGTAACGAAGCTCGAGGGATCGAGCACGCTCACCCTGCAACTCAAGGAAAGCGCGCCGCCGGCTCCGCCCAGGAATTCGCAGGTGGTGCAGCGTACCGAGTTCCGGGCGGAGCGTGTGTCGCGCTGAGCGAGGACACTGAACAGCAACAACAGCAACAACAGCAACAACATTTTGCACAGAGGTCATGGAGAATCACCGAGGGCACAGAGGACCACACTCAGTCGTGGTTCCCTGTGCCCTCGGTGGTCCTCAGTGTGCTCTGTGCGACGTGCTGTCGCTGTGCTGCGCCGTGCGGTGCGGATTCAGTGTCGCGCGACGGCTCAATCCATCAGGCGCAGCGGCATCACCAGGCAGAGATACTTCGCCGGATCGTCCCAGCCTTCGGGTTCGATCGTGGCAGCACGCTCGGGCGCCTTGAAGGTGAGCTTCACCTGCTCGGTGGGCATGTAGCGCAGGATTTCGAGCAGATAGGTGGCGTTGAAGCCGATGTCGAGCTGGTCGCCGTTGTAGTTCACCGGGAGTTCGTCGCTCGCTTCGCCCAGATCGGGCGTCGTGACGCTGAACTTCAGCATGCCGGTGTTGAAGGACATCTTGATGCGGTGCGTCTGGTCGGAGGCGATGACGCTCATGCGCTTGAGGGCGCTGGTGAGCGCCGCCTTGTCGGCGAGGCAGATGCGATCGTTGTCCTTCGGGATGACCTGTTCGTAGTTCGGGTACGGGCCTTCCACCAGCCGCGTGTACACCGACGTGAACGGCGAGCGGAAGCCGAGGTGGTTTTCGCCGCGCGCGATCTCGAGTTCTTCTTCGGCCGGAAACAGGCGCCGGATCTGCTCGAGCGCCTTGGGGGGTACGATGAGGTCACCCGAGGCGGTTCCGTCGGCTGGCAGGTCCATTCTGGCCAACCGGTGGCCATTCGTGGCGACCATGCGCATGCGCTGTTCGCGCAGCTCCCAGAGCACGCCGTTCAGGATGGGGCGTGACTCCTCGGTGCTGACGGCGAACGCGGTGTGCGAAATGAGCTTCTGCAGCTCGCCACTCTTCACGCGCCAGGAGCCGTCGAAGCGTACGCTGGGGAAGGTGGGGAACTCATCCCGCGCGAGCCCGAGCAGTTTGAACTTCGAGCGACCGCACTCCAGCGTCACGCGCTGTTCACCGCTCGCGGCCAGCTTGACCGGAGACGGGGGCAACTCACGCGCAATCTCGCCGAGCTTCTTGGCGGGAATGGTGATGGCGCCGGGCGTCTCGACATCAGCGCTGACCTCGGTGCTGACCGCGATATCGAGGTCGGTGGCCGAGAAGCGAACGCCGCGATCGGTCGTTTCGACGAGCAGGTTGGCGAGTACCGGCAGGGTGGTCTTGGCCGGCACCGCTGCGGTGACGGCCTGAAGGCCTTCCTGGAGCTTGTCGCGCGAAATTGTGAACTTCATGCCCGGTTCTGTGGAAGGACTGCTGTTAAAAGAGGTCTTAGATATAAAAACCGTAGTAGCAGCAGGGCGTGTGGGCTTGTTGAGAAACGCCGCAAACTACGGGTTTTGAAGCGTTTTAGCCATGCCGCTTGATGTGGGTTACCGGTGGACACTCCCCGGGACTCCCCGGCGATGCACATGGCGTGCGCCGCGTGGTGTGGAGGAGTGTGGACCCGTGGGGATTCAGGAGCCCAGTTGTCCAGTTGTCCGCAGGGTTTCCAACATGCCCCGGATTTTCAGCACGCGGTCCAGAAAACCGGGTTCGCCGGCCATATCCTCGGCCACCCGCTCCAGGGAATGGATCACGGTGGAGTGGTCACGACCACCGAAGGCGTTGCCGATCTCCACGAGCTGAAGGCTGAGCAGTTCGCGGCAGAGGTACATCGCCACCTGGCGGGGGACGGTGAGCTGCTTGGTGCGCGTCTTGGAGCGGAGCCCGTCGGGGGTGACCCCCCATTCGCGGGCCACGACCTGCTGAATGGTGGCCACGGTGATCGTGGTCGGCGGGACATCGGGGAACTCGGAGGAGGCGGCGCCGCGCAGCTTGTCGCGGAGCGCCTCGCGGGCAAGATCCACCGAAATGTCGCGATGCTTGAGCGACGCGTACGCCAGCAGCTTGATGATCGACCCTTCGAGTTCGCGCACCGAGGACTTCACATGCTGGGCGATGAACTCGATGACTTCGTCGGGAATCGTGAGTTCGAGATGATCGAGGCTCGCCTTCTTCTTGAGGATCGCGATGCGATGCTCGAGGTCGGGCGAATCGATGTTGGCCACCATCCCCCACTCGAAGCGGGAGACGAGGCGTGACTCGAGGCCGGGGATTTCCTTGGGGGGTCGGTCGGAGGTCAGGACGATCTGACGCCCGGCCTCGTAGATGGCATTGAAGGTGTGGAAGAACTCCTCCTGCGTCCCTTCCTTGCCCTTGAGGAACTGCACGTCGTCCACGAGGAGCAGGTCGATCTCGCGGAAGCGACGACGGAAGTCCCCCATCTGGCCGGTCTGAATGGCCTGAATGAACTCGTTGGTGAAGGCTTCGGTGCCGACGTAGGCCAGCCGCAGGGTCGGGGTGCGCTTGAGGAGTTCGTGCGCGATCCCCTGCATGAGGTGCGTCTTGCCGAGTCCGGTCTCGCCGTAGATGAAGAGCGGGTTGTAGACCTTGCCGGGCGCCTGGGCGGCCGCCTGGGCGGCGGCGGCGGCCACGTCATTGGACTTGCCGATGACGAACTGGTCGAAGGTGTACCGCGGATTGAGTGGCGCCGACATGCGCAGTGGCTGCGCTGATACTGGCGCAGTCTGCGGGGTTGGCGGGGGCGCCACGAACATGTCCATCTGCCGCTGCGCGACCCGACTCTCGCTGATCCGGAAGCGGACCTTCATGGGGTGGCCGAGGGCCACCGGCGCGAAGGTCGCGAGGAGATCGGCGTGTTTGGACTCGTTCCAGTCGGCCGAAAACTGGTCGGGGGCGCCGACGAGGAGGGTGTCGCCTTCGACGGCGAGCGCCTCGGTGGGCTCGAGCCAGGTCTTCACGGTCTGCTCCGGGAGCACCTGGCGTGCGCGCGTGCGCAGGCGATCCCAGATTTCAGCCGGAGACAGTGACATGCGAGGACAAGCGAGGGGACGGGACGTTCGCGTCAGCGACCCCGGCCACGCGACGCGTGGGGCAGGGGGGGCGAAGGTACCCGCAGGAGTGTGGATAAGTCAATCAGGCGCGAGCGTGTGAGTTGGGGCGTCGGCCGGGTCCGGCGGCGTGGTGTCGCTGCGGTGTCATACGTGATGGCAGGCAAGTGGAGGTGTGTACGGCCAACTCGTTGTCCGAGGCCCATTTAAACACCCAGCCGGAAGGCGGACTGGGGTTGACCTCAAGGGGTGGGCCGGGTAAGTTCGGTGGCTACCCGCTTTCACATCGACCTTTCGTATTCGTAAGAGCTGCATATGGGCAAGCCCACCTATCGTCCGCGCAACACGCGTCGTATCCGCAAGCACGGTTTCCGTGCGCGCATGGAGACGAAGTGGGGCCGTGAAGTCCTCGCTCGTCGCCGCAAGAAGGGGCGCAAGCGGTTGACCGTCCAGCTCCCGTCGAAGTACGCTGGCGCCTGATCCCCGTCCGTTCCCGCGTGCGCAGCGACTGACGCGCGGGACCGAGCTCGAGCGGGTCCGTCATGAAGGGAAGCGAGTGCGCACCGCGTCCATGGACGTTCGCGCCACCGCTTCCCTTTCTGCGTTGGCCCGCGTGGGCTTCGTGGTACCGCGCTACAAGCACAGCGCGGTCGACCGGAATCGCCTGAAACGGCGCCTGCGGGAACTCGTACGGATGCTCGTGCTTGCCGACTTGCCACCGCTCGATGTCGTCGTGCGCGTCCTGCCGGTCGCGTACAGCCGCTCGTTCGACGCCCTGCGCGCCGAGCTGTTGCAGGCCGTGCGCAAGCTGTCGTGATGCTGCCGGCGCTGGCGCCCCTGGCCCGCCTGCCACGCCTGCTGCTCATCGCCGGTGTGCGCGGGTATCAGCTGGTGCTCTCGCCCATCTTCGGCGGGGCGTGCCGGTATTATCCTTCCTGCTCGGTGTACGCGATCGAGGCGCTCGAGAAGCATGGCGCCCTTCGCGGCGGATGGTTGGCGCTGCGCCGGATCGGCCGCTGCCACCCGTTCCGGCCCGGCGGCTTCGACCCCGTTCCGTGAGCCGTCGGTCGCGCCGCGCCACCCTCTGATCATTCCATGGAACCACGTCGCCTCGTCCTCGCCGTCGTCCTGATGGCGGCGGTCCTCGTTCTGACGCCGTATCTCTTTCCGACGCCGAAGGGCACGCCGGCAAAGACGGCGGCCGATACCGTGCGCGTGGATAGCGCACGCGCTGATGCCTCCACGCCAACGGTGGCGCCGTCAGCCGCGCCCACGCCGGGGATGAGCGCAGCGCCGACCGGTGATTCGGCGGCGCCGGTCGCGGTGGCAATCGATACGACGGAAGTGCGGGGCGCGAACGCCGCCTTCCGCACCACGAACCGTGGAGCGGCGCTGGTCGGCGCAGCGATGCAGCAGCATCAGGCGCTCCTCAACAAGGGGCGCACCAAGGGCGGGCCGGTCGAGCTCGTGCTGCCGAACGACAAGCTGCTGAGCTATCGCCTGGTGGTGCCGGGTGACACGATCGATCTGGCCAAGCAGACGTTCACGACCGAGAAGGGTGACGCCGACGGCAAGCCGTTCACGAAGTACACGGCGGCGATGGGCGCGCGCTCGGTGGCGATCACCTACTCGTTCCTCCCCGACAGCTATCGCGTGAATGTGGCGGTGGCGGTGAGCGGGGTGCCGGAGAACAGCTACTTCCTCATCGACATGCCGCCCGGCTTCCGCAGCTCGGAAGCGGACACCGTGGAAGACCACCGGCATCTCGAGTACGCCTACAAGCCCGAGGCGAAGAGCGCGGGCAAGGTGACCTTCGCCTCGCTCGATCCGGGTGAGCGCGAAATCGAGCCCGGTCCGATCACGTGGGCGGTGGCGAAGAGCAAGTACTTCATGCTCGGCGTGCTGACGCCCAAGGGCGCGCCCGGATTCGCCGAGGTGAACTTCACCGGTGGGCCGCGCATTGCGAAGGCGGCCACGCGCGCCGCCGGCACGATCGTGGCGCCTCTCAAGGGGGGGAACCTCGCCTTCGAGGTCTACGCCGGCCCGCAGGAGTTCAAGCGGCTGGTGGCGATGGGGCGCGAGTTCGAGACGTCGAACCCGTACGGCGGATGGATCCAGGGGATCGTGCAGCCGTTCGCCACGCTCGTCATCAGGCTGCTGCTCTGGATGAAGGCCACGCTGGGGTTGTCGTACGGCTGGATTCTGGTGCTCTTCGGCATCGCCGTGCGCATTCTGCTCTGGCCGCTCAACCAGCGGGCAATGCGCAGCCAGATGGCCATGCAGCGCATCCAGCCGGAGATGCAGGCGATCCAGACGCGCTACAAGAGCGACCCGCAGAAGCTGCAGCAGGAAATGATGGCGCTGTACAAGGCGCACAACATGAGCCCGTTCAGCTCGCTCTCCGGCTGCCTGCCGATGCTCATTCCGCTGCCGGTGTTCTTCGCGCTCTTCTTCGTCTTCCAGAACACGATCGAATTCCGCGGGGTGCCGTTCCTCTGGTTCCCCGACATCTCGCTCAAGGATCCGTTCTACATCATCCCCATCATGGTGGCGATCACCTCGATGGTGCTCAGCTGGATCGGCATGCGCGGCATGAAGGCGACCGACCAGCAGAAGCAGATGATGTACATCATGCCGGCGGTGATGATGGTCGTGTTCCTGAACATGGCGTCGGGGCTCAACCTGTACTACTTCATCCAGAATCTGGCGTCGCTGCCACAGCAGTGGCTGATCTCGCGTGAGCGGAGCAAGAACACGCCGATCGTGCGGGGATAGACGCGCGTGGACGCCGCGCTGCTGCCGGGCGGTGACGACACGATCGTTGCCGAAGCGACGGCGGCGGGGCGTGCGGCGATTGCGGTGATCCGAGTATCGGGGGCGCGGGCCACGGATGTGGCGCGCGCCCTTGGCGCATCCGCGCTCGCGTCGCGTCGCCCCGCCCGGGTGCGACTGCGGCACCCGGAGAGCGGCGAGGCGCTCGATGACGCGCTGGTGACGTGGTTCGCCGCGCCGCACTCGTACACCGGCGAGGACGTGGTGGAGTTCTCGACGCACGGCGGGCGTGTCGCCCCGGCGCGGGTGCTCGCGGCGTGTCTCGCGGCGGGCGCGCGGCAGGCCTATCCGGGCGAATTCACCCGCCGCGCGGTCGTCCACGGCAAGCTGGACCTGCTGCAGGCCGAGGCGGTGGCCGATCTGATCGATGCGCGCACGAGTGCGCTGCAGCGCCAGGCGCTCGCGCAGCTCGATGGCGGTCTCTCCCGTCGCCTGCTCGCACTCCGTGAGGCGGTGCTGGAGCTGGAGGCGCTCATCGCGTACGACGTGGACTTCCCGGAGGAAGACGACGGGCCGATCGACCGCTCACGCATTGCGGCCGCGGCGGGCGCGCTGCGCGCGCAGCTGTCGGCACTGGTGCGTACCGCACCGACCGGCGCGATGCTGCGCGATGGCGCGTTGGTGGTGCTTGCGGGCGCGCCGAACGCTGGCAAGTCGTCGCTGTTCAACGCGCTGCTTGGGGAGTCGCGGGCGATCGTGACGCCAATTCCGGGCACGACGCGCGATGCGATTGAAGCGGTGCTCGACCGCACCCCGATTCCCCTGCGCCTCGTGGATACGGCCGGGTTGCGCGAGACCGACGATGCCCTCGAGCAATTGGGCATCGAAGTGAGCGTGCGCTATCTCGCGCAGGCGCAGGTGGTGCTGGCGTGTGGCGTCTCACCGGACGAAGTCGCGGCGACAATCACGGCGGTCACACCACTGACCGGCGCCGCCGTGCTGCCGGTGCTCACCAAGACCGATCTGCTGCGCGTGCCCGCGGGCGATTGCTCGGCGGTGAGCGCGGAAACGGGTGAAGGGCTCGCGGCTCTTCTGGTACAGATTGATGCGGCGGTTGGTGGCGCCGCGCCCAGCGCGTCAGACGAGGTGCTGGTGACGCGCGAGCGTCATCGGATCGGACTCGAAGCAGCGCTCGACGAGATCACGGCATTCGAAGCGGCATGGCGCGCCGGTGCACTCCCGGCGACGGTCGTGGCGGTGCATCTGCATGCCGCGCGTGTGGCGCTCGAAGAGCTGATCGGCACCGTGGACGTGGAAGACGTGCTGGGGCGGGTGTTTGCGTCTTTTTGTATCGGCAAGTAAGTGGCGGGCGCCGTAGAACTGATCACGCAGAGAAAAGGTGAAAAGGAGAAATCCTCGGCCCCATCACGATGGCAGCCGAGGATTTCTC
>JBDHVK010000056.1:0-22607 GCA_039809645.1 Gemmatimonas sp.
CCGCCGCGCGGGATAGCTTTCCCCGGGCATGACCACCCCTCTTTCCGTCCCGACGGGCGCTGCCGTGCACGCGCCCGCACGCAGTGCCACGCTCGCCGCCACGATCGCCTGCATCTGTTTTGGGGCGTCGGTGGTGGTCACGCGCTATGTGGTGCCGCAAACCACGCCGGTCATTCTGGCGTTCCTTCGCTATCTCATTGCCACGACGTGCGTGCTCGGCATGCTGGGACGCGGCGCGTTTCCGGCGATGCCACGACCGGACCGGCTACAGCTCGCGCTGCTCGGTGTGCTCTTCTTCGGGATCTTTCCCTGGAGCTTCAGCGCCTCGCTGACGCACCTGCCGGCGGCGACCGTCGCGCTGATCGTCGCCACCAACCCGCTGGTGACGCTGGCCTTGAGCGCCGCGCGCGGCACCGAACGGCTGACGGCGCGTATCGTGAGCGGACAGCTGCTCGCGCTGGGCGGCATCGCGCTCGCATTGCCCTGGCAGACAACCATCGTCGGCGCCGCGCAGGGGCCGAGCTGGACGGGCTACGCCGAAGTCGCCACAACGGTGCTCTGCGGAGCGATCTACAACGTGTGGTCGCGGCCGCTGCTGCTCCGCTACTCGTCGGCGGTGATCACGGGACAGTCGATGCTCGCCGGCACCGTGGCCCTTGCGCCGCTCGCGCTGCTGCAGGGGTTCGCCGCCCACACGCGCACGATTTCCCCCACCGGATGGGCCGCGGTGCTCTTTCTCGGCACGCTCGGTGGCGCGGTGGGTTTTGGCCTGTGGGGGCTGGCGCTGCGCCGCTCGACCCCGAGTCGCGTGGCGGTGTTTCTCGCGCTCAATCCCATCACCGCCATCGCGCTGGGTGTGGTGTTGCTCGGGGAACCGCTGACGTTGCGCCTCGCGGTGGCGCTGGTCGCCGTCCTTGCGGGGATCCAGTTGGCCACGCGGCGGTAGCGCGCGCATGACCGATCGCGCGGCGCTCACCGCCTTCCTCGTCGCGCTGCGCGCGCAGAGTTACGTCATGCTTCGCCCGTCGCCGATTGCCGGCGTTGGGGTCTTTGCCATTCGTGACATTCCGAGGGGCTGTCGGGACATGTTCTCACCGCCGGGCGCCGATGACGACTTCGTCGCCGTGCCGCGGTCGATGATCGACGCGGAACCGCCGCATGTGCGAGCGCTCGTGGAGAACTACTGCCTGTATGACGACTCGACCTACTGGGTGCCGCGCGAAGGGTTTCGGCGCCTGGACCTGTCGTTGTATCTGAACCACAGCGACGCGCCCAACGTGCAATCGGTGGACGATGGCGCGTACTTCGAGGCGCTGCGCGACATCGCCGCCGGCGAGGAGCTCACCATTGACTATGGAGAACTCGTCGCCGGCGGCGAGTGATCACGTGGTCGTGCGATGCATCACAGCGGCTTCTGCCCGATCACGATGGTGGGGGTGGCATTCGCGATCGTGCCGGCGGTCGTCGAGCCGTTGCCGAGCTGACCGGTGTCGTTGCGCCCCCAGCACTTCACGGTGAGGCGATCGACCGACACCGCACAGGTGTGCGCCGCGCTGCCGGTGCCGATGCCCGAGGCGGCCACTTCACTCGCGGTGAGCGAGGGCACCTTGGTGGGGCGGATCACCGCAACCGACGCGGCGGCACCCACCTGACCGTTGCTGTTGAAGCCCCAGCACCACACGTCGGCCGTCGTGGCAATCGCGCAGCTGTGATTGGCACCCACCGCGAGTGAGGCCAGCGCGGGCGCCCCCGAGAGCGGGCTCGGATTCGACGACTCGGCCGTTCCACCGTTGCCCAGCTTGCCGCCGTTGTTGCCCCAGCAGAAGGCCTGGCCCCCCGTGGTGAGTCCGCAGGCGTGGATCTGACCGGCGCCAACCTGGGCCCATGAGCGACCGCCCACCACGAGCGACGGCGTGACGCTCCACGTGTTGCCGTAGGAGATGGACTTGCCGTCGCCCAGATTGCCCCAGCCACTGTAGCCCCAGCAGTAGGCCTGGGCGGTGGTCGTGACACCGCAGGTGAAGGCCGCGCCAGCCGTGAGCGACGCGAACGTGAGCTCAGGCGCGACGGCTACCGGCGCTTCGGCCATCGCCGGCGCGTTCATCGCGAACTGCCGCCAGTCGTTGTGACCCCAGCAATACATCGCGCCGGCGTTGGTCAGGGCGCAGCTGTGTTCGGAACCCACCGCGATGTCGCGGAAGGTGAGGCCACCGGCCACCGCCACCGGCGTCGCACTCTGCGCGATCGCGCTCACGCCGAGCGCGCCCCAGCCGTTGCCGCCCCAGCAGAACGCCTTGCCATTCACATCGAGCGCGCAGGTGTGACGACCGAAGCTCGCGAGCTTCTTCGCGCGGATCCCCTGCGGCCCGGTATTGGGCACCCGCACGGGCTCCGCCGAGATGACCTCGTTGCCAAGCTGCGCCAACCCGACGCGGCCTTCCGTACCATTCTGCCCCCAGCACCACACGAAGCCACCGCTGGCGATGTCGCAGCTGTGCTGCGTACCGGCCACGAGCGAGCGGTACTTGATGACGACGACGCGCGAGGCGCTGCCGTTCTTGCCTTCACTGGTGGCCGTCACGGTGACCGTGCCGCGATCGAGGCCAGTCAGCACGCCGGTGACGCTGTCGATGATGGCGACGGCGGGATTGGACGAGGTCCACCGGAGCACGCGACCGGTGAGCACGTTCTGATTCGCATCACGCAACACGGCCGTGAGCGCCGTGGGATCGTACGCTTCGACGGTGTCGAGCGCCGTGGTTACGGTGACGCTCGCGACGGGCACCTGCACGACGATGCGCGCCGTGCGGCTCTTGCCTTCGCTGGTGGCCGTCACGAGCGCTGAGCCGCCTGCGAGCCCACGGGCAACGCCGGTGAGGGAGTCAATGCTGACCACCGCCGGCGCGCTGCTGCTCCAGCGAATGGCGCGATCGGTGAGCGTGGTGCCCTGATCATCGCGCGCCTGCGCCGTGAGCGTGACCGTCGCGCCGAGCACGATGGCGGTGGAGTCCGGCGTGATGACCACGCTGGCGACCGGTACGGGCTGGACGTCCACGATCGCGGTGGCGCTCTTGCCTTCGCTCGCCGCGGTGATCACCGCGCGACCGGGGGCCACGCCCGCGATCACACCCGCGGCACTGACGGTGGCGATGGCCGGCGCCGACGAGCTCCAGGTCATGGTGCGCCCGGAGAGGCCGTTGCCGACGGAATCCTTTGGCGAGGCGGTGAGCGTCGCGGTCCGTCCCACGAAGACCAGCGACGTTTCCGGCGCGACGACGATACGCGCGATCGTGGCCGGTGAGGGATTCGGGTTGGGTCCAGGTCCGGGACCAGGGCCAGGACCAGGGGCGGTCGTGCCGTCGCTGCCACCGCAGGCAGCGAACAGGATCATGGCTGCCGTGCAGGCGGCGATCCGGGGAAAGGAGATCATGGTGGGCGTCCTCTATGCGAACCAGCGTCGAGATCGGAAAGCAGGACCGCCGCGTGGCAGCGGTTCATCGAGTGCGATCACGATGCGGCGGCATCCCGCCATCGGCGCGGGGCGAACGACCCGGAACAAATGACCGGGGACAGATGACCCCCCAGGGCGGGAATACTCCCACGGTATCTGTCCTTCGTGCGTGGAGCGGTTATATCCCGAGCAGCTGCAAGACGGCCCTCCGCCGTCTGCCTGACTGCGCTTCGAGGGAGCATTCGCGCTCATGACTGTACGACCTGCTGGTCACTCCGCCGCTCACGCCACGACGCTCGCCGGCAAGCGCCTCGCGCTGATCGGCGCCGGGACGATGGGCAGTGCCATTGCCGGCGGCCTGTCGGAGGCCGGCGTGTTCCCGGAGGCGACGCTGTCGGTGGTCGATGTGCACTGGGAGGCGGCGGAGCGCCTGGCGGCCCGCACGCCGGGAGCCACGGCCACGGACGCGGCCACGGCGCTTCGCTCGGCGGATGTGGTGCTCGTGTGCGTCAAGCCGAAGGACGTCCCCGAGGTCCTCGAGACGCTCGCGCGGGAGCGGGTCTCGGCGCCGTGGCCGCTCGTGATCTCCATCGCCGCCGGCGTGACCATCAGCAGCATGGAAGCGCACGTGCCGTCCGGTACTCCGGTGATTCGCGCGATGCCCAACACCGCCTCGCAGATTCGCAAGGGATGCACGGTGCTGTCCCGTGGAACGCACGCGACCGATGCCGATCTCACCATTGCGCGCGCGATCTTCGCGAGCGTGGGGACGTGCCTGACGCTCGAGGAGCGGCACCTCGATGCCGTCACCGCCGTATCGGCGAGTGGTCCGGCATTTCTGTATGTGGTGCTCGAGGCGCTGACCGACGGTGCGGTGAGCGTGGGGCTGCCGCGCGCCGCGGCGCTGGAGCTGGTGACGCGCATGACGCTTGGTGCGGCCGAGATGGTCCTCACGACGGGCAAGCATCCGGCGGCGCTCAAGGATGACGTGACCACGCCCGGTGGATGCACGATCGCCGGCCTCATGGTCCTCGAGGATGGCCGCGCGCGTTCGGTGCTGGCGCGCACGATTGAAACGACCACCAAGGTCGCCGCCGGACTGGGGAAGTAGACCGCGATGCGCGTCGCCATCGTGGGCGGACCCGGCATCGGCAAGAGCACGCTCGTGCGGCAGCTCGGCGACCTCTATCGCAACGGCTCCTACGGCGAAGGCGAACAGGGCGTGTGGGACCCGCGCGTGCTGGCCGATATCGAGGCGGGCGTGAATCCGGTGGGCGTGACGGAGTACTTCGCGCGCTTGTACGATGCGAACTATCGCCACGCGGCCCGTCACGATGACCCCGAGAGCGTGGTGCTGATCGAGGGCGCCCAGATCACGCTGGAGGCGCACATCGCCGAGTATCCGCCCGAGGTGCACGACGCGCTGCGCGAGGTGGTGCGGCTGGGCGAGACGTGGAGCCCCGACTGTACGATCGTGCTCACGTCCAGCACGCAGACGATCGAGCGGCACATCCGCTGGCGCCGCCGTCCATTCGAGGAAGTCGAGCGCATGGTGGAGCGCTTTCGGCTCATCGACGCCGAATTCCGGCGGCTCGCCCGGCACTATCCGGGCGCCGTTCTGGTCGACCGTGATGGCATGGAGTTTCACACGCGCGAGGGATTGCTCGCCGTCGTGGCGGCGGCCGGACTGCCGCCGTTTCCCGAGATTCCGTACGTGGTGCGCGACTAGCACTGCCTGGCGCACCGCCCGTACGTGCTACGCGGGCGTCGTCGCGAGGTGCGCTGCGAGTTGCCGGTTGGCGTCGTGGACGTGCGTGAGCGGCCAGCCGTGCGAGGCGTCGGCAATCTCGCGATAGACGGCACCGGGAATCCCGGCGGCGAGCGCCCGTCCCAGTGCCGGTGGCGCGATGGGATCCCACGCCGCGCTCACCACGAGCACCGGTCGACCGCCAAGGGCAGGGAGTTGCGCGCGGAGATCGCTGGCGCGCATGGCGGCGAGCTGCGCGCTCGCAATCGCGGGTTGATCCGCGAGATCGTGGCCGAAGTGCTCCGCCAACGTTTCGGCCTGCGCGGAAAACTCCGTGACGCGATCGGGCGGGGCGATCAGACCGAGAAACGCTCGGCGTCGGCTCGCGCGCGGTCCAAGTCGGGTACGCGCCCCGAGTGAGATCATGCGCCACGTGAGCGGCGCGGCCTCGCGGCCATTGGCGAAGGTGCAGAGCAGCGCGAGGCTCGTCACCCGATGCGGCGCATCGAGCGCCAGTTGCATGGCCACGGGACCACCAAGCGAATGCCCCACGACATGTGCACGGTTGACGCCTTCGGCATCGAGCACGACCTGCGCATCCTCCGCCATCTGCGCGACGCTGATGGACGCCGCCGCCGGCAGACTACGTCCCATCCCCCGATTGTCGATGGTGATCGTGCGATGACTCTGCGCCAGATACTCGGCCTGCGGACGCCAGGCCTCGCCCTGAGCGCCGACGCCCTGCAGCAGGAGGACGGTATCGGGATGCTGCTCGCCCCGCACCGTGTAGTGCAGTGCGCAGCCGCGATGCATCACGGAGGCGAGTCGCATGTTCGCTGCCGCTCAGCGCGTGGTGGCGAGGAACTGCTCGACCTCGGTCCATACGCGGTCCGGCTGTTCCGCGTACAGCATATGCGCCGCCCCCGCGACCTTCACCAATCGTGCGTTCGGCAGCGACGTCGCCCACGCCTCGACCATGTCCATCGGAATCGCCTCGGCCTGACCGTGCAGGATGAGCACCGGCACCGTGAGTGACCGGAGTGCCGGACGGAGATCCCAGTTGCCGTACGAGTTCATGATCACGCGGTTCGCGATGCGCAGGCCGAACTGAATTCCCTGCGGGTCGGAGCTGCAGAGATCCGACTTGATGCGCGTCTGCACGTACGACGGGTCGGCGACCCGCGGTACGAGATTCACGCGCCAGAGATCGCGGCAGGCTGCCCGAATGCTGTCGCTGTTGGTGGCCGCCATGAGCCGACGATTGGCCGCGCCGACCTGCGCGCGCTGGGCGCTGTCCATGCGCTGCGCGCTGTTCTTCGCAAAGCGATCCCAGAAGTCGGCGCGATACGGCGGCACGGGGCCCATGAGGACCAGTCGCGCAACGTGATCGGGGTGCGCGAGTGCGTAGCTTGCTGCGAGCAGTGGGCCGTATGAGTGCGCGATGAGCGTGGCCTTCGTGATGCCGAAATGCGCACGCACGGCGTCGAGGTCGGCGATGGCCACGGTCGACGTGAGTTGCGTCGTATCAGTGGGGAGCGTTGAGCGTCCGCCGCCTCGCTGATCGTAGAAGATCACCACGTGCTTCGCCGTGAGTGGCGCGAAGTCCCCGCGGAAGCTCTCCTGATCCATCCCCGGACCGCCGTGAATGGCAATGAGCGTATCGCGCCCGTTCCCCTCGACGCGATAGAAAAGCCGCGCGCCATCGCTCGTACGCACGAACCCCTCACGCGCGGGCGCCACCGACGATCCCGCCGTCGACCTGGTGAAGAGCGCCTTCGGGATCATCACATGCGCGCCCATCGTGCCATCCACCAGCTGCGTGATGCGTACATCGCAGCCGGTACTCACGAGCATGTACGCATCTTCGCGCGTGAGATGGTAGACATCACCGAGCAACGCAATGGCTTCCTTGACGGCGATCTTGGTGGCGATGGTGAGATTGCTGTCGGCACCCATCGCGATCCAGTGCGTGGGCGTCTCGCCGCGCGGCCACGTCTGCTTGAGATCCTTGCGCACGACCAGCTGAAAGCGGCCGCGGAGGGCGGTTTCGAGGGCGGTGATGTCCACTTCGCCGTCGCCCTGCGCGGCGTGACCGTCACCGGCGAGCAGCAACGCCCCCGGCACGTTCACCGGGATGTAGAGCGTGGTGCCGGCCACCATCTCCTTGTTGTCGAGATTGCCGGCATGCGTGCCCGGCGGGGCACTGTTGATGCGCCCCTTGGCCGGCGCCGGCGCCACGCCAATGCTGCCGAAGAACGGACGGAGCGGAATCTCGATGCCCAGCGAGTCGGAGAAGTGGCCGACCATGCGCTTGGTGTCGAGCGGTACGATGCGCGACTTGGACTGACCGGGGAACTCCTCGGGGATGAACCCGCTGCGCGGACCGAACGAGTTGCACGCGTACGGAATGGCGAGATCGATGCGCTGAATGCGCACCTCGAGCACATCTCCGGGCTCGGCCCCTTCCACGTACACGGGCCCCGTGAGCACATGACCACCGGGGCCGCGCTTGAGGATCGAGTCGCGCGCGGCCGCCTGAATCGCGCGGATGGCCGGTTCGATGGTGCCGCTGTCCAGTCCGGGCTGCAGCAGCCGCGTGCCGCAGGTGCTCACGGTGCCCATCTCGATGATGTCGCCCGAGCGCACGCGCAGCGCCGGCGCCGCCTGTGGATCGTACCCGCCGTACACCACGGTTGTGGGTGATGGCAACAGCACCGGGACGCCGTCGCGCGGATTGGCCGATGGCGTGGGTGTGGGCGACGTCGTCGCACAGGCGGCCCCGATGACTGAACTGAGGGCGATCGCCGCGCGCGCGCGGAACGCGGTGCTCATGGCGACTTTCTCGGCGTGTGCCTCCAGACCACACGGGCTCCGGTGGTGGAATCGAGGCCGGCCACGAGCGTACTGATGGCCGCCGGCGTGCTGACGGTGACCTCTCGCGCGAGGTCATGCTGGTAGCGGGCGGTGACGAGATCGGCCACCGCCGCGACATCCTTCACGCTGCTGTAGATGGTGAGTGCGCCGGTCGCCGGCAGCGTGAGCTGCGTCCAGGTCGCCGAGCGATCGTCGATCACGGCCGGTGTGCCGTCGGCTGCGAGGCGATAACCCACGTCACCACCGGTGACGAAGCTGCGCGCCTTGCTGGGGCGCGGCATCACCCACGCTTCCACCGTGTCGTTCACCACGATGGGGACGACGGAGAACGGATGGTTCTTCTTCGCCCACGCCGCGCTGATGCTCTTCGAGACGTCGCGCGCGAGCTTCGCGCTTCGCGCGAGGCGCAGCGTATCGAGGGCGTCGGTGTACCTGGCCCGCGCGCCATCCAGACGCACCACGCTCAGGCGACGCACGGTGCGATAGCTGCTGTCGATGTCGTACACGCCGCCCACCGGCACACCGTCGCCGGTGCGCTCGCAGTACAGGGCTCGCGGCGCGCTCCCGGCGGCACCAAAGGTTCCGCCGGCGCGCAGCCGGGCAACGGTGGCCACACACTGCATCCAGTACGTGATGGCGCGGGCGCGCAGATCGGCCTTGGCGAACGCCTCATGGAACGCGGGCGACAGGCCATCGGCCGCGGTCACTGGTGCCGCCGGCGCCTCGGCGGTAGGCGGCGGAGGTGGTGGCGCGGGCGCGGGTGACTTGGCGCAGGCGGCGACGAGCGTCGCCGCAGCGATGCCGGTGAGCAGGGCGCCGCGCGGCGCCATCGAGGGGAAGGCCATGCTCAACGCTAATGCGACGACTGCGCCTTCGCTCCGCCGGGCCGCCGCCGATACGTCAGAACCGTTCGCCGTTCGCCTCGCGCTGCCGGCTTCCCACCGAGCGAATGCGACTGATCATCGTGGCAAAGAAGAGCACCAGCCCGACGACCTGCGCGGTGGCACCGGCGAGAATGGCCCAGCGTGTGGCTGGGCCGTGCACCGGCGGTGCGCCCCACTCGGTGACGCCACGCAGCAGGGTACCGGGCACGACGAGCCACCACGCCGCCGTCGTGAGCACCGGCTTGTACCAGCGGTCGTCCTTGGCCGGACGGGGGAACATCCAGAGCGCGACGCCCATGATCATGAGCATGACGAAGCCCACGAGCAGCAGATGCACGTGCGCGCTGGTCTCGAGCGGCGCCGGATACTGCCCTCGCCATTCACGGCGCACGAGCAGCCACCACCCCATACCGAGGCCAATGGTGAGGAAGGCGAGGGCAGCGTGCAGAAAGCGGCGGACCTGCGTATGCATCGGTCAGCTCGGTGGTTTGGGCTTGCAGTACAGCGCGCGCGCCTGATCGCCGGCGCCAAGCATGGCGGCCAGCGCACCCTGAATCTCCGTCGCACTGACGCCATCGCCGATTCCGGCGGAGACGGCCGTCGAGGCCAGGGCCAACGCCGCGTTCATCGGGTCGAGATCGGGGCAGGACTTCGTGCGCCCCGCCGCAATGAGGTACGCGCGCGCCTGCTGCAGCGCGGCGGCGGCCACCACGCTCCGCGAATCCTCCGCCGACCGCAGGGAATCGGCGAGGGTGAGCATGCCGAGGGCGATCCGTTGCGCGAGCGTGACGGAATCACCACTGGCCGTTCGCAGCAGCGCGACGCCACGGGCCAGCGCGTAGCTGCGCAACCGTTCCGAATCGGTGCCGCCGCGGGGAGCCCGCTGCAACACGCGCAGTGCACTATCGGGGAGCTGCTCCTGCAAGTAGTCCTCGGCGAGTGCGAGGTAGGGTTGCAGCGTCGCCGAGTCGCTTTCGACCGCCGCCTTGGTGTTTTCGATGGCCGCCTTGCGATCGCCCGACTTGCGCGCGCTGTTCGCGGCGAGCAAACGGAAGTCGGGCACATTCGGGAAGCGCGCGAGCGCGCGGGGGAGTACGACGGGCTGCTCGGCCGTGATGAGCGCGAGATACTGCCCGTAGATGCGCGCGTCGCCCGGATGCCGACGCACGGCGCGGGCCCCGATCTCGATGGCGGCGAGGGTGTCGTTCGTCTGGCGCAGCGCCTCGATATAGCGACTCACGTAATTCGAATCGGCACGGAACGGGGGATCATCGCGCTCCAGCGTATCGCCGAGTGCGGCCGCCGCTGCCCACTGGTTGAGCGACGTGTGTGCGCGGAAGGCAAGGCGCCGGAATTCGGCGCGCGCGCCGAACCGGGCCTGCATGGCGCGGATCTGCCGCAGCG
The DNA here is from genome assembly GCA_039809645.1 of Gemmatimonas sp. Classification (GTDB taxonomy): domain Bacteria; phylum Gemmatimonadota; class Gemmatimonadetes; order Gemmatimonadales; family Gemmatimonadaceae; genus Gemmatimonas. Next base: position 10,361 of record JBDHVK010000056.1, read on the forward strand.
CCTTGGCAGGCTCCTGCAGGCGCAGCAACGCTTCGGTGGCGCTGCTCGCCAGCTGCGCACTGTCGGGGTGCAGGGCGTACACCCGCTCCCAGGCCTGCACTGCGGGTGCGGTCCGCTTGAGCGCCTCGAGCGCCTGCGCGCGCGTCACGGCCGCCACGGTGTTGGTACTGTCGATCCCGAGCGTGGTATCGGCAACGGCGAGGAGCGTGCGGGCGTCGCCGTTGCCGTCGAGCAGCGCGGAGAGCAGACAGTCGCGCGCGATGGTCGCACCGGGGTACGCGCGAATGGCGGCTTCCGCTTCGCGCACGGCGACGGCGCGATCACCGCGCAGGAGTGCGTTCTCGCAGCGCCGGAGCGGTGTCATCTGCGCACGCGCCTTGAGTACCTCCTGCACCAGCTGATCGGCGAGCGCCGGCAGGGCGGCGTTGCGGAGGGTGGGCAGTGGCTGCTGCAGCCCCCAGCTGCGCAATCGACCGATCCGCGCGCGGAGCACGAACTGGCCGTCCTGCCGCGCCAGCTGTCCATGCACCGTCTCGTCGGCACGCAGCTCCGTGGCCAGGATCCGCAGCTCCGCGTCATTCAGGACGACCGTTTTCTTGAGATCGGTCCGCTGGAAGTAGTTCGCGATCTTGTACCCTTCGAGCCCGTGCGCCCCGCTCTTCTCGAGGGGCTTCTCGAGCTTGTTGCGGGTGAGCTCGACCAGCTCACGGGCCCGCGCCGGCAACCCACCCGCGGTGTCGCTGCGGAACTGGGCGACGAAGACTTCCTGGCGGGTGAACTCCTGAGCCTGGCCTCGCCACGGGAACGCCGCCGCGGCGAGCAACAGGGTGGTCCTGACAAGGCGGGCGAGGCGCATACCCGTTCAAAGCTAGTACCTTTCAGGCATGGTCGAGATTTACAAGCAGTTCACGGTCGAAGCCGCACATCGGCTGCCGAATGTGCCGGAGGGGCACAAGTGCGCCCGGCTGCATGGGCATTCGTTTGGATTGGAGATCCGCGTGAAGGGTCCGCTCGACCCCGCCCTGGGGTGGGTCGTCGATTTCGCGGACATCAAGCGTGTTTTTCAGCCGATCTACGACCAGCTCGACCACCACTACCTGAACGACATTCCCGGGCTCGAGAACCCCACGAGCGAGCGGCTGGCGGTCTGGATCTGGGACAAGCTCCAGCCGCTCCTCCCCGGGCTCAGCGCGGTGATCGTCCGCGAGACGTGCACGTCGGGCTGTGAGTATCGCGGCTAACGCGCGCGTGGACGACCCTCACCGCTGCCCGGTTCCGTCATCCGTCGGTGCAGGGCAGCGTTCGTCTTGTCGGGCGCGAGGTGCGCCATCGTGTCCATGAGCTTGTTGCGCAACGCGCCCGCGACGCGCTGATCCTCACCCTCGAAGAGTGCTTCGAGGGCCTCGCGTGCCACGAGGGCCGGATCATCCTTGTGCCCCGTCGCCGCCTTCGTATCGAGCATGCCGGCGCGGCGAAAGAAATCCGTATCGGTGGGTCCGGGGAGCACCGCGGTGATGGAGACGCCGGTTTCCTGCAGCTCATTCCGCACCGCTTCCGCGAAGCTGAGCACGAACGCCTTCGAGGCGGCGTACACCGCCATGAACGGTCCCGGCAGGTCGGCAGCGATACTCGCCGTGTACAGAACGCGTCCCCGGCCGGCCGCCACCATCATGGGGAGCAGATGCTTGGACAGATGCACCACCGACACGACGTTGAGGCTCAGGAGGTTGAGCTCGTCGGCGAGTGCGGTCTCGATGAAGGCGCCGCTCACGCCGACGCCGGCGTTGAGCGCCGCGATGGCTGGGGGTGAGCCGGCGGCGAGCATGGCGGCGGCGACGATGTCGACGCCGTCACTCGTCCGCAGATCGGCACGGATGGGCACCACGGCAGCGCCCGAATTGCGCAGGGCGTGCGCCGCTTCATGGATCGCGTCATCCTCGCTCACGATCATCAGATCGAAGCCCCGCTGGGCGAGTTCGCGGGCCAGCGCGAAGCCGATACCGCGCGAGGCACCGGTGACGAGCGCGTACGGATCAGGATCGATCGTGTCGCGCTGGCGCGCCACATCGGCAAGGTCGGTCATCGAAGGCTCCAGGCAGGAGGAACCCACGGGTTCCGCAAGGACGCGGCCAATGGCGGTACGTCGACTACACAACGGGCCCGGCCGCCATTGCGACCGGGCCCGTCCTGTTCATTCAGCCTCGCTGCTCAGCGGAGGTTCGGATTGGATCCAAGCTCTTCCTGACTGATCGGCATGCAGAGGCTGCGGCCCTGCAGCGCGTTGTTCTTGCCGTCCGCCAGCCAGCGACGGAGGTCGAACCAGCGCCGCCCTTCGAGCCAGAGCACCGCGCCACGCTCCCGCATCAGGATCTGATACGCGGCATCGACCGTGGTGGCCGTGAGCGCCGGCAGCGACGACACGGCGCGCTCCTGATTGATGAACCCCATCGCGGCGGTCACATCGTTGGCGCGAAGCGCCGCCTCGGCACGGATGAGCAGCATTTCAGTGCCGCGAGCCAGTGCCACCGGATCGCCGAGCGTGGTGTACTTCCGCTGCCGGAAGAAACGCGTCGCGCCGTCCTGCCCGGTTTGAATGGCACCCGAGCTCGTCTTCACCGTGTCGTACGGCGTACGCGAATCGCGATCGGCCACCCACACCGTGTTCCACACCGTCACCTCACGCCGATTGATCGTCTGGTTGGCCAGATCGAGATTTTCGCGGGTGGTGTTGGTGGAGAAGATCGCGTTGTGGCGGAAGGTGGCGGGCACCAGCGCGGCATCGGTCGCCGCCTCCGTCCACTTGCCCTGATCGGCGAGCACCTGCGCGCGGCCAGCGCGGGCCGCGTTGATGAGCGCCGTGTTGTTCTGCGCCGTGGCCGTGGCGAGGGCCCGCGTGAACAGGCTCTCGGCGCGCACGAAGTGCTCCGTGCCGGGAACCTTGGGGCCGCCATCGATGGTGGTCTCACACACGTTCTCGCCCAGGAAGCGATTGGCGAAACCGGCGTAGAGGTAGGCGCGCGGCGTATTCGCGTTCGTTTCGAACGCCGCGCCCAGCACGGTCTTCATGCGCTGCAGCCCGTTCTCGGCCACCCAGCGCGCGGTGTGCATGCGCGCCCAGTCGCCGTTCACGTCTTCCGGTCGCACGACGCCGATGAAGAACTGCCGCTCGGCGGAGAAGTTGCCCGAGTGCACGAGTTCGAGACCGGCGAGCGAGCCGCGGGTGAGGTAGTTGCCGATCGCATTCGACAGGTCCCCACCCATGCCGTTGACGAGCGCCGGCACCGCGGCGGCCGAGTTGAGCTGATCGTCCTGCAGGGGGCCGGGATTCGTGACCGTCATGTCACAGCCGGCGAGCAGCATGGTGGCCGTGACGCTCAGCAGCGTCGTGGCGCCGCTGCGCAGCGAAGTTGAAAGAGGCATCGACATCAGAAGCTCGTCCTCACACTGAAGAGGAACGTGCGATAGGGCGGGAAGTTGTAGTAGTCGCGACGCGAGAAGGTGCTGGTGGCCTGGTCGGCAACCTCCGGATCCGAGCCCTGATAGTGCGTGCTGCGGAACAGGTTGCGACCGGCGAGCTGCACCGTCATGGGCCGGCCGTGCGGCACGAACTTGCGCGGCACGTCGTAGCTGACGGAGAGGTTGCGGAGCTTGAAGAAGTCGGAGTTCTCCACCCAGAGCGCGAGGTCGCGCTCGGCGGCGTTGATCGCGCACTTGGCGCGGTCTTCGGCCTTGATCGACGCGAGCAACGACTGATCGCCCGCGGCCGCCGCGCGCAGCGCCTTCTGCGCGGCGAAGCAGGGCTGCCAGCTGTTGAGACCGGCGTTGGTGAAGCCGATCGCGTTGAGCAGGTGGCCACCGAGCTGCCATTCACCGACGGCTTCGACGCTGATGTTGTTGAACAGCGTGAGCGTGAACGACGGATTGATCAGCTTGTCGGGATACGTCGCCCCGATGAACTGGTTCTCCTGCACGACCGGCGTCTCGAACTTGTCCGGGTTCATCACCTTGCGGCCCACATACGCGGGCAGCGGCAGCCCCTCCTGCACATTGCTGCGGGAGAGCGCCTGAATGGTGATGATGCGGCCGCCCAGATCCACCGCCTTGCCCGAGAGCTTGGAGTACTGCAGGCGGAAGTCCATGCGTGCCCACGGGGCGGGCTGGAAGTTCGTCGTGACCTGCACTTCGGTACCGGCGTTGGCGATGACGCCCACGTTCTCCGGCTGGTTCGTCGCAAAGCCCTGCGACGGCGGATACGCGACGTTGATGAGCGCGTCGGTCGTGCGGGCCTTGAACGCGGTAAGCACCAGGCCGAGGCGTCCGTTGAAGAGACCGGCGTCGAAGCCGATCTCGCTCTCGCGGGTCCGCTCGGGGCCGAGGTTGGGGTTGCCAAGCTGGCCCGGCGTGAAGGCCGAGAGTCCCCCCTCGGCGGCCACCGGATTCCACGTGCGCGTGGCGTCGAAAGCCCCCGGTGCCTTGCCCGACTCACCGATCGCGCCGCGGAGCTTGAACGTCTCCACGAACGACAGCGGCCAGAACCCTTCATCGGAGAGCACGTACGACACGCTCACCTTGGGATACGTCTGCAGCCCGAAGCTCTTGCCGAAGGCGCTGTTGCCGTCGACGCGCGCGCCGGCGGTGACGAAGAGGCGATCGCGCCAGCCGACCATCTGCTGCGCGAAAAAGCCGGCGTTGATGACGCGCTGCTGATTCACGTCGGTGATCTGACGGAGCGACGCGGAGAGCAGCGTGGGCACGCCCGGACCCGCGAAGTTGTCACCCTGCAGATCGGTGCTGTTGAGGCGACTGTCGAACAGCTGCCCGCCGATGGATGTGCTGCTGCTGAAGTTCGTGCCGATCGCCTGCTTCCAGGTGCTCGCGAGGTCCACCGTGATGAGCTGGCGGTTCCAGAGCGTCTGGAAGTACTGCCCGGTGGGCGTGCGCGGATACCCGAACGGGTTGATCGTGCGCTGGTCGCTGTTGTTGTAGTCGATGCCGACCGAGAGGCGGTTCGTGAGCTGCGTGAGCGGCGTCCAGCTCGCCGTGCCACCCAGGATGAAATGATCACCCTGAATGGTGTTGCTCTTGGAGAACATGGTGTCGTTCACGACGCAGGTGATCGTCGTGGTGGAGCAGCCGGTGCCCTTGAAGTTCGACCCGGCGCCGCGCGACACATTGAGCAGGAAGCCGTCGGAGCTGTTGCCGTCGCTGACCATGGCGGTGTTGCGACGCTGCCAGCTCGTGTTGGCCGAGAGGGTGAGCGTCTTGCTGGGGGCGAAGCCGAGGTTCGCGCGCAGGCCGCCGGTCTTGTTGCTGCCGACGCGGAGGACGCCCTCTTCATTCTCGAGGTTGCCCGACAGGCTGTAGGTGATGCCGCCGCTCGAGCCGCGCACGCCGAGGTTGTAGCGACCGATGAAGCCGTCCTTGAGCCACGAGCCGCTCTTCGGGCAGGTGGGATCCTCGAACGCGACGCCGTTGGCATCGACGACATTCGGTCCACGGCACTGCTTGAGGAACATGCCGGTGGGATCGGAGTCGGGGCCGAAGTCGCCCATGCGATTGAGCCCCGCGTTCACATCCAGATTCCACTGCGCCGCGCCGTCGCGGCCGCGCTTGGTGAAGATCTGGATGACGCCACCCGAGGCTTCGGTGCCGTAAAGCGTCGTGGCGGCCGGCCCCTTCACGACTTCGATGCGATCGATGTCGGCGGCCGGGATGTCGCTGAGCGGCGACACGCTCTGTCGCGACGACACGCCGGTGGGCGAGTTGCCGTTGAAGATGCGGATGCCGTCGACGTAGATGATCGGCCGGTTGCCCTGCGTGATGGAATTCACGCCGCGGAGGCGGATGGTGGCGCCGGCGCCCGGCGTGCCGCCGTTCTGGAGCACCGTGACACCGGTCGAGCGACCGGCGAGGATCTGCGCCGTGTTGCCCGCCGCCGCCCGTTCGAAGTCCGCACTGCTGACGGTGGTGACGGCATTGCCGACTTCCTTCTTGCGCTCTTCACCGGTGGCGGTGACGACGACGCCGGCGAGCGAGACGCTGCTCTTGACGAGCGTGAAGTCCACAGTGAGCGAGCCGTTCGCGGGGAGCGAGACGGTGCGCTGCTGCTGCTGATAGCCGATGCGACGCACGACGACGGTCTGTGTGCCGCTCGGGAGATTGGTCAGGCTGAAGCGGCCATCATCCCCGGTGCTGCGACCGAGGTTGGTGCCGGCGATGGTGACCTGCGCGGCGGCCACGGGCTGGCCGTTGTCGGCATCGACCACCTTGCCACTGATCGTACCAGTGGACTGGGCGACCACCGGGGTCGCCAGCGGAAACGCGAGCAGCACCCCCAGCGAGGTCAGCCAGCGGCTGAACGCTCGTGGAGAGTGGCTCCCGCGACGGCTGAAGAGAGAAGACACGGGTGTCTGAGGGAAGGAGTGGGCCGCGAGGGGCGGCGGTGGGGCTGCGCCGGAATGATCACGGGCAGCAGGCAGGACCCAACTACGCTACGTCCCGCAAGATGATGCGCGATGGGAGAAAGGGAAACGGGGACACGCTCGACTGAGCGTGTCCCCGTCATGCCATCGCGCCGCGGTGTGCTACTCGCAGCCGAGTCCTGAGGCGTAGGTCCGGATGGCATCCGACTGCTTCATTGTCCTGCCGAGCAGGCGTGCCGATTGCAGTGCAACACACGCCGACTTGTTGTCGCCCTTGAGCGCGAACGCTTCGGTCATGCGGATGTACGCCCACACGGAGTCGGTTCCGGTCGCGAGTCGGGGCATGACCCCCCGCAGCGCGCTCAGCGCACTGTTGGCGACCTGCGGTTGCTGAGCGTCTGGGAGATCACTCGCTTCACTCAGCACCTTCGCGATGCTGTCGAGTGTCCGGCCGGCGTTGCTGGCGGCGGCGTTCACCACCGGGGTGCTCACCGTGGGTGCGGGCGGCGCGCTCACGGTTGGTGCGGCGCCGGGACTTGCCGTGGCCGTCCCCGCGATGTTCGCCGTACTCGCGGCGCCCGGCGCGGGTGCACCGGACTTGCCCGCCGCTGGTGGTGTGGCATTCGGTGCACCAGGAGATGGAGCGGGTGGCGTGGCCGACGTGGCCGGTCCGGACTCACTCGTCTCGCCGGACGGTGTCACGGCCGGCACGGAGGCAATCGTGCCGTCGGCTGCCGGCGCGCTCAAGGTGCCACGCCCCATGAACCACCACGCGCCGCCGCCCCCAAGAATCAGCACGGCCGCGGCGATGCCGATGAGGGCGCCATTCCCGCCGGACTTCGTGGCCACATCCCTGGCGGTGCTTGGCGCCGGTGCCGCGATCGTGGGCGCACTCGCGGCGGCGGCCGCCGCCGCTTTGGCCGTCGCGGTGGCGCTCTTGGCGGGCTTTTTCGGACCACCGGTCGCAATCGCCACCGCCTCATCGAACGCGTCGGCGAACGCGCCCGCACTCGGCGTGCGCTGATCGGGATCGCGATCGAGCCCCTGATCGAACACCGTCTGCAACTCCTTTGGCCACGGCAGATCGGGGCGCACGGCCGCGAGCCCGCGCGGTTGCGACACCAGGCGGGCGGTCATGCCGCGATCGGGCGCGCGCAAGTCGAAGGGCAGGTCGAGCGTGAGGCACTGATAGGCGACGAGCGCCAACGCGTACACATCGCTGCGATGATCGAGTTCGCCGGCGAGCAGTTGCTCCGGACTCATGAACTCCGGCGTACCGACCACCATGCCGGTGCGGGTCAGCGCCTGTCCGTTGGCTCCCGCCCCCACCGCCTTGGCGATGCCGAAGTCCACCACCTTGCAGCGGATCTCGCCGGTGCCGTCCTCTTCGGCCACCAGGATGTTGTCGGGCTTGAGATCGCGATGCACGATGCCCAGCCGATGCGCGGCATCGAGGCCGCCCGCGACCTGACGGACGATCGCGGCCGTCTTGTCGAGCGACAGCGCGCCGTCCTGATCGAGGACATCACGAAGTGAACGCCCTTTCACGTACTCCATGGCGAGGTAGACCGTCCCATCGGACGTTTCCCCATAGTCGAACACGCGGGCGACGCCTTCATGCTCGATCTGGCTCGCATTCGCGGCTTCCTGATTGAAGCGGGCGACGCTCGCAGAGTCGGCGAGCATCTCGGGGCGCAGCACCTTGATCGCGGCCTGCTTCGGCAGGCGAACATGCTTGGCGAGGTACACGGCGCCCATGCCCCCCTCACCGAGCTTCTTCTGAACGAGATAGCGGTCGGCAATCACCTGGCCGACGAGATCACCGGCCTCGCTCTCCTTCGAGCGCAGCGTGGACCCATCGGCCGGGCAGAAAGCGCTCTCATCCGTAAACTCGGTGCCGCAGACAGGACAGATCTTTGCCATGGTTGCCGCCAGACCGCCGGAAAAGCGTTAATGTTTCTGCGTCCCACTTCGCGGAGAATATCGCATGTCAACCGTATCGTTCGCACGGGTGGCCCGTGCTGCAGTGCTGATGGCCACCGCGGCGTTGCCGATGATGGCACCGGCAGCGCAGGCCCAGAAGCCAACCGTTGCGGTGATGTATTTCACGAATGGCGCAGTCGGCAACAACGCCGAGTACGCACCCCTCAGCAAGGGGCTCGCTGAAATGCTGATCACCGAACTGTCGAGCAACACCGGCATTCGCGTCGTGGAACGCGATCGCCTGCAGTCGCTGCTGGAAGAACAGAATCTTGGCGCCAGCAATCGGGTTGAACAGGGCACGGCAGCGAAGCTGGGCAAGACGCTCGGTGCGCTGCACATGCTCATGGGATCCTTCGTGATCGATCCGAAGGGCGCGATGCGGATGGACGTCCGGGCGATCAACACCGAGACGTCGGAGCTCGAGTATGCGACCTCGGTGACGGGGAAGGCCGACGCGATGCTCTCCCTGCTTGCCGATCTCGGCAAGGCCGTGAACACGGGCCTCAAGCTGCCGGCGCGCACGGCGAGCGCGGGCAGCGAGGGGGCCGCGGTGGGCGCCAAGGGGCCGAATCAGCTCAAGTCGATGATGCTCCTGAGCCGCGCGCTCGAGGAACAGGATCGAAAGAACACGACGACGGCCGTCGCGCTCATGAAGGAATCGGTGCAGGCGAATCCGGACAACAGCCGCGCCAAGTCGATTCTCGCGTCGCTCGAGAAGCCGCGATAGGGACGGCGAACAGGCGCATACGTACGGCGCGCACATACGAACTGCGCATACGAACTGCGCATAGACAACGGGACGCTACCGCATGGTGGCGTCCCGTTGCGTTTGTGGCTCCGGCGCGAGCTGGTGATGCTCAGGGCGACTGGAACCGTGCCGTCACCGCGATGGGATTGCCGGTGCCCACCACCGTGCAGCTCAGACTCGATCCGCTGCAGGCGCCGCCCCAGTCGATGAAGGGGAAGCCCACCGAGGGATCCACGGTGAGCGTCACCGACTGACCGAACGGCACGGATGCGGTGCAGGTGCCGGTCGTGTTGCCGGCGGTGAACGTGCACCGCCCCGCACCACTGATGACGACCGCGCCCGAGCCCGAACCCGAGAGCGTGAGCACGCTGGCGGTGGGCGTGAAGCTCGCGGCGATGCTGACGTTTTGCGTGGCGGTGAGCGTGCACCGCCCCGTGCCGGCGCAGGCGCCGTTCCATCCATCGAACTTCGAGAGGGCCAGCGGTGACGCTTCGAGCGAAAGCAGCGTGCCGGCCGGCACGGGGGTCAGACACGACACCTGATTCTGTCCGGCGCGCAGCGAGCAGGAGAGCCCGTTGCCGGACACCGAACCGCCGCCCGCACCCGACAGCGCCAGCGAGACGACGACCATGCGAGTGTCGAACTTCGCCGAGACGGTGCGATTGCGGTCCATGGTCACCGCGCAGCTCCCGACACCACTGCAATCGCCCGTCCAGCCGGCAAACGTCTGCAGGAGTGGCGAGGCCGGCGACGCCGAGAGCGAGACCGACTGACCGTTGGGGACGCTGATCCGGCAGGTGATCGAACCTGCCGTCGTCAGGGCGCACGAACCACCGCTGCTCACCGACACGAGTCCGGGCTGCCCCTGCACGGTGACGTCGAGCGTGAACGACGTCGGCCGGAACGTCGCGGTCACTGCCGCGTCGCCGCCCGACGGCACCTCGCAGGCGCCGGTGCCGCTGCAGCTCCCCGACCACCCCACGAACTCACTGCCTGACGCTGGCGTCGCCGAGAGGACCGTCACTCCCGCCACATCCGCCGAGCACGCGCCGCTGGTGGCGCCCGACGTGAGCGTGCAGTTGATCCCCTGGCCGCTCACCGTGCCGCTGCCCTCACCGCTCATCGTGACGGTGATGCGCCGCAGCCGATCGAAGTTCGCCCCGACCGACTTCGCGCCCGTCATCGTGACATCACAGGATCCCGCGCCACTGCAGGCGCCAGTCCAGCCGGTGAACACGCTGCCGCTGCGCGCCGTCGTGGAGAGCGAAACCACGGCGCCCTCGTTCACGCGTGCCGTACACGCCGTCGCGCCATTGCCGCAACGCAAGCCGGCCGGTCCGCTCACTTCACCGAACCCGGAGCCGCCTACCGACACGCTGAGGGTACGCAGCGGCACGAACGCGGCCGTCACCGCGGTGTTGGACTCCACGGTGAGCGTGCAGGCACTGCTGCCAGTGCAGGCGCCGCTCCAGCCGGCGAATCCGCTGTTCGCATCCGGCGAGGGCGTGAGCGTCACCGCCGTGCCGCTCGCCACTGTGACGACGCAACTGCCGGTGGAAAGACCACCGGCGATGGTGCAGTTGACGCCAGCCGACGCCGACGACACCAACCCCTGACCGGCACCAGCGGCGGCGGTCACCGTCAGCGTCCGCAATTTGGCGAAGCGCGCCGTGACGGTACGCGCCACGTCCATCGTGAGCGTGCACGGATCGGTGCCGACACAATCGCCGGACCATCCCGTGAAGACGGAGCCGGCCGCCGCCGTGGCGGTCAGGCGCACGCTGGCTCCATCACCGTAGCGATCCGCGCAAGTACCGCTGGTGGTGCCCGCGGCGCGGCGACAATCGATGCTGCCCGCCGCGCCGGCGACGACGGCGCCATCCCCGTCGCCCGCGAAACTGACGCTGGCGCTGCGGAGCGCCTGGAAGCGCACCGTCACCTTGGGCGCCGCGCCATCGTTCACCGTGCAGGCGCCGAGGCCGGTGATCGTGCAGTCACCCGTCAGCGCCTGCAGCGTGGAGCCGTCGTTGGCCAACGCGCTCAGCGCCACCGTGACATCACCGGGGAAGGTGAACGCGCAGGTGCCGGTCACCTTGGTGTCCGCCACATCGCAGCTGATGCCGGCGGGCACGGAGCGAATCTGTCCGGCGCCCGACACGCCCACGCTGCTGACCGCGATCGTGCGGGCCGGCGGCACCACCGACACCGTGGCGATCAGTTCGCGACCGGCCACCGCCGCCGAGACGAGCACCGTGCCCGTCGCCACGGCGCGCACGACACCATTGTCATCGACCGTCGCGACGGCCGGCGCGTTGCTGGTCCACACGATCGAGCGGCCGGTGATGCGCTGACCGGTATTGTCCACGATGTCCACGCCCAGCGTCGCCGAGGCGCCACGCTCGAGACGCACACTGCCGCCCGGGCCGGTGCTGTTCGGCAGCAGCAACCGCACGTCGGCCACCTGCGCGAGCGCGACCGGCTGGCTCACGGTGCTCGTCTGCCCCGGCTTCACGCTGACGTTGGTCAACACCTGCTGATCGACGCGCACGCCATTGAGCAGATAGTCGATCGTGACGCGCACATTGCACTCATCCGACGCCGGCGCGGCGCCACCGGTCCCCGCGCGCGTGCCATCGGCGAGGCAGGTGGCGACATCGACGGCCACCGGCACCGACTGCCTCGCCTGATCGAGCGAGAACTGCTGGGCACTGCCAAGGGGGACGGCGGGAGCATTCTGCCGCAGATACGCCACGGAGATGCGAACCGATGCCGGACCGGCGGTGGCGTCCGTCCGCGGCACGATCGCGCGCACGGCGAGCGCTGCCGGCCGCGCCTCGGTGACGGCGCTCGGTCCATCGGTGGCGCACCCGGCGACGAACGCGAGCAGGGCCAGGGCGAGCGGGGCCCGAACCAGCGACGCGAAAAGACAAGTGCGACGAAGTGCCAGCAGAGGAGACATGACTCAGAATCGCGTCAGCAGGACGAGGCCTGCCGAGGCGCCGCTGAAGGGAATGGACGTCGCGTCGAGCGCGCGAGGCTGCGCGAACCCGCTTCGGCCACGAAGGTACGGTTGGATGGAATACCGGCCGGCCTG
>JBDHVK010000057.1:0-22574 GCA_039809645.1 Gemmatimonas sp.
TCGCGACGAGATCGAACATGCTCATCGCCGGCAGGCCGAGCATGAGCTCAATGGTCTTCACCATGCTCGGCTGGCTGTAGAAGGTGCTGTCGATGGCACGCCGCCTGGCGTAGGGGCTGGCCACCAGCGCCACGGTCCGATGCCCGTCGATATGATCGACACCGTTCTGCGCGTCGTCTTCCACCACGAGGATGGCCATCGATTTCCAGAAGGACGAGTGGCTGAGCCCATCCACGATCTTGCCCAGTCCGAGATCATTGTCGGCCACACAGGCCGACGGGGTGCACCAGCCGGCGCTCGTTCCCTCCGTGTGATCGTTCGGCAGGATGATCAGCGTGAGATGCGGCATCTGCCTGGCCGCTTCCCACTCCTTCAGGTGTTCCAGTACCACATCCGCCTTCATCACATCCGGCACATCCTGCGTCCAGCCCGGGTACTCGCGCACGAGGATCCTGTCGAGACTCGGGATTTCGCTGCGCGTGTGGTACATCCCCTTGAGCGTGGTCCGCACCCACGGCGCACTGTAGACCGCCGGATCGCGATACTTCGCCATCAGCCCCGTGCGCACGCCGGGGCCCTTGTCCGGTGGCGCCGGCGCGTACTCGCCAAAACTCACCACCCGCTTCCCCTTCGCGGCGGCCGACTCCCACAGAAAGCCGCCGGCCGAGTACGTGAGCGGGTCGTTCCCTTCACTCGGATAACTGCGCCCGGTGTAGAGCGGCCACATGGGGTAGGCCGTCTCGTTCGCCTGCGTGAGCCAGTTGTGCCCGTCAGCCGAGTTGCCGCCGGAGGCAAAGAAGTGATCGAGCAGCACGAACTGCTCGCTCAGCGCATGCGCGTTGGGCGTTACATCGCGGCCGAACATGGTGAGGCTCGAGTCGCTCGCGCCCTTGCCGATGTCACCGAGCACCTGATCGTAGGTGCGGTTCTCGCGAATGATGTACACCACGTGCTGAATCGGGCTCGGTTCCCCCGGCCGCTCGGGCACGGCCCGCGCCACGACATTCGCGCGGGGAAGGAGACTTGGTGCCGCGGGCCCGGTCGCCAGATGCAACCGATTGTTCTCCGCCACACTCGTCGTGTATGCCGAGAGCGTGGCGTCATCCGGCATGTCGATCACATTCACCGAGCCGCGCTCCGCGAACACATAGCGTGCCGTCTTGCCGAGCGTGCGCCCGGTACCGGCGCCCACGCCGAACAGCGTGCCCACGGCGAGGGTCCGACCGTCCGCGCTCACATCCACACTGCTGGGATACCAGCCGGTGGGAATGAGTCCACGCAGGACGGCGCCACTGGGCAGCGCCGCACGCACATCGTACAGCGCCGCTGCATTCACCCCGCCCAGCGTGACCACGAGCGTGTTGCCGTCGGGCGAAAGCGCGAGCGCGGTGGGGGCCAGGCCAATGCGTCGCTCGCGAAACGGTGCCACCGGAATATGTCCGGCAAGACCGTTCGTGCGCGTGTCGATGACACTCACCGAATCGCTGTTGCCATTCGCGACGTAGAGTCGCTGACGCGCATGATCCCATACGATACCCGTCGGATGCGCGCCCACCGTGACGCGGTGGGTCACCTTCCCCGTGGCGACCTCGATGCGCTCCACGGTCCCCGGCATCGCCAGGCCACGGGCGTTCACGCGCACCGGCTCCGCTGCCGGGTCGCAGCACTGCGTCGCGCTGCGCGCACCAGGCTCGGGGCGCGGTCCGCCAAAGACGGTCACCCATGCCGTTTCGCCGTCCGGTGAAATCACCGAGGCCACCGGCAGGACGCCCAGCGGCACCGTGCGCACGCGCTGCTTGGTGTCGGCGTCGAGCACGAGCAGCTTGTCGTCCGCCGGCATCGGCAGCACCGCGTAGCGGTGCCCGTCCGCGCTGGCCCGCGAAGCGATCGCCGGCCCACCGGCCAGGAAGTCGCCGAGTGGCCCCGATTCCCTCACGATCTTTGCGCTGCTGTCGTTCGTGTACCCCACGAACTGTACCACCGATTTGGCACGCGACAGCGGCGGCCCGCCAGGCAGGCGGCTCGCGGCGACATCGGCCGGCAGTCGACCCACCGACGACATCGCCATCTGCTTCGTGACCGGGTCGATTACCAGGCCGTGCACACCGGGGCGCCCATTGAAGGCGACTTCAGTGAGCACGCGATTGTCGCGCCAGGCCAGCCGCCATGCGTATCCGGGGACCGCCGCCCAGAGTTCGCCGGGTGTGCTACCAAACCGCACGCTGTGCACGCGGCCGGTGAACACGCTCTGCACACCCGCTGGGGTGACGCGCTGGCCCACCGCCATCGCACCGGGATCAGCCACATCGCGCTTGGGGGACTGGGTGGCCGCGGTTTGCAGCAGAACCGTCAACAGGGCAATCACGAGAACGTCCGGAGCGAGGGGATTCCAGACGCTATCGCCCATCCCCACGCGCTGACAAGCAACAACTGTGTGACGGGCCCGTCAGGCCGTGATGGGCGCGCGGCCCGCCGTCTCCTGCGGGAGCGCCACGGTGAACGTCGATCCCATCGACAGCGCGGAGGCCACACCAATGGCGCCACCGGCGGCCCGCACGATCGACTTGACCGTGGCCAGACCGAGGCCGGTGCCGCGATCGCCCTTCGTGCTGTAGTACGGTTCGAAGATCCGCTCGAGATCGGCAGCGGCGATGCCGGAACCGGCGTCGCGCACCGCGATCGTGACCAGCGGCCCGTCGAAGGGGGCTTCCGGGCGATCCACCACCAGCGACGGCGCGAACGCATCCGCCGCCAGTGCGCGCGCCTCCACGTGCACGGTACCGCGCCCGTCCATCGCGTCGCGGGCATTCACCACGAGATTGAGCACGACCTGCTCGAACTGACTGACGTCCATGCGAACGTGGGCGCCGGTGGCCTCGGTGACGTCCATGGTGAGCGTCTTCGAGGACCCGAGCAGCCGTCGCAGCATCGGCTCCATGGCGCGCAACTGCTGACTCACCGAGAACACGACAATCTCGGGTGGCCGCTGACGCGCAAAGAGCGAGAGCTGCCGCGTGAGACCGGCGGCGCGCTCGACGGCATCCGACGCGTGCTGCAGATGGTCGGCGGCCTCCGGGTCCCGCACCGTGAGCTGCGCCGCCGAGACACCGCCGGCGATGGCCGTGAGCAGATTCGCAAAATCGTGCGCGATGCCCCCCGCCATCTGCCCGAGACTCTCCATGCGCTGCGTGCGCGCCAGTCGCATTTCGGTCAGGCGCATGCGCTCGGCCTGGGCGCGCACCGCATCGCGCTCCTCCAGCATGAGCGCGGCGAGGAATGCCACGCCGTTGAGCGCGGTGGTGGCGATCTGCGCCAGCGTGACCGCCGGCGTGTGAATGGCGAGTCCGGTGTAGTCGTTGAGCGACGCGAGTATGGCGAACAGCTGGCGGGCCACCATCGCGCCGAACGCCAGCGCCACGAGTTGCATCGCGCGCCGCCCCTGCGTGGCGGTCCGACTTGCGCGCCACGCGTCGAGCATGGCCGCCAGCATCAGCCCGAGAATGAGCGGCCGCGGCGACGATGTCTTGAACAGGCTGGCGGCCACGCCGCTGAAGGGCAAGCGCGGGAACGTGAGTACCACCGCAATCGACAGCACGGACATGAACACGATGGGCCAGACGACCCCCGTCAGCGTGAACGGGGCGCCACCGAGCGCAACCACTGCGCGTCGATTGAACATCCACATCGCGGCGACCGACGCCATCGCGAGCGCCAGCGTCAGATCATGCAGCAGCGTGTAGCCGCTCGAGAGCAGCGTCACCACCGAGAACGCGCTGCTGAGTGTCGCCAGCGAAAGGCAGCCGTAGACGAGCGCGAGCCCCCGCATGCCGGGCCGGCGCAGGAAGACCGCCAGCGACACGATCGCGAGCAGGAACGGGCCCTGGATGGCGAACACCAACTCGAACGCCGCCGCCTGGGCCCGCATGACCGCGGTAGAGGTCGGAACGGCGGCAACCTGCGTCAGGAGGCCAGTGAGGGGGGACACGCTGGAATATTACGGCGCGTCCACTCTCCGGGTGACCGACGTCGGGGTCTCCTTACTGTCGAGCCCGGCTTCCACGCGAACTCCCGTCACGGCCCCCGCGTCGCCAGCAGGCGTCGCATCTCCACCTGGAACCGGCCGCGTTGCGTTTCGTCGAACCAGACGATCCGGTTGCTCATCTCGAGCGCCCCCTGAATGGCCCGTGTACCGTTGAGCCGGTCGCCGGCGAGATCATAGGCGTCAGCGAGCAGCGTATGGCTCAGGATCTCCTCGGGGTACTGCGCCACGAGCGCCTTGGCCGCGGCCACGGCGCGCTCGCCGTTGAGCCGCGCGAGCCACGTCTGCACCACCGCGCTCAACAGGCGCGCCGAGGGCGGCATCACAAAGCCCATGCGCGACGACTGTTCGGCGAGTCCGGCGGCCAGCACGCGTTCAGGATCGCCCTGCTTGAGTGCCAGACTGTCGCGCCACGGCTGTGGAAGGTCCCACACCCTGGCATCGAACACCGCGCGCAAGCCAAGCGGAATCCCCGCCATCGGCGCACCGGTGTGCTCGAATCCGGCGGCATCGGTCTGCAGCACGCGCCAGTGCGCGGGCGCCGTACTGCGCAACGCGGTCAGCAGGCGCGAGACGCTGGCCAGCGTGCGCGTCTCGAGCGAACCGGCCGACAGCACCAGATGGCGTTGCACGCGCGCCACCGTATCGCCGGACACGCAGCGCGTCAGCTCCTGCTCCAGGGTGTCGGAGATGGACGGACTGATCGCAATCACTGCCGGGAATGCCCTGGGCTCCCGACACATGGCGCGCAGCGCGAACCATCCGCCGCGCGAATGGCCAATGAGGGTGCGAAACGGCAGCGTGCGAAAGTCCTTGTCGATCTTCGGCAGCAACTCGGCGGTGAGAAACCGCAGGAATGCATCGGCGTTGCTTCCGAGATCCGCCGAGCGACTGCCATGTTCCACCGCCACCACGATCTGTCGCGGCATGGCCACCGGGAACTGCTCGCCGGTGAGGTCGTAATCCGCTGCGGCCACCGTGAGATCGTAGAACGCGCGCACCTGTCCATCGAGGAGTACCACGACGGGATAGCGCTGCCTGGCGAGCGCGTAGTCACGCGGGAGACTCACGTGCACGATTTTGGTTTCGCCGAGCACGGATGACGGCAGCGTGAGAATCCGCGACTGCGACTGCGCCGACGCGCGGATCGGCGGCCACAGTGCAGCGATCACCAGCGCCCAGCGGGCAAAGCCTTGCATGCGGGTCAGCGGGCCGCCGACCGGGCGCGCTCCATGAGGGCGACGATCTCCGTAGGTGTCTTCACGCCCTTGTCCTCGTCGTACCACACCATCTTCTTTGCGTTCGCCTCGGCATCGGGCACGACCCCGCGTGATGCCGTGCCGGGGGTCGAGATCGCCGCCAAGGGCGCAACGGCTTCGCAAGCGAGCGAAACCACCAGAGGCAGAACGCTGAGCATGAGACAGACTGGTTGAGGTGCCTAATCTTCGGCGGGCCCCCGCACGCACGCTAGGGTGCCGTCTGCGGCTCGAGCACTGGACGCGCCACATTCGCGCAAGCGCAGGAGGCAGAGCCATCGACGCGGGGCGGGCGACGGCCGCACGGCGCGGCGTACTGCCCTGTGCGTGCGCCATCACGCATGCACCGCCGCCGGCATCGAACGGAGCACACCTTCCCGGAGATCGTGTGTCGCGTTGACCTCCCTCCATTGGCCCGTTCACCGGCGACACGGTCAATCGGACTGCCGTGGATCGCCCTACTCGCGCACTGTGTGGCATGCCCATTCTCGTCGACCTGTGCCGCCTCGCGCCGGCCGTACTGCCGCTCCTCGCCATCTCCGCCCAATCCGCAGCCGGCCAAACGGTGCCCAATACCGCGCGGGTCGTGGAGTATCGCGATGCCCGGTGGTTTACTGGAACGCGCTTCGAGCGCGGATCGCGGTTCGTCCGAAACGGGCGCTTCGTCACCCCTCCCGCCGGTAGCGCCGACAGTGTGGTTTCCCTACGCGGCCAGTTCGTCGTGCCACCGTACGGCGATGCCCATACGCATAGTCCCGACGGCAGCTACGGTTTCAGCGCCATTCGCGATCTCTTCCTGCGCGCCGGCGTCTTCTATGTGCAGGTACTGGGCAACAGCCGCGTCGGACGACGGGAGCTTCTCGACCAGGTCAACACGTCGACCAGCATCGACGCAGTCTACGCCAACACCCCGGTCACCGCCTACGGCGGACATCCGGAACTCCTCTATGAGTCGCTCGGCCTCTATCGCGTTCCGTTCCCGACAGACCCGGCGCAACGGCTCGCCGCCGCCCGCAGTCGCGCACGCGAAGGCGAGGTCTATCTCACGTTCGACAGTCTACCGCAGCTTCCGGCGATCGTTCGGCGCTTGCGACGTGATACCGTGCCGATTCTCAAGGTCATGCTCCTCGACACGGAGCATCGTCGCACGATGCTCGTCGACTCCACGCGCGCCGGCAGCTACGGCCTGAGCGCTGAGCTCGTGCGCCCGCTGATTGATTCCGCGCACGCCATGGGGCGGAAGGCGTGGGCGCACGTCGAAACCGCTTACGATGTGCAACTCGCCATGGACGCCGGCATCGACGGGCTGGCCCACGTGCCTGGCTATGGTGTCGCCGATGCCGCCGACACAACACTTGATCGCTATCGCTTGCCAGCAGCACTCGCGCGTCGCATCGGGGCGTCCGGCATTCCCGTGGTGACCACCATCGGCTTGGCCCGCGGCTCGGCCCGTGACAGCGCCGCCCAGCGCCGAGTTCGAACGGTGTTCGAGTCCAACATCAGGCTACTTCAGCGGTACGGTGCCCGGCTCCTCACCGGCTCCGATACCTACTCCGACGCCGAGATCATCGTGCGCGATGCGACCGCACTTAACGAGGTGCTGGGGGGCGATGCGGTGAGCCTGATCCGGCTCCGCAGTGTCACAACCCCACAGGCCATCTTTCCCGGTCGCCGCATCGGGGCGCTCCGCGTCGGCTACGAAGCGAGCTTTCTCGCGCTCGGCTGCGATCCACTCGCGCGGAGCGAGTGTCTGCTCGACATCCGCGAGCGCGTGAAACAGGGCGTTCAGCTGCGCGTGCCGCCGGACGACTGATACGCCGCCGCGGCTCCGGCGGACTGCTGTGCCCACGCGCGCAGCACAGCCGTCCCGCGCCGGCTGGCGACAAGCCGGTCGCCGTTCGGCAGCTCCACGGCGAGCCGGTGGGCATCATGCGGGACCAGAGCGCGGATGGCACCGCTGTTCACGAGATGACGGCGATGGATGCGCAAAAAGCCCTGTGCGGCCAGTTCCTCCTCGAGCGCCTGCAGGGTCACCGCATGCAGCAGCGTGCGGTCAGCGGTCACCACGCGTACACAATCGTCGGCGCCCTCGAAACGCCAGACCGTCGCGAGACGCACGGGGACATCGCGCACGCCGACGCGCACCAGGAGATGGCCCTGTGCATCGGCACGTGTTGGCGTCCCGCGCCGTCGGCGACGCACCCGGTCGAGCGCCTCGTGCACCCGGCGAGCGCCGAAGGGCTTGCGGAGATAATCCGCGGCATCGATATCGAACGCGGCTGCGGCGTGCTCGGCATGCGCGGTCGTGAAAACCACAAGCGTCGCCGGGGGCGCGAGCGACAGCACGTCGAACACCGACCCACCAGGCATGCGGATGTCGACAAAGAGCACATCCACCGCTGTGCCGCTTCGCAGGAATGCCGCCAGCGCAACGACGTCTTCCACCTCCGCGATCAGCAGCACCGCCGGATCTTCCTGCAGCATGCGTCGCAACGCGCGA
This sequence comes from Gemmatimonas sp., assembly GCA_039809645.1. Classification (GTDB taxonomy): domain Bacteria; phylum Gemmatimonadota; class Gemmatimonadetes; order Gemmatimonadales; family Gemmatimonadaceae; genus Gemmatimonas. Next base: position 7,796 of record JBDHVK010000057.1, read on the forward strand.
CGCGCGAGAGGCTCGTCTTCGGCGATGACCGCGCGGAGCAGCGCCGGCGCATGGCTCACGCCGGCACTCGCAGCACGACTTGCCATCCATATCCGCCCAGCGTCGCGCCCCACTGCATGTCGGCCGCCGCGCCGAAGTGAACGCGCAGACGCGACTGCACCAGACGAAGCGCCGATCCGGCACCGGGGGTCGGTGGCAGCATGGTCCCGACCCCATCGTCCGTTACGGCGATGCGCACCGCTCCGGCCTCGCGTGTGGCATGCACATGGACCGTCCCCGGGCCCGGCCGCGGCCCGATGCCATGCACGATGGCATTCTCCACCAGGGGCTGCAGGGAGAGTGCGGGCACGCGCGCCGCCGCCGCGGCCTCGTCCAGCTGGAGCACAACCCCCAATCGCGCTCCAACCCGCAGCTGTTCGAGCGCGAGGTAGTCTTCGAGGTGTGTCCACTCGTCGCGCAGTGTGACGAGATCCGACGCGCCCTCGCGCGGTGCCGTGACGTAGCGCACCACGCGACCGAAGCGATCGATGGCCGCCTCGGCCGCGGGATCCTGACTGCGCACGAGCTCCAGCAGCGAATGCAGGGTATTGAGCAGCACATGCGGATCGAGGCGCTCACGAAGCCGGGCGAGTTCAGCCTCCTGCCGCAGCACCTGTGCGTCGCGGGCATCGGCCATCACTTGGAGCGCGTAGCAACTCCCGGCAACCGCAGCGTACGCAAAGACGAGCGTGAACAACTGCCACTGTCGCGCCGGACCTTCGAGCCACGTTGGCAAGAGCTGCCCGGTGCGAGTGATCGCTGCAATGCCGAGTGCCAGTGCGGTGACCAACAGCGACGAATGTGCGGCAACAAGCGCCGCCAACATATGCGTCGGCAGGAACCACCACCGTCCCGCCTTGGACCACGGCACCCGTTCGGTGAACCAGCGAATGCCGAGCGCCATCAGCGCCAGCGCGACGGTGTTCGCCAGGGCATCGATGCCGACATACAGCGACATCGGCTGCCCGCCGGCAAGGAACACCGAGATGTACGCCGTCGTCAGCATCACCGCGACCACCGCCACGAAGCGAAGCGGTGGTCGCGGAAAGTGGGCGGGGGAAGGACGGCTCATCTCCGAAATCTGTGCGCCGCGCCGCGGTCGGCCAAATTCGCTCACCGTGGGGGGGCGTCTCCGGGCGACCGCATGAAGAGCCCGCCGATGAGCGCCACCACCATCGAGAAGCCAATCGACCCGAGGACGACGGTCACGAGCTGCGTCACCATATCGGTCGGCGTGCCATTCGCCTGCAAGCGGATGAGGAAGTCTGGATTGATTGCCGTGTAGTAGACCTGATAGAACACAACACCGATTCCCGCGAGAATCAGCGAAACCGAAAGACCGACCAGCAGAGCACGGCCGAGCGACAGGCGGCCGCTATGACTGGCCTTGGTGACACGGAGGGCCCAGAGAATGGCCAGAACGGGAAAGAGGATGCCGACAAAGCCGGTCTTCTCTCCCACCTCGATCTGGGTGGTGTGCCAGCCCATGGCGAACTCGAGGAGCGTCCACAGGGCGGTGCCGATGCCGGCAAAGACGCCGGCCAGCAGTGTCGTGCGATTGAAAGTCATCGGGTGGTTGGCGACGAGCGTGAGTACATCAGCAGCAAGCTGCCAGCATCGTGGGTGCGGTGAATCAGTGAGCGTGAAGGACGTCGGCCAAGCGGCCGCTATCGTCGGTAGACGGCTCCGGTTGGCACGGCGCGCGCCGCGGCAGCACGACGTCGCGGCACCAGGCGTGGAGGAGAAACGTGAGGACGCGGGCGCGCACCACGTCAGGTCGCTCGACAGGAAACCAGTGCCCGGCGTGGGCGAAACGCTGGTGCGTGGCGGTGGGCTGCGCCTGCAGGATGGCATTCGCGACGTCACGCGTCCCCGAGCGATCGAGCATCCCTTCGCCGATGAACAGCGGGAGGCGGAGGGCAGCAAGGCGCTCGTGCACTGGGGGGCGCGGCGGCGGCGCGCGCGGCGCCTGAAGTTGCCAGACCCGCGTGTTGTCGCGCACGAGGGTGCGGAACCATGCGGCGCGATCGCCGGTGAGGGCGGTGCGCATGATCGGAGTGGCCAGCCACGCCTCGGCGGCTCCGGCTGGATCGCCGGCACGGGCGCGCGCGGCCACCGCCGACAGATCGAGCGGCCGCCGCGAGCTGAAGCCGTTGAGGCTGGGCGACAGCAGGACCAGCGCGCTCGTGCGCGCCGGCACGCGAGCGGCGAAGTCTACCGCGAGCGCCGCACCCGCTGAATGGCCGACGATCGCGACGCGCTCGAGGCGCTCGTCGCCAAGCATCTCGAGCAGGTCATCGACGGGATCGGCATCCGCTCGCGCCAACGCTGAGGCGCCATGCGACGGAAGATCGACGAGCACGAGCGTAGCGTGTGCGCGCCACGCGGGCACCAGGTCGCGCCACATGCGGCGGTCAGCAGAGAAACCGTGCAGGATGAGCACCGCCGGTCCACAGCCCGTGCGCTCGTAGGCCATGCCTCGAGCCGACCTACGCGTCACGACGGTGTCCGGGAAGCACGCCGACCCGGCAGCCGGTTGTGCAGCGAGTGCGCGCACGTCAGCCGTCCACAGCAGCATCATCGCGCCGGCGCGAACAACGCCGCGACGGGGAAAACCGCCCGCACGACACCGTGATCGACGGTGGGGCCACATCGTCAGTACGAACCGCCAACGGTGGCGCGCGCCTCGGCCACGATTGCGGCCACCTGTCGGATGACGTCCGCGTCTCCCGTCACCTTCGCATGTGCTTCGAACGTCAGCCCGTGCGGCCCCTTCGTGCGCACGAGCTGCGGATGGCGACGAAGCTGCGTACGGAACAGCTCCAGGTCGCCGAGCACGATGTGCGTGAAGAGATCCGGGCGCGCACCAGCCGCGAGGAGTGCCTCGGCGATGTCGCGGCGCCCCATGTGGCTTGCGGCACCGATCGCCGTCTCGAAGTCGCCAGCACCCCAGTCCTGACAGGCGTTCACGAGCGTCGGGCGGGATTCAAGGAATGCGTGCACCGCCGGAAGATCCGCATGCGCCGCGCGCACGAAGTCGCGGACCACCTCCGCAGGCAGTGGTGGGGTCTGCTGCAGGACGTCTCGCCGCGACACCCATCGACGTTCGGTCAGCAGCAGGGCCCCGGCGATGACTGCCGAACGACGTGTCACGGTTGGCGCCGCCGCCGTCGCGCGCTGCTCGAGCCAGACCGCGGCCTGCGCGTGTCCGCGTTGTCGCGCCAACATGGCGGGTGTGGTACCGTCAGGCAGGGGCGCATCGAGTTGCGCCCCTGCGTCCGTCAGGCGTTCGAGCGCGCGGAGGTTGCCACGAGCGGCCGCGAGATGCACCGGCCGGACCGCATGCACATCGGGCTGGTTCACATCGGACCCGGCGGTGACCAGCGCGGCAATGATATCATCGCCTCCCTGCCCGGCCAGCGCAGCGTGAAGCGCCGAGTTTCCCTGTGCCGACGTCGCCATCCGTCGCACATCGCTTCCCCGCTCGAGCAGCAGCGCTACCATCGCGGCCTGGCCGAAGAAGGCCGCGAGATGCAACGATGGCCAGCCGTCAGGAGAGCACGCCTCGACATCCGCACCAGCGTCGAGCTGCGCGCGGGCCGCCTCAAGCGCCCCCACGGCCGCCGCCTCCGGGAGCGTCAGATCCCGATCGGCAGCCAGGCGCTGCGCCTCCTGCGTTCGCCCTTCGTACAGCGCCATCAACACCGGGGTCGTCGCGGGTGTCGTCATCACAGGTCTCCGTTGAATGTTTAGCAAGTCTAATCATTAATCTCCCTAATGGCAAGAAGTACGTTATCTTCTCGCGATGGCCGCTCCCCGTTCCCCGCGCGATCCCCATTGGGATGCTCCCACCCGCCCGGGTGCCCCCGTTGACGCCGGCGCACTGCACCGCACGCTCGTCAACGTGTTACGGCTGCTGCGCGACGTGGATCGGGAGTCGGGCGTGAGCCCCTCCCGTCTCTCGGCGCTCTCGGTGCTCGTCTTCGTGGGACCGATGTCGCAGGCCGAGCTCGCTCGCATTGAGGGCGTGAGCGCCCCCTCGATGTCGTTGCTGGTGCGCGAACTGGAGGTCGATGGATGGGTGGAACGCACACCGGACCCGGCGGATGCGCGCCGCACGATCGTGAGTGCCAGCCGGGCCGGCCGCGACCTCATGCTGCGTTCGCAGCGCCGGCGCCTGGACTGGCTCACCGCGGCGCTCGCCCGCCTTCCCGCCGAATCGCAGCGCGCGCTCGCGGGAAGCAGCGCCCATCTCGACGCGCTGATCGCCGCGCTGCGCGAGACGTATCCGGGTTAGCGGGCGTCGGGAGGGACCGCGGCCATGGCGCGCTCACCGGCAGCCCGCAGCGCGTCGAGCGTCTGCGTGATGGCTGCCGGCACCGATGTCTGCACGCGCCCGCCCAGCCATTCGCCAAGGAAGCGTTCCACCGCGCGGTTCACGGCCAGCGAGGTGGACTCCTCATTGAAGCTGTGGCCTTCATTTCCGGCGAGAAGGAGCGACACCGGGAGCGCACGAGTGCGCCACGCGCGCACCACGCGCAACGCCTGATCCGTGCGCACGCGAGGATCATTCTCTCCGTGCACCACCAGCAGCGGCCCACGCGCCTTGTCGAGCTGCGCAAGAGGCGAGACGCGTCGCATGCGCTCCAGCGCGTCTCGATCGTCCGGATTCCCGACAAAGCGATACCATGAACGCGGCAGGAAGGGCTTCCACGACGGCGGGAAGGCGCGAACGAGCGTCTCGAGGTCGAACGGACCGGCGTAGTCGATGCCGCAGCGATAGGACGCCGCGTCGCGGGTCATCCCGACGAGTGCAGCGAAGCCTCCGTAGGAGCCACCCAGAATGCACACGCGCGCGGGATCTACATTCGCGTTCCGGACACTCCAGGCGATGGCGTCGAGCAAATCGTCGGACATGCGGCCGCCGAACTCGCCCACGGCACCATCGACTGTAGCGCGTCCCAGTCCGGTGGAGCCACGGAAGTTCACCTGGATCACCGTATAGCCGCGATTCGCGAGCAGTTGCGTTTCGCCGGAGTATCCGACCTCGTCGCGGCTCCACGGCCCGCCGTGCACGGCGATGACCGCAGGCTGGCGCGCCGGTTTCGGTCCCTCCAGCCGCACCGGCGACCGCGTGAGCAGCAACGACAGACGCAGCCCGTCTCGCGCGCGGAACCAGTGAAACGTGGTGGGCGCAAGCCGGGTGCGATCAAGTTCGGGGCGCATGGCGAAGGCCGTATCGATCACGCCGCGCGGCACATCGTAGAACAGGAATCGGCCGGGGTCGGTCGCGGCGTGCGAGTAGAACACGAGCAGCCGGCCGTCGGCGGTCGCACTCTCGAACTCGAGCGCACGGGGTGAGGAGGCGATCTGCGCGCGACCGTCCAGGCGGCGCAGTGCCATCTGCAACCGCTCCCGCCCCCGCGCGCTTCTCGGGATGAACGTGCGGTGCGACGTGGCGCACGATTCGCCGAGAACCGTACCCCCGAACGTCGTCACGAGGGTGCCGGCATCAAAGCCGCGGCAGGACGAGACTTGCTGCTGCCGCACGCGACCGGTCGCCGCATCCAGGAACACAAACCGCTCGGCGGGCTGGCCGGCATTGCTGCGCGCCACCAGCACCCGGCCGCCGCGCTCGGCCCCCAACAGCGTGAAGCGCTCCGCCGGAGGTGCGCGATAGATCACCCGCCACGTGGTGTCTTTGGTCGAGCCGGGCGTTCGCACCTCCAGCACGCCATCGGTGCGAATGGCACTGGCGCCCGCGACGATGCCTTCTCGGGAGATCGCCCACCCGGTGACGTCACCGGGGTTGGTCGCCAGCCGCTGCAACGCGCCACTCGCGAGATCGAGCGCGTAGACATCGCTGACGCGCGGGTCGCGATGATTCGAGGCGATGATGGCACCACCGCTGGCCGGTGTAGCGAGCAGATCCACCTCGGCGCCCGGAAACGGGGTCAGATCGGTCGCCGTGGCCGACCCTCGACCGTCCGGGGTCACCGCGCGTGGATCAACGCGCAGCAGGTGATAGCCCTCGTCACCACCGCGATCATGCAGAATGAGCAACCACCGCCCGTCGCCGGACCAGCGCACGTTGCTGACCGAACGCACCGTATCCTGAAACACGACGCCGATCCGCGTTCGCGCGATGGGATTCGCGGCATCGTGGCCCTGCGTGTACAGCACCACCGCCGGATACGAGCCAACCTTTTCGAGTACCGCCAGTGTCTGTCCCGTGGGATCGATCTGCACCGTCGTGACGCGGGGCCGCGCCATGAGCAGTTCGAGGGGAAGCAACGGCACGCCAACGCGAGGTTGCGCCGGGGCGGGTACCCCTCGTGCGCTCAGCGCGGCAAGAACCGTGAGGACGATCCGCAGCGCGCGCGACGGACGAGTGGACTGGAGGGTGAAGCGATGCATGTCGAAACGATATCGACGGGGAATGGCCGTCGGATAGAACGGATCGGAAGTGATCCTCGGATACCAGGGGTCCGGCGCATCGAGTGGCACGAAGCGGCTGAACCGGATGGGAGGTTCTTGCGACTCCCCCTGGCTGATTTGGTCTGCACGCTCAACCTCGGCGTGGTGGGCGAGTATCGGTTGCCGGGCGAACGACGTTGGCACGCGTTCCCGCGCATCGCCGCCCGCGGCATATCATCCGCGCCGTCTGAGGGGCGCGATCCCGCTCACGGCGTCCTCGGCTATGTGAGCATCGTCATCGCACCGTGGGCGTTCCCGATCTACACCGGACTCGCCGCGGCGCCGCTGGCCAATCGCGTCGTGGATCTCGCGGCGGCGAGCGCGGGATGGCGCACCATGGGTGACCAGCTCCAGGCACAAGACGACGGCCGAAACCGAGTGCAGTGCGTTGCGACATTCCTGTCACGAATCGCAGCCGAGGCAGTCTGGCCCGTCCGTACCGCGCAGGTCCTCGACGCCATCGCTGCCGACGAACCCGTTGCCGCGCTCGCGCGCCGCGCGGGCCTTTCCACGAGGCGCGTGCACCAGCTCTGCGTCTCCGGCACGGGACACAATCCGTCGACATACCGGAAGATCGCGCGCTTTGGTCGACTGATGCAGGCACTGCATCAGTCCGGTCTCACCACCGATTGGAGCGCACACGTCCGCGAATATGCCGACCACTCGCACGCCATCCGTGAGTTTCGTCGGCTCGCCGGAATGACGCCGCGGCGCTATGCCGCGACGCGCGCCACACTGGGGCGGACGTACTCGATCGTCCCGCACCCCGACACCGCGAACTCCTGATCGTCGCGGCGGGGTGACGAGCCCCCCACACACTCACCATCCGCCCCCGCCGCCGCCACCCGAGCTGCTGCTGCTCGAGCTCGAACTGCTGCTTGAACTGCCCGAACTGCTGCTCGAACTCGGGCTCGGCACCGACGACGCCATGCTGCTCACCGCCGCGCCCCAGCTCGACCCGCCGCCGCCGCCGGAGAAGCCACCGCCGCCACCGAAGCCGGTGAAGCTCGAGGCACTGCTCCCTGATCCGCTGCTGCTGAGCGAGTGGCTCGACGTGCTACTAGCCAGACGAGCCGCCGACGCCGTGCCGCCAAAGGCCTTGAACCATTGGTCGACGTGCTTGCCCAACCCGAGGGCGAGCAGATACGGATACCACGCGTCGGTGAGGTGCGGCTCGGGCTTGGCCAGCTCGGCGGCGAACCACGCACGCGCCGCGGCCAACCGCTTGCGGAGCGCAATCCGCTCCGGTGTGAGCGTCGTACATGTTGCCGCGCCGATCACCTGCAGGATCATCACCGCCCACACGGCCAAGGCGGCCAGCGCCGCGCTGCCAAGTCGCCACGGACTCGCCAGCAACAGCCACGTCGCCGCGGCGCTGATCTCCACTACAAAGAAGGTGAGAGCGACGAGCGCCGCCGGTGCCCCGGTCACACGATCCCGGAGTGCCACGCCAAGCAGCGTGCCAATCAGCAGCTCGGCCATCGACCCCCCCATGATGACGAGCGCGATGCCGCCATCGGTGGCGCTCTGCGTGAAGGCCGCCACGAGCAGCGCGATGGCCGTGGCGCCAAGCGCGGCCGTCACCAGCCATCGCGAACGACGCACCTGCGCGCGCTCCTTCGTGCCGACTTCGCGGGCCAGTCCGCGCGCGCGGTTCAGCACGCCCGACTTGATCACGTTCGCCGGATTGAAGCCACTCGTCGCGTAGCGTGTCCGCACGGATTCGGTGTCGGTGTGCCGGGACCCACGCTCGAAGAGCGCGTTCACGAGCGCCGCTTCGTACCCCTGCAGCATGTCGCGATCCACCTCGAGCGCGAGATGCAGCACGTGCTTGTCGAAGAGCGTCTGGCGTGTCTTCACCTGGCTCGACAGCTTCTTCTCCTGCACCATGCGCGCGAGCGTCGCCGCGACTTCGGCCTCGCCCACGGTACCATCGTAACCGGCGCCGAGCACCTCGGGCGGATACGACAGCACATGCTCCTCGAGCCAGGCCGTCGTGATCGCACTCGTCGGCAGGGTTGGCGCGAACTGTCCGCGAGAGGCGCCGTGACGCACGACCCAGACGAGGACAAGGACGCCGCCACACACCACGAAGGCGAGCAGCAGATAGCGCACGCCGCGCGGCGCACCGGTGCGCACCGCCGTGGGCATGCTGCCCCCGATCCGCGTCATCGGTACGGTGACGGTGTATCCGGCGTACGCCGGCAACGGCCCCGCTTCGTAGTGGCCAGTGAAATTGCCGGATGCGTGCCACGTCGAATCGAGTGTCAGATCGAGCACGAAGTGCGTGAGCTCTCCCTGGCGATCACTGAAGGCGAAGTCGTGATTGAGCGTGTAGCCGCCGTCGCCATCGTAGTCCAGGATGTTGCGGTACCGGAACGACAGCACATACGTGAGCAGGGTGCCGTTGAACGGCGGATCCTCCGGCATCCGACTCCGCCAACGCACCGTGTTGCCGCTCATCACATCGTAGTGATCCACGGCGTCGACATCACCGGCGGTGAGCGCGCGCGCGATGCCGGTGGCACTGTCGAGCCGCGCGAGCCCGTCGAAGGTGAACTGTTGCCCGAAACGCGTATCGAATCGGCGCTCGCCGCCGTTCCAGTCACCCGTGAAGCGCATCACCTGGCGCTCGGTGACGCGCAGTGTGCCGTCTGCATCGAGGTGCGCGGTGACCGCGATCTCGGGCCACGTGAGATCGCGGTCCTGCGCCTCGAGCACCGACGGAAAGACCGACGGGACAGTGAGCGCCACCGCCAACAGGCCGGCAAGGCGTCGACAACGCACGAGTACGTCGAGGAGGGGAGCCATGACTTAACTTGCCGCCGCCGCCGGCACGGCGCGAGACGGCGCGAGACGGCGCGAGACGGCGCCCGCTGGCGACATGTCGGACACGCCGGTATGCTCGTGGGCAGCTGCGCTCCTCCCATTCCCGGATGCCGCCGTGCGCCTTCTCCCGCTTGCCCGATTCGTCGCCCTCGTGGGGCTTCCCGCTGGGCTGTTCGCCGCGCCGATCGTTTCGGCCCAGACCGCTGACCGTCTCGGAGCCATTCAGTTCCCCAACTCGGGTGCTCCGCGGGCACAGGCGCCGTTCCTCCGAGGCATGAAGCTCTACTGGAGCTTCGAGTACGCCGCCGCCGCGCAGGCCTTTCGCGAAGCGCAGCACCAGGACCCCGCGTTTGCACTCGCGTATGTGGGCGAGGCGCTGACGTACACGCACCAGGTATGGAATCAGCAGGACATGGTCGCGGCCCGCGCGGCACTCATGCGACTCGCGCCGACCGCGGCAGCGCGTGCCGCCAAGGCGCCCACGTCGCGCGAGCGCCTCTATCTGGCCCTCGCCGAAGCGCTCTACGGCGACGGCAGCAAGCCACGTCGCGACACGCTCTTTGCCGCGGCCGCGGCGCAGCTGCTGGATGCGCATCCGGCCGACGACGAAGCGCGCACCTTCCGCGCGCTCGCCTTGCTCGGGCTCAACCAGGGTGAACGTGAGCCGGTCGCGTACATGCAGGCGGGCAGTCTCGCTGAGGAGGTGCTCCGGCGGAATCCGAATCATCCGGGGGCGGCCCATTTCGTCATTCATGCCTTCGACGATCCGGTGCATGCGCCGCTCGGCCTGTGGGCGGCGAGACGCTACGCCGTGATCGCACCGGACGCGCCGCATGCGCTGCACATGACCTCGCACATCTTTCTCGCCATGGGGATGTGGGACGACGTCCTCGACGTGAACCGGCGGGCCCTGTCGGTCCCCGGAACCGCTCCCGCCCGCATGCCCATGCGGGGGTGCGGCCACTACGGCGAATGGTTGCACTATGGCCATCTGCAGGCTGGACGCATTGCCGAAGCCACGGCGCTCCTGCGTGCCTGTGTGGCAAATCCGCCCGTCGACTCTCTCGTCGACGGCGTCGAGGGGTTGGCGGGCGCGCGGGCGGCCCATCTCGCCGATGCCCCCGCAACCGTGCCCACGATGCCCGCCTCGCAGGAGCGCGGGAGCGTCGAGGCCACAGCGTACTGGCAGTACGGCAACGGCCTCGAGGCCGCCGCGCGTCAGGATCACCCGGCGGTGCGCGACGCCATCCGCGCGCTCACCGCACCGATCACCGGCGCCGATCCGCGTGTCCAGTTGAATCGGCGGGCGTTCGCGGTGGAGCTCCGCGCCCTCATCGGCGAGGCGACGGTGGATGATCTCGAACCGTTCGCCCGTGAGCTCGAAGCGCGTCCGGTGGAGTTCGGACCGCCGATCATTTCGAAGCCGGTGCGCGAGCTGCGGGCGGAGCTGCTCCTGGCCGCCGGCCAGGCGGCCGCCGCGCAGCGGGAGTTCGAGCGCGCACTCGCCGCCACGCCGGGTCGATCGCGCAGCCTGCTGGGACTCGCGCAGGCGGCGCTCGCCGCGGGGGACACGGTGATCGCCCGCCAGGCCGTGATGCAGCTGCAACGCAACTGGCACGCCGCCGATGCAGATTTGCCCGAGCGGGCGATGCTCAACGCCCTCGTGGCCAGGCTCGCGCGTTGAGGGGGCGGGCGGTGCTTCGCTAGACGCGCGTCGCCGCGAGCATCGTCAGATCGTCGTGCGGATCTCCCTGCTGTCCGAACAACTGCACCGCGTTCACGAAGCGCGCCACCAACGGTGTCGCCGATTCGCCAGGCTTCCCCTGCAACATCGCGCGCAGACGCGCGTTGCCGAATTCCTCGCCACTCGGACTCCGCGCCTCCACGAGCCCGTCGGTGAACGCAAAGAGTGTCTGTCCGCGCTCGAGCGTGGTATCCACCGCGCTGAAGGGCACATCGGGGAGCATGCCAAGCGCGGGCCCCGTTGGGCGAAACTCCTGCACGATCCCCTGCGGGCCGAGCACCAGCGGCGGCTCATGTCCGGCGTTGAGGTAGGTGCAGGTGCCCTGCGTTGGATCGATGATCGCCATGAACACCGTCGCGAACATGTTCGTGCGCCCATGCAGGCGCGCGATGTAGTTGTTCGTGAACTCCGCCACTCGCACCAGCAGCTCGGCCGGCGTGGTGGGGTCCGTCTCACCCGCCGGCACGGAGAGCGGTGTGGGGTGCGTGGCCGTACGGATCTGCATCGCGCCACCACCCTCGGGATCGGCGCTCGCCCGAATGAGACTGCGGAAGAGCGCCATGAACAGCGCGGCACCCACCCCCTTGTCGCACACATCGCCCACGACGAAGAACAGGCTGCCGGTGGGTGACAGCGGGAACGCATCGTAGAAATCGCCGGACACCTGCTTGGCCGGGTGCAACGCTGCCTGCAATTCGAGTCCGTCGATCACCGGCAGCGTCTCCGGCAGAAAGTCGCGCTGGATATGCCTTGCCACGCGCATCTCGTCGCGCATCGCCGCGCTGTCCTTGATGCGATGGCGATCCACCGCGGCATTGAGCCGTCGCCCCAGCACCCCCGCGCCATAGGCCGGCGGCAGATAGTCGTCGGCACCGCTCGCCAGACAAAGCTCGATCGCCGCCATGTCATCCTGCGGCGAACGCACCAGGACCGGGAGATCGCGAAGCGCCGCATCGGAGCGCAGCGCCTTCAGAAAGGCAGGGCCACCTCCCCCCGGCGCATCGGCATCCACGATCACCAGCTCGAACTTCTCCTTGCGGAGCCGCGCGAGCGCCGCGTCGGTATCCTCGACCGGATGCGGCAGGAAGTGCATCCCCAGCAGCAGATTGGTCTGCTCCGCGAACGTCTGGTCCCGGCGCCCCACGACCAGGGCCTTCTGCAGCTGACGCAGCGTCGTCACCGTGGCCGGCGGCGTCGCGAGGGGGCGGTTCATGCGTGGCTCTCGTTGAGCATGTTCAATTGCCAGAGATCCTGCGTACTGGTGTGGAGGAAGGGCTGGAGCGCGCGCATCCCGGTCGCGCCGATGCTGCGTTCAAGGTAGCGCAGTTCCGAAAACTTCTCCGGGAGCGACGGATCCGCCTCCATCTCGAATCCCGCCTCGCGCGCCATCAGGACGGCTTTCGCACGAATACCCAGCTCGGCGCGCAGGCGCAGCAGGCAGAGCATGTCCACCAGCACCTCGGGCGCGAAGTGCTGACGGACGGTCGTGAGGTACGTCCCCACGGGCGTCCCCGACACCGCCCCGGCCCGCATCGCCTGCAGAAGCTCCTGATCGGTATCGAAACTCGCGCCCAGCCACGCACGCGTGTCGCGGTCGCTTCGCTCGAAGAGCCACACCGCGAGCCACGGGAACACCAGCAGCACGAGCCCGGCGGCCGTCAGCGGCCGGAGCAGGAAGTGGTTGTACAGCGAGTGCAGGCCGATCGCCATCAGCAGGCCAGGAAGCAGTCGTGACCACGGCACCTCGGTGGCCTGCCTGTGCAGTGCGCGAGCCGCCATGGCGAACACCGCTGTCGAACAGCCGTGCATCACCGCCGTGCCGAAGCCACGCACCAGCCAGGTCCAGATCGGGGCGTGGGACGTGACGGCCACGAAGTACACATTCTCCACGAGCGCGAAGCCGGTGCCGATCGCAAAGCCATGGATCGCCGCGTCCGCCACGAAGCCGATGCGATGGCGCCGCAGGAGCAGCACCACGTACATGCCCTTGAGCAGTTCCTCCAGCACCGGTGACACGTATCGCGCGTACGACTGGAGCGACAGGCCGAGCGCCGGCGCCAGCCGGACATTCACGACATAGCTCACCCCGGCGACCCCGCCACCCACCAGCGCCGAGAGCAGCACCGCCTTGAGCGCCACCAGCTTGTAGCTGTCGATGACCACCAGCGCGCCCAGAAGCAGCAGCACCGGCGCCACACTGAGCAGGACTCCGAGCGCGAGCATCACAGGATCTTGAACGACACCATCGACGCGCGACGAACCGGGATGCCGCTCCCGGTCGCCACGGCGAAGCCGAAGGAGATGGTGGAATCGAGGTTCGACAACGTCACCAGTCGCACATCGAGCTGTGCGCCGGCGCTGCGATAGGATCGCCGGGCCGCTGACTCCGAGACGTCGGTCGCGAGCGCGGTGCCGAAGAGCGAGAGATTCGCCCACCGCAGGTAGGCACTGGGAATGCCCACATGGCGGAAGCGCAGCGGCGGCGACACCCACTCCACCTGTCCCTTCGCATACGTCGCGCCGCTCACCGTGTTGATATCGAGCCCTGGAAAGCTCTCGGCATTGCGGAACTGCTTGACTGCGCGATAGTCCACCCAGTTGTTCGCGAAGCCGCCGAAGTAGAATCGGGCGAAGGGCTGCGTGCGATCACCCGCGAGCCGCGTGCCCGCCGACCCGCGGAACCACACCGATGAATGATCGAGCGGCAGCAGCAGCCCCTTTGCGACATCGAGCGAAGCGCGCGGGTACAGTTGTCCGTTCACCAGCGACGAGCGGATCGCCGTGCTCCACGTGGCGCCGAGCTCGTCGTCGATCGCACCGAGCGACTTGCGCAACGACTTGTAGGCGAAGTCCGCGTTGAGCGTCGACAGCTGCCGATAACTGGTCGAGACGCCCTGAAATTCCGGCAGGATCGCCAGATTGCCATAGGTCGCCGCCTGCACCGTGTAGCCGTACGAGGTGGGGCCGTCGATGCGCAGCGTGCGCGCGTACTGTGCACCGAGCGCGTAGCCCTTGCGGCTCAGCTTGGTGGGGCCCACCAGGTCGTAGAAGTCCGCCCGGTTGAGCGCGCCGGTGAGCTTCCAGTTCCAGTGCCGAAACACGGCCCGCAGATGCACGCGCTCGTCGGGGGCAATGCGTCCGTCCGGTGAGTAGGAGCTGGTGACCTCGAGGTTCGTCGCGCCCACCCGGTCGGAGAAGTTGAAACGCACGCCGGCCGCCACCGCGTTCGCTCGGGCCGCATTCTGATACCCCTCCACCACGGGATAGGCATTGTTCAGCGTGAAATTCTCCCGCGCGCGATACGGTCGGGCCGAATCGGCCGTGGGCTGCGGTCCGAGCTCCGCGACCGGTGGTACCATCCAGTCGCGCACCTCGCGGCGCGTGTCGGCGATCGCATTCCCCAGAAAGCGAATGGCGCTGATGCTGTCGGGCACCACGTTCGCCATCATCGACGGCACGAAGCCGGTCTGCGAGTACGCGAGTACCACCAGCGAATCCGCCGTCAACGGCAGCGGCTTGAAGAACCCGGTCTCGGCGTTGCTCAGCGGCTGCATGCGCTTCCGCGCGAGCTCGTAGCGGTAGATGTTCGACACCCCCGAGTAGTACGACGAGCCATACAGGTAGCGACCGTCCGGCGAGAAGACGAAGTTGGACGGTGCCCACTCCGCAAACTCGAACAAGACCTGCGGT
>JBDHVK010000058.1:0-22358 GCA_039809645.1 Gemmatimonas sp.
TGCTGGGCCTTTCGTTCACGCGGGAACGAGAGCGACAGGCGCCGACGTGGCTGCGCTATACCGACACCGCGCTGGTGCCGGATCTCACCGTGCCCGACGCACCACCGTTTCGCGCGCAGAATGTCGCGCGGCTCAACGCGCTGCTCGGGCTGCGCGCCATTCGGTTCGTGCGGGTGCAGGGCTTCGACGCCCTCACCGGCGCGCAGGACGTGCGCGTCGGCGCCCAGCTCGGGCTCATGGCCGGCCAGTCGCTCGCCCTGTCATCGGGGCTCGACCGCGACCGGTTCGTGTCCACTGGCGTGTACCTTGGCGCGGGCAACGAGAAGTGGTTCGTGGGTGCGCAGGGGACCACGGAAGGTCGCTATGATCTCAATACGGGTCGCTGGCGCAACATGGTCGCCAGTGGTCGTGCCGCGTGGTATTTCCGGCCGGCCATTCGCCAGACGACGGTGATGCAGGCGGAGTGGGCCTTCGGTCGCGACATGGAGAGCCCGATGCAGCTCACACTCGCCAATCGCACGGGTGGGCTGCTCGGTCATCTGCGTTCGATCGACGCGGGCGCGGGGCGCCTGGTCTTCCGCGCCGATCAGCGACTCGTGGTGCCCACCCGCTTCAACGTGGCCGACGTGGGCTTTGCCGGCTTCGCGGAGGCGGGGCGTCTCTGGGACTCGCCAACGGTGCCGTTCACCGTGAACACCGCGTGGCGCGGCGCCGTTGGCTTTTCCCTGCTGGCGGCGATTCCCCCGCGCTCACGTCGGTTGTGGCGCGTGGACTTTGCGCTGCCCGTGAGCAGCGATCCCTACAAGCGGTTTCAGATCCGCTTCTCGGGCATCGACCGCAGTCGCGTGTTCTGGATGGACCCGCAGGATGTCCAGTGGGCGCGCGCGCGGACGGCGCCGACGAGCTTGTTCAACTGGCCGTAGCGGCGCCGCCTGCTACGCGGCGCCTTCGTCCTTCACACCGGCCATCATGTTGCGGATGGGGATGATCATCGCGGCGATGATGGCGGTTGACACGAAGAGGGCGATGGCGGTGCCGTTGAAGACGAGCGGCGTCTGCTCGAGCTTCGTGGGATCGACCCGACCGCCCACGAGACCGGCGACAAGGTTCCCGACCGATGCGGCGAGGAACCAGATCCCCATCATCTGCCCCACATACTGACGCGGGGCCAGCTTGGTCATCGACGAGAGCCCGACGGGGCTCACGCACAGCTCGCCCCACGTCTGCAGCAGATAGCTCGCGACGAGCCACCAGGGCGACACCAGCGTCTTGCCACCGCTCGCCACGACATCGTTCGCCGCGAAGAGCATGAGCAGAAAGCCGACGCCGGCGAAGGCGAGGCCGAGCGCGAACTTGGACGGGCTCGAGATCTCGAGGCCCCGCTTCGCCATCCACACCCAGAGGGCGGCGAAGATGGGGGAGAACACGATGATGAAGAGCGAGTTGACCGACTGGAACCACGTGGCCGGGATCTCCATCCCGAACATGTTGCGGTCGGTAAAGTCCTTCGCGAAGAGCTGGAGTGACGTGGGCGCCTGCTCGAACGCGGCCCAGAAGATCGCCGCGAACACGAAGAGCACGAAGATCACGGCCGAGCGTTTCTTCTCCTGCGTCGAGAGTCCACCGAACGCGAAGATGAACGAGAAGAAGGCGACCGCGATGCCGACGAGGATGAAGGTCATCGCGCCGCCGATGGCGAGCGGATCGAGCGTGATGACGCCGGTGTAGGCCAGCACGAACACCAGCGCGAGCACGGCCACGCCGGCGGCGGTCATCAGCTTCACGGTGCGTTCGCGCTTTGCCTGCACCGCCGGATTGGGATCGCGGACGATGTCCTCGCCGAGCGTACCAAGCAGCTTTGGAGCGCCGATCCAGAAGGACACGAGGCCGAGTGCCATGCCGACGCCGGCCGCGCCAAAGCCCCAATGCCAGCCGACCTTCTCGCCCAGATAACCGGTCACCAGCTGTCCGAAGAAGGAGCCGGTGTTGATGCCCATGTAGAAAATCGAGAAGCCGGCGTCGCGTCGCGCACCGCCTTCAGGATACAGGTCACCGACGATCGCCGAGATGTTCGGCTTGAGCAGTCCGGTACCACATACGATGAGCACCAGGCCGAGGAAGAAGAACGTCTTTCCGAGCCCGGGGCCGGCAAAGCCGGAGAGGCCGATGGCGAGGTGCCCACTGGTGATGAGGACCGCGCCACTCAGGATGGCCCGCCGGAGTCCGAGCCAGCGGTCGGCGATCCAGCCACCGGGCAACGAGGCGAGGTACACGCACGCCGCGTAGATGCCCACGATGGCCGACGCCTGTGTGCGTTCGAAGCCGAAGCCGCCTTCGTTGAGGGCGGCGGCCATGAACAGCACCAGCAGGGGCCGCAGGCCATAGTACGAGAACCGCTCCCACATCTCGGTCGTGAACAGCAGGCCGAGCCCCTTCGGATGGCCGAAGAAGGACCGATCAGCGGACGGTGCGTTGGGTTTGGTCACGGGGTGGGGGCGGTGGTGGGGAGGTGGTCCGGACGTTCCTTGATGCAGGCGACGAAATGACCCGGCGCCTTCTCCTCGAGCGGCGGAACGGTCTGCGTGCACGCCGCATCCTTGAGCGGATGCGGACACCTCGGGTGAAACACGCAGCCACGGGGCGGGTTCGCTGGTGACGGCGGATCACCGGGGAGCAGGATGCGCGGCCGTTCGGCACCGGGGACCGGCACCGGCACGGCACTCAGCAGTGCCTTGGTGTACGGCATGCGAGGCGTCGTGAACAGCGCCTTGCGCGACGCGAGCTCGACGATGCGACCGAGATACATCACCGCCACCCGATCGGCCATGTGCGCCACGACGGCGAGATCGTGGGCGATGAACAGATACGAGAGCCCACGTTGCCGCTGCAAGTCGCGGAGCAGATTCACGACCTGCGCCTGCACACTCACGTCGAGCGCCGAGACGGGCTCGTCGCACACGACGAACCCGGGCTCGACGGCCAGGGCTCGCGCAATACCGATGCGCTGGCGTTGCCCGCCCGAGAATTCGTGTGGATAGCGCGAGGCGTATTCGGCGCGCAGCCCCACCTCGTCGAGCAGGCGCGCGACCCGCGTGTCAGCCTCGGCGCCCTCGGCAAGCCGATGGACCAGCAGCCCTTCCTTGATCGCCGCGCCCACCGTCATGCGCGGATTGAGCGAGCCGTACGGATCCTGGAAGATGATCTGCAGGTGACGGCGCATCGTGCGCAGTGACTCGCCCCGGAGGGCCATGAAGTCGGTGCCGTCATAGGTGACGGAGCCACTCGTGGGCTCGATCAGGCGGAGCAGGGAGCGCCCGGTGGTCGTCTTGCCGCAGCCGGATTCGCCGACGAGCGCCAGCGTTTCTCCGCGCGCCACGTCGAACGACACGTCCTCGACGGCCTTCACGGCACCGGTCACGCGCTGCAGGATCCCGGTGCGAATGGGGAAGTGTTTCGTGAGGCCGCGGACCGAGACGAGTGGCGCGCTCATGACACCGCCTCGGATGAGGCGGCGCTGCGTCGCTGCGCCTCGTCCACGAGATGGCATCGCGCCCGATGGGCCGAACTGACCTGATAGAGCGGCGGCGCTTCGGTGGCACAGCGTTCCCACGCGTGGGGGCACCGATCGCGAAACGCGCAGCCCGATGGCAACTGCCCCAGCGGCGGCACGCTGCCGCTGATCGTGGTCAGGCGGTCCTGTTCCTCGCCCAATCGGGGCACTGCGGCGAGCAGCCCTTCGGTATACGGATGCGAAGGCGCGGCGAACAGCTCGGTTACGGGGGCCTCTTCGACAACGCGACCGGCATACATCACGATGACCCGCGACGCCATCTCCGCCACCACGCCCAGATCGTGCGTGATCAGCAGGAGGGCCATCCCCGTGCGCGCGCGCAGGTCCCGGAGCAACTCGAGGATTTGCGCCTGGATCGTGACGTCGAGCGCGGTGGTCGGCTCGTCGGCGATCACGAGCTTGGGGGAGAGTACGAGCGCCATGGCGATCATCACGCGCTGACGCATGCCGCCCGACAGCTCATGCGGATACTGCTTCGCGCGCGCCGCGGCATCGGCGATGCCGACCTGCTGCAGCATGGCGACCGCGCGGGTCCACGCCTCGGCGCGCGAGGCCGCCGTGTGGACTCGCACGACTTCGGCGATCTGATCGCCCACCGTCAGCACGGGGTTGAGCGCCGTCATCGGTTCCTGAAAGATCATGGCCATCTGCTGGCCGCGGATCTGGCGGAGCGATTCGCTGTCGAGGGCGAGCACATCACGCCCATCGAACGCAATGCGGCTTCCGGCGGCCAGCGTGCCGGGTGGCGGCACCAGGCGCAGCAGCGACAGCGCCGTGAGCGACTTGCCGCAGCCGGATTCGCCGACGAGGCATACGGTTTCGCCGGCCTCCACGGTGAACTGCACGGAATCCACGGCACGGACGGGGCCCGCCGCACCCGGAAAGGTCACGGTCAGCGCGGCGACGTCGAGCAGTGGTGAGGAGGAGATGGGGGCGGTCACGGCTCAGCAACGTGGCCCGGCGCGAACCGGTCGCGCAAGGCATCCCCGGCGACATTGCAGGCCAGCACCGCCAGCACGGTGGCCAGCCCGGGAAACACGGTGATCCACCAGGCGGTATCCATGAGCGGCGCACCGTCGCCGATGATCGTCCCCCAGCTCGCGGTCGGGGGCTGCACCCCGAGTCCGAGGAAGCTGAGACCGGCTTCGAGACTGATCGTGCCGGCGATCGAAAACGTGCCGTTGATGATCAGCACCGGGAGAAGATGCGGCAGCAGGTGTCGGGTCACGAGACGCAGCGGGCGTACACCAGTCGCCCGGGCGGCAAGGGCAAACTCCCGCCCACGCAGCGCCTCGAGCTCGTCGGCGACTTGTCGGGCGGTGGCGAACCAGCCCGTCAGGCCAAGGAGCAGCACCAGCCCCGGCAGCGAGAGCCGTCCGACGAGTGCCCCCACCGCCAGCAGCATGAGCAGGCGCGGCACCGAAAGGCCGACGTCCAGAAATCGGCGGAGCACCGTTCGCAACAGGCCACCGGCGAAGGCCGTGAAGGCACCGTAGCAGGTGCCGGCACCGAGGCCCACCAGCACCGACGCCAGCGCCACGGCGAGTGAGACGCGCGCGCCGTGCAGCACACGGCTCAGGACGTCGCGCGAATAGCTGTCGGTACCGAAGGGGTGCGCGAACGAGGGCGCCTGACTTTGCAGGGTCAGGAGTCCGAGCTGCTCGTTCGGTGGATAGGGCGACAACACCGGCGCGGCGAGTGCCACGCCGGCCAGAAGTCCCAGCAGGAGCAGGGCCCGCCGTTCCGCGGACCGTCGCGTGCGCATCAGCGGTGGCTCACGCGGCGTCTCATGTCGAACCGGCCGATCGCGGGGCATCCGCGCGCACGCGCGGATCGACGAGACCGCGCACCCCTTCGGCCACGGCGGCCACACTGGCGGTCAGCGCACTCCCGACGATCACCGCGCCGCTGACGACGGCATAGTCGCGGTTGATGACCGCCCGCAGGAGCAGCGTGCCCACGCCGGGCCAGGCAAAGACCTGCTCCACGAAGACGACACCCGCGAGCCACGCCGGAAGCAGCAGGCCGGCGAGTGTCACCACGGGGAGTGCGGCGACCCGCCACGTCAGCAGGAAGACACGCCAGCGCGGTACGCCGGCGGCGCGGGCCGTTTGCACGAACGGCTGGGCGAGCGCGTCGATCATGCTGCCGCGCTGATAGCGCGCGAACGTCGCGACGCCCACCAGCGTGAGCGACAGCACGGGCATGACCAGATGTCGGAGGCGATCGACGATGCGCGCGGAGGCGGGAAGATAGGCCGCCATGTCGCCGGACATGCCGTTGGCGGGAAGCACGTGCCAGTGGCGCGCGAAGAGCAGCGCGAGCGTCATGGCGAGCCAGAACTCGGGAACGGAGTAGACCACGAGCAGGATACCGTCGGTCCAGCGATCACGGCGACGCCCGCGCCACGTGGCCTGCCACACGCCCACCAGCATGCCGAGGAGTGCGCTCAGCAGGAACGCCGGAACCACCAGCAGTACGGTGGCCGGCAGCGCTTCCGCGAGCAGCGCCGTGACCGGACGTTGCTCCGTGAGCGACATGCCCAGATCGCCGCGCAGCAGCGCGAGAAACCAGCGGGCGAACTGCGTCGACAGCTGTTGATCGAGACCGAAGCTCTGCCGCAGGTGCGCGCGCATGGCGGGAGAGGCCCCTTCGGTCAGTGCGTTGGCGGCATCGCCTGGTGCCAGATGCAGCGCGACAAACGCAAACGTGGCGGCGGTGAGGGTCACCGCCACCACTTGCGCCACACGGGCCGCGATCTGTCGCGCGATGCCGCTCAGCGCTTCGCTCCCATCCCGATGTTGTCACGCTCGAGCCGTGGTTGGGTCGGATCGAGATGCCAGTCCGCGAGGTTGGTGTACCAGCCATCGGGGCGCAGCGGCGGCAGCACGAAGCGCGTGTGCACGGCCAGCGGCGTGTGCAATTCGTAGAGCCACACGGCCGGCGCGTCGTCGACGATCTGCTGAAAGGCGCGTGTCCAGTACGCGCGGCTGCTCGTACGGTCGAAGGTGGTCAACGCGCTGTCGAGCAGGGCATCGAAGGCCTTGCTCGCATACTTCACGTCGTTGCCCGATCCCGCCGACTTCCACGTTTGCCGCAGACCGACATTGCCGGGGATCGTCGACCAGCCGCCAAGGAACGCGTCGAACTTGTGGGTCTCGGAGGTGCGCACATTGAGATCGGCGCCCGGCATCTCGACCGGCGTGGCCTTGATGCCGACGGCCCGATACTGCTCCTGCAGCAGTACGGCGTAACGACGACGCGGCGCACTGCTCGACGGCGTGAGGATCTCGAAGGCGAGCGGCTTGCCGTCCTTGTCGCGCACCCCATCGTTGTCGGTGTCCCGCCATCCCGCCGAGTCGAGCAGCGCCTTGGCCCCGGCCACGTCGTACGGGATCTGCCTGATCGCGGCGGTGTCGGGAATCAGGGCGCGCGGCGCAGCGGTCAATGCCACTTCGGCCAACGAATCCAGGACGTTACGCACGAGCGTTTGCCGATCGACGGCCATCGTGAGGGCGCGGCGCACCCGGAGATCGGCAAAGAGGGGATTGGGCGCTGACGGGTTCTGCGGGTCGCGCTGATTGAGCGCCAGGAAGAAATAGCGCAGGTCGCGGTTGTTCACGACGCGCAGCGACGGCGTGCGGGCGACCTGCGGCAGGTTTTCCGGCAGGATGTTCTCGAAGAAGTCGGCTTCACCCGAGAACAGCTTCACGGTGGCGGCACCGAAATCCTGCACGTAGGTCCACACGACGCGATCGAGCTTGGCCCGTCCGCGGTAGTTGGCCGTGTCGCTGATGATCTCGATGCGCTGTTTCGGATCCCATCGCACGAAGCGGAACCGCCCGGTGCCGACGGGCGATCGGCCGAACGCGGTCTCCGCAAGTCGCGTCATGGGGACCGTGTCGAGCAGATGCGCGGGCAGCACGTACATGTGATACGTCGCGTCGTAGAACTGCTGCGGCATCCGGCGCTTGAACCAGAACACCGCCGTGTGCGCATCGCGCACGCTCACCGAATCGATGTTGCCAAGCATCGGCGCCACTTCGGCGCCCACCGAATCGCTGCTGTACACGCGGAACGTGAACCGCACGTCCTCCGCCCGCAGGGGCGCTCCATCGTGCCAGTGGGCCGCCGAATCGAGCTGAAAGGCGATCGAGAGGGAGTCGGTGGCCCACTGCCACGCGCGGGCCAGCCGCGGCTCGAAGCCCTGGTCGCCATTCGTTTCGAGGGCCGGCCCCAGATCCACCAGCTTGTCGAAAACCGCGCTGACCACGGCGCCACCTTCGCTACCACTCACCAGCGGAGGCATCAAGGTGGCCGGCTCGCGAGCGGAAACTGCGATGAGCGTGCCACCGATGTCGCTGCCGCCAGCGGATGTCTGCTCACCGCCGCAGGCGGCAAGGACCGGGGCCAGCAGCAGGGCAAGGGACCGGAACGTCGACAGGCGCATGAGGATCGAAGCGGGAAGCGGGACGGAACCGGCCATCACAGTCACGACAACGGGCGTAACGCCGGCGAGGTACGATGCCCGTTGCGCCTCAGCGGCGCCAGAGCCACGACGGGTCGGCGAAGTGCCCACGCTGTGATGCGACGGCGCGCTGGACGTCGGCAGACGGTGTGAAGGGCCGGCATGTCACATCGTGCCCGGCGCCGCCGCCGTCGAGCAGCACGGCTTCCAGGGCGTCGGCCAGGCGGGGCATGTCGATGCCCGGGGCGATCCGCGCCAGTGCTGCAGCGGGCGGTACGGAGGGGAGTGCCACCAGCGCGGCGTCGGCGATGCGTGCCTGATCGTCGTGCAGCAGGATGCTGCCATGCTGCAGATAGCCGCCAGCCTGCCGCCAGACCGAGCTGCCGACGAGCTTGCGTCCCTCCACCACGATCTCGCCTTCCGCGGGCGCCTCGAAGCAGACCGGCCCATCGAGCGCCAGGGCCGGAGCGGGCCCCGCCAGCGTGGCGGGGACGCCGACGGCCTGGAGCGTCGCGAGGAGCAGGCGATTGATCGCGTGATAGGCGGTGCGCCAGCCGATCGGCGCGGGGAGCGGCCCGGTCACACTGTACGTGATCTCCCGGGCATGCAGGAGGGCTCGTCCACCCGTTGGGCGCCGAACGGCGTCGAGACCAGCGGTCCGGAGTCGCTCCGCGTTGAAGCGGCCCGCCGTCGCCTCGTGACGACCGAACGAAATGGTCGGTGTTTCCCATGCATACCAGCGCCACACCATGCGGTCGGTCTGGACTGCGGCCAGCAGCGCCGCGTCGGTGGCCATGTTGGTCACACCGTCGGCGGCGCCATCGCGCCAGATCGCCCAGTGGGCAGGCAATTCCTCCATCGGTCGCGCGTGCATCGGCGTTAAATTATGCCATCGGCGATCGTGGTGGACGCGATCGACGCCCCGATCCGACGCTACCTCCGACCGGCATCTGCCCGGTCTGCTTTCTCCCCCCGAGGATGGTCATGGCCACGCGCACCCCTTCGTCCGCGCCCTCCGCGGTCGATTCGTTCATTTCGCGCCACCTGGGACCGAGCCCCGCCGAACAGCGTGAGATGCTCGCCGCCCTGGGATACGACTCGCTCGATGCGTTCATCGATGCGGTCGTGCCGGAGCAGATCCGCTTCCGCGCCACGCTGGCCACCGGGCCGGAGCGCACCGAGGCCGATGTGCTCACCGCACTCAAGGCCATCGCGGCCAGGAATCGCGTGTATCGCTCCTTCATCGGCATGGGCTACTACGGCACGCACACGCCGAACGTCATCCTGCGCAACGTGATGGAGAACCCGGCGTGGTACACGGCCTACACGCCGTACCAGGCTGAGATCGCGCAGGGGCGGCTCGAAGCGCTGCTCAACTACCAGACGATGATCATCGACCTCACGGGGCTCGAGATCGCCAACGCCTCGCTGCTCGATGAGGGTACCGCGGCCGCCGAGGCGATGGCGCTCGCGTACGGCGCGAAGGGGAGCGCCACCCGCAACGTCCTTCTGGTGGCGAACGATTGCCATCCGCAGACGATCGCGGTCGTGGAAGCCCGCGCCCACGCGCGCGGGGTCGAGGTGCAGGTGGTCGATCCGCGCACGCTGCAGGCCAACGACACCACGTTCGGCGTGCTGCTGCAGTATCCCGGCACCGATGGCGCGGTCGTCGACTATCGCGCGCTGACCGAGCAGGTGCACGGCGCGGGCGCGATGGTGATCGCGGCGAGCGATCTGCTCGCGCTCTGCGTGCTCACCCCGCCGGGCGAGTGGGGGGCCGACATCGTGGTCGGCAGCTCGCAGCGCTTCGGCGTGCCGATGGGCTATGGTGGCCCCCACGCCGCCTTCCTGTCCACCAAGGACGAGTTCAAGCGGCTCCTGCCGGGACGCATCATCGGGCTGTCGCGCGACGTGGAGGGGGCGCCGGCGTTGCGCATGGCGCTGCAGACGCGTGAACAGCACATCCGCCGCGAAAAGGCCACGAGCAACGTGTGCACGGCGCAGGTGCTGCTCGCCGTCATGGCGAGCATGTATGCGGTGTATCACGGTCCCGCCGGGCTCACGGAAATTGCCGAGCGCGTGCACGGGCGCGCGGCGACGCTCGCGGCCGGTCTCGAGAAGCTGGGCTTTGCCATCACGCACGAGCACTTCTTCGACACGATCCGCGTGGAAGTGGGCGCGCACGGGCAGGAGGACATCCTCGCCGCGGCGGACCGGCACCAGATGAACCTGCGGCTGCTCGAACCCGGGACGCTCACGGTGGCACTCGACGAGACCACGTCCGAGCAGGACATCGTGGATCTCTGGACGGTGTTCAACACCGGCACGCCGGTGGACTTCCGGTATGCGGACGTGGCGGCCGGTGTCGACGCGCGCTACGACGAGCGCTTCCGCCGCGTCACGCCGTTCCTGACGCACCCGACGTTCCATCGGTACCACAGTGAGACGGAGATGCTGCGGTATCTCTATTCGCTGCAGGCGAAGGACTTCTCGCTCGTGCACGGCATGATTCCGCTCGGCTCGTGCACCATGAAGCTCAATGCCACCGCCGAAATGATTCCGGTGACGTGGCCCGAGTTCGGACAGCTGCATCCGTTCGCGCCGCGTGCGCAGGCGGAGGGGTACGCGCAGCTCTTCGCCGAACTCGAGAAGGATCTGGCCGAGGTGACCGGCTTCGCCGGGGTGTCACTGCAGCCCAACGCCGGCTCGCAGGGTGAGTACGCCGGGCTGCTCGTGATCCGGGCGTATCATGCGGCGCGTGGCGACGCGCATCGCACGGTGTGTCTCATTCCGCAGTCGGCGCACGGCACCAACCCGGCGTCGGCGGTGATGGCCGGCTTCTCCGTCGTGGTCGTGAAGACGGACACCGACGGCAACATCGATCTCGCCGACCTCAAGGCCAAGGCCGAGCAGCACTCGGCGAACCTCGGCGCGCTGATGGTCACGTATCCGAGCACGCACGGCGTGTTCGAGGCGAGCATCAAGGACATCACCGCGCTGATCCATCAGCACGGTGGACAGGTGTACATGGACGGCGCGAACATGAACGCCATGGTGGGCATCTCCCGCCCCGGCGATCTCGGCGCCGACGTGTGCCATCTCAACCTCCACAAGACGTTCTGCATCCCGCACGGTGGCGGCGGCCCGGGGATGGGGCCGATCGGGGTGGCGACGCAGCTCGTGCCGTTCCTGCCGTCGCACCCGGTGGTGTCGCTCGGTGGCAGCACGGCGATTGGCCCCATCTCGGCGGCGCCGTGGGGCAGTGCGAGCATTCTCCCGATCTCGTACGTGTACATCAAGCTCATGGGCGGGGAAGGGCTCGCGCTCGCCACGAAGGTGGCCATCCTCAACGCGAACTACATCGCCAAGCGGCTCGAGGGGCACTATCCGGTGCTCTACCGCGGACAGAACGGCCTCGTCGCGCACGAGTGCATTCTCGATACGCGTTCGCTCAAGACGGTGGCCGGCATCGAAGCCGAAGATCTCGCGAAGCGTTTGATGGACTACGGCTTCCACGCGCCGACGCTGTCGTTCCCGGTGGCCGGCACGCTCATGGTGGAGCCCACCGAAAGCGAGTCGAAGGTCGAGCTCGATCGCTTCATCGAAGCGATGATCGGCATGCGCGAGGAGATCGCGGCGATCGAGCGGGGTGAGGCCGATCGCGAGGACAACGTCCTCAAGAACGCGCCGCACACCGCCGCGCATTGCACCGCCGACGCGTGGACGCACGCCTACACCCGCAGCCAGGCCGCCTACCCGACCAAGTGGACGCGCGACCGGAAGTTCTGGCCCACGGTACGTCGCGTGGAGAGCGCCTATGGTGATCGCAACCTGGTGTGCTCGTGCCCGCCGGTGGAGGAGTACGCGCCCACCGTGTAACGCCAACGCGGCGTGATGTGATGAATCGTCAACGGGGGAGTATCGGGCGCCGATACTCCCCCGTATGCGTCTCCCAATGCGAATGCGGGTGGCGGTGCTGGGCGCCGGTGCGGCGCTCGCCTGCGGCGATGGCCAGGGTCTCGGGGGATCGACCAGCTCGATCCCCAGGTCGGTCGCGTCGTACGATGGCGCGACCGCCGTGTTCACGACCGTGCCGCTCGACACGGGATTGATCATGGGATGGGTGCCCGTCGGCAACATGAATCCGCCAGGCCACACGATCCCCACCGATCATCAGTATATCTACCTCAAGACGCTGCTCCCCGGTGGTGGCACCACGCCGTTGTACGCTCCCGGCGCGATCACGATCGTGCGCGTGAGTCGCACGCAGTACAACACGGGCGCGAGCGACTATGCGGTCACGTTCGCGCCGTGCGCCGAAGTCCTTGGGACATTCGGCCACGTATCGGCGCTCGAGCCGGATCTGCTCGCCGAGATTGGGGCCTTCGATCAAGAGTGCCAGACCTATTCGCCGACGCCAACGCAGACGGTGACGATGTGTCAATCCCGCCCGCGCGAGATTCGTCGGGCGGCCGGCGTGCGAATCGGCGCGAGTGCGGGGCTCGATCTGTCGCCGTTCGACAATCGCCTCTCTCCACCACGGTTCGCGAATCCTTCACGGTGGCGCACCAACAGCGATGGCTTCGACAGCTTCCACGTGGGTGCGTTCAGCGACTACTACGCCGAGCCGATGCGCAGCTGGGTGCGGTCGAAACTGGGATCGTTCGACGGCCGCACGCGGCGCACGGCGGAGCCGGTCGGTGGGACCATCGACGTGGATGTCGCGGGGACGGTGCAGGGCGCCTGGCTTGCGCCGGGCGCGCCGACGTACCCGGAGATTCCGCACCTCACGATCGCGCCGGACAATGTGGATCCGACCCGCGTGGCGTTCTCGATGGGCACAGCGCGCAACGGCGTGCCGGCGCAGGCGTACTTCGCGCTGCCCTTGAGTGGACCGGTGACCTTGCCCCGCGACATCACGCCCACGAGCGGTGTCGTGTGCTGGGAGTTCGGCTACAGTGCGTCCGATGCGCGCGGGCTGATGCTCGTCCAGCTCACCGATGCGACCACGCTGCGCTTCGAACCGCGCGGGGGCGGATCACGGCGCTGCACGGATGCGGATGCGCACACGCTCACAAGCGCTTCGGCCACTTTCGTGCGCTAGTCGGACTGCACTCGAACTGATCACACGGAGAAAAGGAGAAAAGGAGAAAAGGAGAAAAGGAGAAATGCTCGGCGCCATCGATGCATGGTGCTCTGAGATTCTCCTTTTCTCCCTTTCACCTTTTCTCTGCGTGATCAGTTCATACGAACTGACCAGAAGCCGTGCTTACTCGCCGAGCTGCGCCTTGTACGCCGCCGCGTCCATCAGGCCGTCTTCGCCGCCCGAGACCCGCACCTTGATCATCCAGCCGTCGCCGTACGGATCGGTGTTGATCAGCGCCGGTTCGCCGTCGAGGCGGCCGTTCACTTCGAGCACTTCGCCCGCGACCGGCATGAACAGCTCGGAGACGGCCTTTACCGCTTCCACCGTGCCAAAGACGTCGTGCGATCCGTACGTGGCGCCGACCTTGGGGAGTTCGACGTAGACGATATCGCCGAGCTCGCCCTGGGCGTAGTCGGTGATGCCGATGTAGACCACGCCGGCCTCGCCGGCGGCGCGGACGTACTCATGCTCCTTCGTATAGCGCAGGTCGCTGGGGATGTTCGACACAGGGGCTCCAGAGGGTGGAAGAAAGCTCAGGCCGAAGTATCCGCCGCGGAGCCGGATTCCGGAAGCGGGGTGCTGGCGTTGAGCTCGCGCCAGAGCGCGTCCACCCGGGCCGTCAGGTCGGCAGGCGTGCCGTCGTTTTCCACGACCCAGCGCGCGCCCGGTCGCTTGCGGCTCGATGGCCATTGCGCCGCGATCATGGCGCGGGCGTCGGCGACGGTGAGCCCCCGGTCGCGAACGAGGCGGGCCTCCCGCTCCGCCTCGGGTGCATCGACGAGAATGACGCCGTCGAATGCCTGCTCGAGGCCCACTTCGAAGAGCAGCGGGATGTCCGAGATGACGATGCGATCACCGCGCATCCGGGCGGCGGTGAGCGCCGCATCCCGCAGGCGGCGCACGGCCGGATGCACGATCGCATTGAGCGCGTCCCGCGCGGTGGGGTCGGCAAAGACGATGGATCGCAATGCGGCCCGGTCGAGCGAGCCGTCGGCGTGCAGTACGCCCCGCCCGAAGCGGGCGACCACGGCGGCCAGTCCGGGCGTGCCGACGGCAACCGCGTCGCGCGCCAGCACATCGGCGTCGATGATCGTCGCACCGTGCGCCGCCAACAGGCGGGCCACGGAACTCTTGCCGGAGGCGATGTTGCCCGTGAGGGCGAGATTCAGCATGGGGCAAAGATAAAGGGCCCCGGCGTGCCGGGGCCCTCCACGTTCGATGGCGGGCCGCTCAGGCCGCCTGCGAATCGTGCACGTCGTCTTCGTGGTCGGCGACCTGACGGCGCTTCTCGCGATTGACGAGCAGCTCCTGAATCACCCACTGCGCGCCGCCGCGGAGGCGAATCTGGTGCGGCGTGCAGCCCAGGTAGCGCTGGCACGTGTTGCGGAACGCCGATCCCGAGGGGAAATCGAGGGCGCTCGCCACGCCGTCCGCGCTGCGCGAGCCGTCTTCCAGCATGCTCGCGGCGACGATCAGGCGACCCCACGTGAGCAGCTGATGCGGCGGCGGCAGCTGCGCGCCCTCGAGGCGCTTGCTGAGCAGTCGTCGCGAGACCGCGATGAGGCGGGCCAGACTGTCCGGCGTGAGCCGCTCGTGGGCGCGCGTGACCGAAAGCATCACAGCGTCGCGCACCACACTGCGCAGGCCGGCCAGATGCGGCTTGAGCAGGCTGGAGACGCTGCGCGCCTCGGCCTGGTCGAGCAGCGCCGCCAGCACTTGCGGGGTGTCGGTCTCCTCGGCGACGACGAGCACGTCGATGCCGCATCGGCCGGCATCGAACATGTCCTTCGCGCGTTCCCGCGAGACATCGACATAGGCCACGAGCGCAGCACGTGGAACACGCACGCGGAGTTGGCGGACACGCTCGAAATCAGCGCGGCCGTCGACATAAAGGTCGAAGACGACCACGTTGATCGGCCCGCGCTCGCAGGCGCGGGTCAACGAGGTCCAGTCTTCGCACGGCACGAATCGATAGCGGTCACGGGCGGCCGAGCGAAGTCGGGCCAGTCGTGATTCGTGCGCGACCAGCGTCGCGATTACGCCCATGCGACGATCCGTTCGAAGGAAGTGAGGAGTAGGGCCGATGACATCACCCCCTTGACGAGGCGATGGGTTACGGCGTCACAGCGCCGGGCTTCAGCCCCCGTATTCCGTGATGGGCGGCAGTGCCGCAACTCGCTGTCACCGTTAACATTCCAGCATCCCGTCCCACCTTCCCCTGTTCCGCCGCCGCCCGTGGATTCTCGGCTCGCCGACCTGTTGACCGCGCATGACGCGCTGGGCGAGCCGCTGCTCGTGGTCAACGAGGCAGGGCAGATCCTCGGGGTCAATCGGAGCGCCGAGCGGCTCTTTGCCGGTGGCGTCATTCCGCCCCGGCTGCTCGATCCGCCGACGGATCCGGACGCCACCGCCTCCGAGGCCACCGAGCTACGCGTCGGCGTCGATGCCGACGCGCGGGTGTACGCCTGCTCGTTCGTGCGCTCACCCTTCGGTCGCGAATGGCTGTGGCGTGCCAGCGACGTGACGGTATGGGCCGGCCGTGCGCAACAGGCCACGTCGGAAGTCGTGGCGACCTCCGAAGCCCACTTGCGTGGTGTGCTCGATGCCGGCTTCGATGCGTTCGTGCTCGCCAAGGCCATACGCGCCGACGATGGGCGTATCGCGGACTTTCGCATCCTGCACGCGAACCAGCGTGCCGCGGACATGGTGGAGAGCACGCGCGAGGCGTTGATCGGGCAGTCGCTCTTTGAGCGATTTCCGCGCAGCCTGGACTGGGGGCTGTGGGATCAGTGCTGCCGCGTGGTGATCTCGAAGCAGCCACTCGAGGCCACGCAGCTGGCCCCCACGCCCGAGCAGCCGGCGCGGTGGCTGCAGCGGCAGCTCGTGCCCGTGGACGCGGACTGCGTCGCCATCAGCTCACGGGATGTCACGGCGCAGCATCTCGAGCGCCTGTCGCTCGAGGCGAGCGAGGCCCGTCATCGCCAGCTGTTCGAGCACAACGGCGCGATTCAGCTGCTGGCCGATGTGGAGACGGCGGCCCTGGTGGACGCGAATCCGGCGGCCGAAGCCTTCTACGGCTGGCCGCGCGCGATTCTCACCACGATGTTCGTCACCGATCTCGAGACGATCTCGCTCGAGCAGTGGCGCGAACTCATGGCCAGTATCCCCGTCGGCACCGGGCTTCGGGTGCAGCGGGAGCATCGCATCGCCACCGGAGAGACGCGACAGGTGGAGGCCTTCATCGGCGTGGCGCGTGTGGCGCAACGCCGTGTGCTGCATCTGATCATCCACGACATCTCCGATCGCGTGCGGGCGGAGCGACAGCTGCGCGAATCCGAGGTGCGATTCCGCGCCGTGATCGCCGGGATGCGCGAAGGCGTGGTCCTGCATGATGAATCCGGAGCGATTCAGATCTGCAATCCGAGTGCGGAACGCATTCTCGGGCTCACCGCCGCGCAGCTCATGGGCCAGAAGCCCATCGATCGCGATTGGCAGGCGGTGCGCGAAGACGGTACCGTGTGGCCGGCCGCCGAGCATCCGGCCATGGTCGCGCTCCGATCGGGCGTGAGTCAGCCGCGACAGATCATGGGCATTCGGCGCGGCGACGACATCTTCGCCTGGCTCAGCGTCACGGCCGATCCGCTGGCCCGTCCGGGAGAGCAGCGCCCATACGCCTCGGTCGCGGTGTTCACCGACGTGACCGACGCGCACGCGTCCCAGGAACGTCTGCGGCAGGCGCAGAAGCTCGAGGCGGTGGCGCAGCTGGCCGGTGGCATCGCGCACGACTTCAACAATCTGCTCACGGTGATCCGCGGGGCGACGATGTTCCTGCGCGATGCGCTGGGCGACGACAGCCCGCAGATCGAGGATGTCGCCGCCATCGATCGGGCCACGACGCGGGCCGAGGAGCTGACCCGGCGTCTGCTCGCGGTGGGGCGTCGTCAGCTGCTGCGCGCCGAGCCGGTCGAGCTGGGCGCGCTGCTCAAGGATCAACTGCCGATCATTCGCCAGGAACTCCCGCTCGCCATCGCCGTCAAGCTCGAACTGCATGCGGCACCGGTCATTGCGTCGGTCGATCGCACCCGGCTCCTGGATGCCGTGCGTGCCCTGGTCGACAATGCACGCGCCGCAATGCCCACCGGTGGCACGTTGACGCTGCGCACCGCGATGGCCTCGGTGGTGCACCCGCACGAGACGCGCGAGGATGCGCGTCCGCGTCCGTTCGCCGTGCTGACGGTCGCCGACACCGGCCTCGGCATGCGCGAGGAGATCCGGGCGCGACTCTTCGAGCCGTTCTTCTCCACGCAGCCCTTTGGCGCCAACCGCGGTATGGGGCTCGCGTCGGTGCACGGCATGGTGCACCAGATTCGCGGCTTCATCGAGTGCGACTCGGTGCCGAATGAAGGCACCACGATTCGGCTCTTCCTGCCGGCCGCCGGCACGCCGCCGTTGGGAATGCCCGCGGTGGCCACTGAACCGTCGGATACGCGCACCGGCGGCATCCTGCTCGTCGACGACGACCTGATGCTGCGCGATCTCGGTCGCCGCATGCTGGAGAAGCTCGGCGAAGTGGTGTATGTGGTGGGCTCGGGCGCCGAGGCGCTGGAGTTTCTCGCGGCGCGCGCACCGGACGTGTCACTGATGGTGACGGACCTCACGATGCCCGGCATGTCCGGGCTCGACCTGATCGATGCCGTGAAGCTGCAGTATGCCGGCCTCCCGGTGGCTGCCATCAGCGGCTACGTGGTGAACCCGGACGCCCGCGCGCGTCTCGACGCGCGCGGTGTCCCGTTCCTGCCGAAGCCCTTCGCGGTACCCGATCTCGCGCGGCTGATCGCCAACGCGCGCGGCTGATCGTCGGACGCCTCAGAGCAGCTGCTGCTGCGCCTCGTCGCGCCGGGGCACGATGTGGCAGGCACGGCACCGCGCCTCGTACGAATCGGCCGCGCCCACCATGATGACCGGCGAGTCGTACGGCGCCGGCTTGCCGTCGATGAGTCGCTGATTGCGACTGGCGGGTGACCCGCAGAGCACGCAGATCGCGTGCAGCTTGTCGACCACTTCGGCCACCGCCATGAGCTGCGGCATGGCGCCGAACGGCTCACCGCGGAAGTCGGTGTCGGTGCCGGCACAGATGACCCGGCGCCCGCGCTCGGCGAGTGCCGTGGCCACCTGCACCACACCGGCATCGAGAAACTGCGCCTCGTCGATCGCGATGACCTGCGCCATCGGATCGAGTCGCAGCATGATCTGCGACGACGTATCCACCGGCGTCGCATCGAAGGTGCGCTTGTCGTGACTGGAGACGGCCCACAGGCCGGCGTACCGGTCGTCGAGATGGGATTTGAACACCTGCACCCGTTTGCGGGCGATGTTCGCGCGGCGGACACGACGGAGGAGTTCCTCCGTCTTGCCGCTGAACATCACGCCCGCCACCACCTCGATCCAGCCGCCCGACGCCTGGAAGCTGCCCTGCACGATTTACTCCTGGTTGCCCTGGTCAAACGGAGGACGGGGGGTCCGCTTCGCATGCTTCATGCGCTCGGCACGCTCCGACCACTCCGCGCGATTTTCGGTCCGTTCGCGAATGGGGCGATCGCCGAACGCGCGACGTTCATCGTCGGCACGCACCGGGCGGTTCCCGCCGCGTGGCGGGCCACCGAAGCCCCGGCCACCACGATCTCCGCGATCATCCCCGCGATCGAAGCTGCGCGCCGGACGGTCGCCGCGCGAGCCCGGACGGTCACCACCACGATCCCCGCCACCGAAACGCGGGCGCTCGCCACGATCACCGCCAAAGCGCGGACGCTCGCCGCGATCGCCACGATCGCCGCGCGGGCCTCCAAAGCCACGGCCACCACGGTCGCCGCCACGGTCACCACCACGGTCACCACCGCGACCGCCGCGGTCACCGCCTCGCTCGCCCGCTCGATCGTCGATACGGGCACTGAGACGACGGCCCCGGAGCGAGACGCTGCCGAGTGCCTCGACCGCCTTGGCCGCATCGTCCGCAGCCAGCTCCACGATGGCATGCGACTCGTAGAGATCCACCTGGCCGATGCGCTCACCCGGGATGCCGGCCTCGTTCGCGATGGCGCCCACGATGTCGCCCACGCGCACGTTGTCACGCTTGCCGGCCGCCAGGAACACTATGAGGCGTCCCGATGCCGGCGCGGCAGCCCCTTCAGCCCGCGCATCGCGCGGGGCGGATGGCTTGGCACCGGCGGCGGCCGCCCGGGCCTTCGCGGCGACCACGTCGCGCTTCGCCCCCTCATACAGGCGCAGCGCCGCACAGGCGATCTCGAGCGCGTCGTGCGTTTCGAGCAGCGGGGCGAGCAGCGCCAATTCGCTCGCGGTGGCGCCACCATTGAGCAGCGTCGAGCGCACCGCCGTCCGGAGCTGCTGCACGCGCTCCTCGGCCTGCGCCTTCTTGGGCGCTGGGGTCCACGCTTCGGCCAGGTTGTGTGTCATGCGGCGGAACGCCGGCAGCTCGTCGGGCAGCAGCAGCGCCACCGCATCCACCGGGCGGGCCGCCAGTGCTTCGGCCAGCGCTTCGTACGACGTGGGCGCTTCCCACAACACCGTCATGGCGACGTGTTGCGCGGTCGGCTGACGGACGACCTGCACGAGCAGCCCGTCGATCGCGAGGCCGAGACGCGTGAGCGCCTCGGTGGCGTGCTGCACACCCTGCTCCGTGTGCGCGACGACCGCGAGCGACGGCGGATCGGACTCATCGAGTACTGCGCGCAGCGCGTCGGCGCGACCGGCCGCCGAGGTCAGCACGAAGCGGGGCGTGACGGCCAGCGGCGCGTCGCCCACCAGCGGCGGCGCGATGCGGCGGGCGCGATGCATCTGCGCCTCGAGGAACGCTTCCGTTTCGGGTGACTCCACTTCGATGGTGGCCACGCGGCTCACCTCGTCGGGTGCGTCCCCGAGCAGCGCCTGCAGCGTATCCGCGCCGCCGTTGGTGAGGATGTCATCGAGGCCGACGATGACCACCGTCTGCAGCTGCTCCAGGTCGAGCGCCGCATTGCGGCGCAGGGCGAGGAGATCGCTCGCCGTACCAGTCACGACGGCGACCGGACCGGCGGCCAGCACCCGGCGGGCACGGGTGACGCCCGAGACGGGCACCACACGCGCCGCATCGTCGGTCAACAGGCGGCGGGCCTGATCGGCCGCGGTGATCGCCTGGTCGGGGGTGGGGGTGATCACGAGGCAGGAGGGGGCGGCTTGCTGGCCACCCGCACGACTCCGCTCAATTCCGGGCCGCATCGCCGCGGTCATCATCCGCACATCGGCGGGTCCCATCAGCACCACGTGCTGGCTCCGCGTCGCCCCTGGCGACGTCTCTTCGCGTTCCTGCTCGCTCACGTCCCGCTCCCTCAGTTGTCAGAAAAGGTCCGACCGCCCAACGGTCGGCACCGCGCATCCCACATGACGCCTGTCTTTCGCCCGCGTTTCCCAACGACCCTCACGCGTGGCGCCCTCTGGTGGCGCGCGCTTAATTGCGGGCGACACCCGTCCGGACTGGTCCACCAGCCGGCCGAACCATGGAACCTAGCCGGTTCCGCCGGGAAAATCACCCTCGATGTCGCTCCGTTCATGTCGCTGCTGTTCCAGCCGTCGGCCAACATCGCCCGTCTGAAGGAATCGGCCACCCTCGCGGTGGCGGCCAAGGCCCGCGCGCTGCGCGCAGCCGGCCAGCCGGTCATCGACCTCGGTGCCGGGGAGCCCGACTTCGACACACCCGCGTTCATCCGCGAGGCGGCCGTCGAGGCGATGAACGCGGGCCACACGCATTACACGTCGACCGAGGGCATCCTGCCGCTGCGCGAGGCCATCGCCGCCGACGCCAATCGGCTCCAGGGGCAGGGGACGCCCGTGTCGGCGGCCGAGGTCGTGGTGTCGAACGGCTCCAAGCAGTCGCTCTACAACGCGTGCGTCTGCTGCTTCGGTCCCGGCGACGAGGTGCTGATCCCGACGCCGGCGTGGATGAGCTACTACGAGATGGTGGACCTGGCGCGCGCCACGGCGGTGCCGGTCTACGGTGATCCGGCCAACTCGCTCAAGGTCACCGCCGACATGCTCGCCGCGGCGGCGACGCCGCGCACGAAGGGCGTCATGCTCTGCTCGCCCAGCAATCCGACCGGGGCGGTGTACACCGCCGACGAGCTGCGCGCGATCCTGACGCTCGCCGCCGAGCGTGGCTGGTGGATGATCGCTGATGAGATCTACATCCGCATCGCGTATGAAAACGGCGCCCACTCGGCGCTGGAGCTCGCGCCGACGCGCGAAAATCTCATCGTGGTCAATGGGGTGGCGAAGGCGTACGCGATGACTGGCTGGCGTATCGGCTGGACGATCGCGCCGGTGGCGGTGAGCAGGGCGATGACGGCGTTTCAGGGGCACACCACGTCCAACGCGAGTTCGATCTCGCAGTACGCGGCGCTGGCGGCGATGTCGCGCGTGGCGGAGGCGGATGCCGCGGTGCAGGCGATGGTCGCCAGCTTCCGCCAGCGTCGCGATGCGGTGGTGCGTGCGCTCGACGCGTTCCCGGGGGTGCGCTACGTGCATCCGGCCGGCGCCTTCTACGTCTACATGAACGTCGAGGGCTTTCGCGGAGCGGCGGACCCCGGCGCCGCCTTCGCCGCGTCGGTGCTCGACGAGTATCAGGTCGCGTGCGTTCCGGGAAGCGCCTTCCTGACGCCTGGCTGGGTGCGCGCCAGCTACGCCACCACCGAGTCGGTTGCCGTCGAAGGGGTGACGCGCATGGCTCGCTGTCTCACTGCCTGACCGGAGCTCGCATCATGATCACCACCATCGTTCTCATTCAGGCCGATCCGAAGCACATCACTGCCTGCGCCACGGCGCTCGCCGGGATCGGCGGGGTGAGCGAAGTCTACTCCGTCTCCGGCGCCTGGGACCTCGTCGCGATTGTCCGTGTCCCCGATCTCGAGCAGATCGCGACGGTGGTCACACAGGAATTCGCGAAGGTGCCGGGGATCATCCGGACGCAGACGCTCACGGCGTTTCGCGCGTACAGCAAGCGCGATCTCGAACAGGCGTGGGATATCGGCGTCGAGTAGCGATCGGCGGGCAGCTCACCCAGCGTGGCAGCGTCCGCGTTCGTACTTGAACTGCTCGTGCCACGCGTCCACGTCCCATCTGAGCGC
>JBDHVK010000059.1:0-22229 GCA_039809645.1 Gemmatimonas sp.
GTGGTGATCTTCTTCGGCTGATTGGCGTTCTTCACGTACTTGTCGAGCCACGCCACCCAGCGCGCCCACTGGTCCATCACCGTTTCCTTGGCGATGGGCCCGTGGTCTTCATAGGGGTACATGTAGAGCGACGTCGTCTTGCCGAGCCCCTGGAGCGCGTGGAACATGCGCACCGAGTTGATGGGATCGGTGCCGACATTCTGGTCTTCGCTGCTGTGATACATCAGCACGGCGGCATTGATCTGATCGGCGTACAGGAACGGCGACATCTCGAGATACGTCTGCCGTGCCTGCCACAAGTCGCGACGCTCGCTCTGGAAGCCATTGGGCGTGAACGTGCGATTGTAGGCGCCGTCGCCGGCGATACCGGCCTTGAAGAACGGCGTGTTGACCAGCGCGTTCATCGTACTGAACGCCCCGTAGCTGTGGCCGCCAATCCCCAGTCGTGTACGGTCGATGATCTTGAGCGAATCCAGACAGTCGATCACCGCCGACAGATTGTTGCGCAGGTCCACGACGTAATTGTCGTTCGCCAGCTGTCCTTCGGAGGCGAAGATGGGCGAGTCCGGCTCGACCACCGCATACCCCTGCGTCACCAGGAACTGCAGCGAGCGCGGGCCGTACGTCGGAAAGCGTCGCTCGGCCGGCAGCCCCTGCTGCACGTAGCGGTCGTAGTCGCCCTGATTGTCGTACTCGTACGGGTAGAACCAGAACATCGCCGGCAGGCGCGTGCCGTCCTGGTAGTCGGCCGGCAGGGTGACCTTCACCTTGAACGAGAAGCCATCGGCGCGCCTGGCGGTGTAGGTGCGCTTGATGGCCCGCGTCATCTCCGGCATCACGTCCACGTTCTCGGTGAGCTGCTTGGCCTCCTTCGTGGCCAGCGTGAGCACGAAGCTCTGCGGCACCATGGTGGTAGACTCGCGCTGGATGACGGCTTTGGTGAAGTCGTCATCGAGGGGCGCCGAGATCGCTTCGACCATCGTGCCATCGCTTTCGTAGAGTCGCGAACGCGTACCGGTCTTGATCTCGATCTTCTCCACGAACACGGTGGCCTTCCTGGCCGTGTCGGGCGAGGCGCCCTGTGAAAAGACGTACTTGCCGTCGGTGGAGACCATCACGACCGGATCGCCGTGCTTGCCCGGGCGCGTCACCAGACCGCCGGCGCCACCACGGCCGCCCGGCGCGGCGCCACGCGGCGGCGCAGCGTCGCCACCGCGACCGCGCGGTGACACCACCGTATACTTGGCGTTGTTTTCGGTCAGGAAGATGGCCTGTTCGAAGGTGCCGCCGGTGCCGGTTTCGGTGACGAAGAGAATCGTGCCCGCATCGTTGCTGCGAATGGCGGTGATGCGATTCGTGGTCGTGTAGAGCTCCGTGCCGTCGGCGTCGAACGGCGCCTTCCAGAACATCAGGCGATCCCCACGACGGGCGAGCGCGGCGCTGTCCGGACGCGCGCCCGCGGCCGGAGCGGCCGCGCCGTTGCCACGGCCACCGCCGTTCGCCGGTGCCGGCGCGAGTTGCGCGTACAGCATGCCGCTCTGCGTCGGATGCCACGTGAAGAGGCGCTTGCCGGTGTCGGCCACGGCGCCGCCGCGACCGCCACCCACGCCAGCGGCGGGCGGCCGCGGGTCGTTCGGATCGGTGGGCTCATCGCTTTCGCGCAACGGGCGCTTCACGATCTCCTTGAGCACCTTGCCGGTGCCATCGACGATCACCTCGTGCATGCCGTAGCTCGTTACCGGCTGCACGTACGAGAACGGCTTGTCCATGTACCCCACGCGGAAGTACAGGCCGTCGGGACTCGGATCGATGCTGCGGATCATTCCCGGTACGCCGATCTTCTTCACCGCGCGCGTCTTCACATCGTAGAGCACGAGCTGGCCCGTGGCGTGGTACTCCACGAGCTCCTTTTCGTACGGGCTCATGACAAGATCGGGATACGTGCGCGTCTTGAGCTTGTTCGCCTCATTCACACGCACCATCGGGCCGGTGGCGAGTGCGGACTCCTTCGGCTCGGGCTTGCGCAGGTCGGGCACCTGCACGGCGAGAATGCCCTTGCCGTCCGCCGTCCACACGGGCGTCGTGACCAGCGTGGCGAGCAGCGACTGCTTGGACACCGGCGTCGACTTGCCGGTGGTCGGATCGGCCACGTACAGCTGTGTGGCGTCTTCGAACAGCGCCAGAAACGCGAGCTGCGAGCCGTCGGGCGACCACACCGGCTGACTCACCCGCGCCCCCGCCGGAATCGCGACGCTCACCCGTTTGCCGGTCGTCCAATCCGTGACTTCCAGCCCGGCAGCGCTGCGCATGGTCATGCTGCGTTCGCGATTGCCCTTGTAGTCGACCTGAAAGCCGCCGAGGTTGTAGTGCACCTTGCCAACTTGCTTGAGCGCCGGCAGGCCATCGCTCACGGTTCGGGCGAAGAAGCGCCGCGCGCCCGGACTCGGCGCGGTCAGACTGCGGTTCTGCTCACGGGGCGCGGCGATCAGCTTCGCGATCGCCGCGGGGGGCGTGACGTAGCCCTCGTCGGTGAGCGGGTCGGGCTTCTCGGCCTTGGCCTGGCCGGCGGCCGGCGGGGAGGCCGCGTTCTGGGCGGCGACCGTGCCCGGCAGCGCGAGCGCGCCGAGCAGGGTGAGGGCGCCGAGGGGGCGCCCCGCGAACGACAGTCGAGGGTGCATGGGCAGGTCTCGGGAAACTGGACGTGCAGGGAACAGCCAGCCGACTACACCGCTACAATACGCGTCCTGGCTATCTTCCGCTCATGTCTGCCGCCACGCCCGCCGAACTCGCCCGCCTCGAGCAGGTCCGCAAGGATCTCCTGCGCGTCCATCGCGGTCTCCTCGAAGTGGAACGCCTGCGCTATGAGGCCATCAATGGCCCGGTGCCGAACAACATGGTGTTCCTCCAGCTGGTCATCGATGACCCCTGGTTCGAGTGGTTGCGCCCCATGGCGCAGCTCGTCCTGCTGATCGACGAAAAGGCGTCGGACAAGCACACCCCACTTGGCGCTGATGAGGCCGCCGAGCTCTATCGGCAGGGTCGGTTGCTGCTGACGCCCGACAAGGCGGGGGAGCCGTTCCAGCGTCTCTTCCACGATGCCGTGGAAACGTCCCAGAAGCTGGCCGTGCTCGTGCATCACGTGCAGCAGGGGTACCTGACGCACTGAGCGGAGAACCTTGGCGCTGAGGGATGGGGCCGGCTGCTGGTCCCTAGGAGTTGCTCCCTCGGTCTGGACCTGTGCCGGTCCGCGCCACAACGTACCCGTATGCGAGTCGTCGCACGGTGGAATGTCGTGCTGGCGTTGGGGTTGGCCTGCGTCACGGCGGGGTGCGGCGCTCATCCGCAGCCGCGTCGTGTTGTCCCGCCCGCCGCCCTGCGCGTCACCTTCCTCGATCAGTTCGATACGCTGTGGACGCGTTTCAACGACGTCTATCCGTCGTTCGCGTACAAGCGTGTTGATTGGCCGGCGCAGCGTGAGCGATATCGCGCCCGTGTCGCGCGCGTGCGCACGCAGGATGAGCTCATCGTCGTGCTGCGCGAAATGCTCGCACCACTGCGCGATCAGCATGTCTGGCTCGTGGATCCGCGCGGGATGGTGGTGCCGACCTATCAGGCGCCGACGCTCCCCAACTTCGATCGCGGGCGCTGGACGTCGGCGATGCGCACCGCGGGGTATACGGCGCGCCCCGGAGGACTGGGCGAGGCCAGCGTTGGAGGCTACGCGTACATCTACGTGAGTTCGTGGCGGCCGCCGGTCGACATCGAGACGCTCGACCTCATGCTGCAGCGCGCGCGCGATGCGCAGGGGCTCATCATCGATGTGCGCACCAACGCCGGCGGCAGTGACCAGACGGCACTCGAGTTCGCGAGTCGCTTCACGACCCGTTCCTTCGCGGCCTCCTATCGGGAGATCAGGACCGATCCGCGGGTGACCGATGTGGAGATGCCGCTGGCGCGATCGATCAGCCCCCGCGGACCGTTTCAGTTCACGCGCCCCGTCATCGTGATTTCCGGGCGCGGGGGGCTCAGCGCCACCGAGAGCTTCGTGGCGGCCATGCGCACGTTGCCGCAGGTCACCGTGATCGGGGACACGACCGGCGGCGCGTCGGGCAACCCCGGCACGTATGCGCTCGGCAACGGCTGGCAGTTCACCGTACCGCGCTGGTTCGAGCTGGCGCCCGACAAGCAGCCCATCGAAGGGCGCGGCGTGGCGCCGCAGATCGTGATCCCCTTCACCTCGCAGTACGACAGCGCGCGCGATCCGCTCATCGATGCCGCGGTGGGGTTGCTGGGCGAGCGACTCGGTGTCTATCGCATGGCGCCCGCGGAGCCGGGGCTCAAGGAGAAGGAAAAGCCGTGAGCTGGCGACTGAGCGGCCAGCACGCTCCGGTCTGGGAGGATGATCGCTGGACACCATTGCCCACGCTCACCGGCGATGTGAGTGCGGACAGTTGCGTGATCGGCCTGGGGGGCAGCGGTCTCACGCTGGTGGAAGAACTGCTGGCGCGAGACGAGCGCGTCGTCGCCGTCGATGCCATGGATGTGGGCGCCGGTGCGGCGGGGCGCAACGGCGGCTTTCTGCTCGCCGGTGCCTACGACTTCTATCACGACGCCATCCGGCGTCACGGTCACGACCGCGCCCGTGGCATTTACGAGGCCACGCTTGCCGAGATGCGCCGCATCGCCATGGCGGCACCCGGCACCGTGCGCGCGGTGGGCTCCTGTCGCATCGCGGCCGATGAATGGGAAGTCGGCGACTGTCGCGCGCAGTACGATGCGATGCGCGCCGATGGCTTGCCGGTCGAATGGCTCGAAGGCGACGAGGGACCCGGACTCTACTTCCCGCAGGATGCCGCCTTCAATCCGCTCGCGCGCTGCCGCATCCTCGCCACGCGCGCCCGTGAAGAGGGCGCTCGGCT
The DNA here is from genome assembly GCA_039809645.1 of Gemmatimonas sp. GTDB lineage: Bacteria > Gemmatimonadota > Gemmatimonadetes > Gemmatimonadales > Gemmatimonadaceae > Gemmatimonas. The sequence continues at coordinate 4,920 of JBDHVK010000059.1, forward strand.
CTTTGCCCGTACGCCCGTCACGCGGATCGAGGGCACCAAAGTGGTGACGGCGACCGGCACCGTGCACTGCGGCCGCGTCTTCGTGGCCGTGGATGGCGGTCTGGAGCTGCTGCTGCCGGAGCTGGTCGGGCGGGTGCGCACGGCGCGCCTGCAGATGCTGGCCACCGAGCCGACGTCGGAGCGGCTGATCCGCTGCCCGATGTACTACCGCGAAGGGTACGAGTACTGGCAGCAGTTACCCGATGGGCGGATCGCGCTGGGCGGGATGCGCGACCAGGGGGGCGAGGAGGAGTGGAGCGTCGACGCTCGCCCCACCGACGCCGTGCAGGGGCTCCTGGATCGCTTCCTGCGCGAGCACATCGGCGTGCAGGCGCCCGTGACACACCGTTGGGCTGCATGTGCCGCCTACACGCCGTCCGGCTTGCCCGTCATCGAACAGGTGCGCCCGGACGTGTGGGCGCTGGGTGGGTACTCGGGCACGGGCAACGTGATTGGCGCGCTGGCGGCGCGCGGCGTCGCGGCGGCCGCGATGGACCATGAGCCGGCGCTCGTGCGCCAGTTGCTCGGGGAGACGTGGGCGACAGCGGTGACCGGGGGCACGTCGCCGCAGTAGATTCGGGGGACCATCCACCCCCGACCCGCCGTTCCGTTGTCGCTCCAACTCCGCCCCGCCACTGCGGCCGACGTTCCTGTGATCCGGGAACTCATCGAGGGCCTCGCTGACTACGAGAAGCTCCGCCACGAGTGCGTCGCCACCGATGCCTCGCTGCGCGAGACGCTTTTTGGTGCCCGTCCCTACGCCGAGGTGGTGCTCGCGGAATGGGAGGGGAGGGTCGCGGGGTTCGCGCTGTTCTTCCACAACTACTCCACGTTTCTCGCCCGGCCCGGGATCTATCTCGAGGACCTGTTCGTGCGCCCGGCCTTCCGCGGGCACGGCATCGGGAAGGCGCTGCTCCAGCATCTCGCGCAAGTCGCGGTGGCGCGCAACTGCGGGCGCCTGGAATGGTCGGTGCTCGACTGGAACGTGGACGCCATCGGCTTCTACACGAAGCTTGGTGCGCGCGCCAACGATGAGTGGACGGTCTACCGCGTCACCGGTGACGCACTCACCGCTCTTGCCGCCTCCGCGGCGTAATTGCAGAACCCTGGAGACTCCGATGGACGCGCTGCACTCCCCCGCGTTGACTCGTCGCGATGTCCTGCGCCTTCTGGCCGCAGGCGTTGCCGGCAGCACTCTCTTGCCGGCGATCGCATCGGCCGAGCCGTGGGCGACCGGCGCCGATGGGCGCCGTATCAAGAACATCGGGCTGCAGCTGTACACCGTGCGGAGCGCACTCTCGAAGGATCTGGACGGCACGCTCGACGCCATCGCCAAGGCGGGTATCACTGAGCTCGAGTTCGCGGGCTACTACAGTAAGGACGCCGCCTGGTGGACGGCGGCGCTCAAGAAGCGCGGACTGCGCGCGCCCTCCACGCACGAGGGGATGCCGGCGACCGATGACGGCTGGGATCCGATCTTCCAGCGCGCCGCGCAGATGGGGCATGAACTCGTCATCGTGCCGAGCGTCGGGAACAACTACCGCGGCTCCAAGGCCAACGTGCAGAAGCTGTGCGAGCGCCTCAACGCGGGCGCCGAGAAGGCGAAGCAGTTCGATCTGATGTTCGGCTATCACAATCATGACGCCGAATTCGCGCCGATCGACGGCACCACGATGTGGGAGGTGCTCACGTCGGAGACCGACGCCGCGCTCGTGAAGCTCGAGCTCGACTGCTACTGGGCAACGAAGGCGGGGCGCAAGCCGCTCGAGATCATCAATCAGTGGCCCGGCCGGATCGTGGCGGTGCACGTGAAGGACGCGACGCCCGCGCCGGAGCTCAAGATGACCGAAGTGGGCGCCGGCATCATCGACTACAAGGCGATCCTGGCCGATGGACGTGCGAACGGGCTGCAGTGGTGGTTCATCGAGCATGACAATCCGACGGACGGCATTGCCTCGATCACGGCCTCGGCGGCCGCGATGAAGAAGCTCTGACGCAGTTCCAAAGAAACTTCACGGGAGAATCGCGCGTGACGGGTCGCCGGTCGAAAGTCGCTCCGCAGTACGATGTGATCGTGGTGGGCTCAGGGGCGGGGGGCGGCATGGCCGCGTACCAGCTCTCGGTGCAGGGTCTCAAGGTGTTGCTGCTGGAAGCCGGCCGCGACTACGACCCGGTCACCGAAACACCGATGTTCCAGACGCCCAAGGACGCGCCGCTGCGTGGCAGCGGCAACGCCGACAAGCCCTTCGGTTTCTACGACGCCACCGTGGACGGCGGTTGGCGCGTCCCGGGCGAGCCGTTCACCACCGCACCAGGTACGCAGTTCAGCTGGTGGCGCGCGCGCATGCTCGGCGGGCGTACGAATCACTGGGGGCGCATCTCGCTCCGCATGGGCCCGTACGACTTCAAGCCCAGGAGCCGCGATGGCCTGGGCGAAGACTGGCCCATGACGTACGAGCAGCTCGCGCCGTACTACGACAAGACCGAGATGCTGATCGGCGTGTACGGTGGCGACGACGATCTCGAGAACACGCCACGCAGCTCCCCGGGCGTGCTGCAGCCGCCGCCGGCGGCGCGCACGTACGAACTGCTCGCGAAGCAGGCGTGCGACCCGATGAAAATTCCCGTGATTCCGGCGCATCGCGCGGTGCTCACGCGGCCACAGGATGCCAACCGTCTGCCGCAGAAGCTGCATCCGGGCAACGCGCTCGCGCAGCGCGTGCTCAAGAAGAGCATGAGCGAGCGCATGGCGTGCTTCTACGCCACCGAATGCGGCCGCGGCTGCTCCATCAAGGCCAACTTCCAGAGCACCACCGTGCTGCTGCCGCCGGCGATGTACACCGGCAACGTCACGCTCATCACCGACGCGATGGTACGTGAGGTGACCGTCGACGCGCAGGGGAAGGCGAGCGGCGTGCACTACATCGACAAGGTCACGCGGGCCGATCACCATGTGACGGCCAAGGTGGTGGTGCTGGCGGCGAGTGCCTGTGAAACGGCGCGTATCATGCTCAACTCCAGGAGCACGCTGTTTCCGAACGGCATCGCCAATGGCAGCGGTCTGGTGGGCAAGTACCTCATGGACACCGTCGGCGCCGGCATCTCGGCGCAGATCCCCAGGCTCGAAGGGCTGCCGCCCATCAACGAAGACGGCACTGCCGGCATTCACATGTACATGCCCTGGTGGCTGTACGGTGATCAGAAGGCCGGCAAGATGAACTTCGCGCGCGGGTACCACATCGAGTTCGGTGGCGGCCGCGGCATGCCGGGCCCCGGCATCTTCGGGGGCCTCGAGAACTACACGCAGGGCGCCTACGGTAAGAAGTTCAAGGAAGAGGCGCGCCGTTACTACGGCTCGTTCATGTACTTCGACGGGCGCGGCGAGATGATCCCGAACGAGGACTCGTACTGCGAGTTGGATCCGACGCAGGTGGACCAGTGGGGCATCCCGGTGCTGCGCTTCCACTGGAAGTGGTCGGATCACGAGAACAATCAGGCGTTGCACATGGTGAACACCTTCAAGGACATCGTGACGCAGATGGGTGGGACGGTGCAGGGGAATATTCCCACCGACGGCGCCCGCGCCATCGCCACCGGCGGCTCGATCATCCATGAAGTAGGCACCGTACGCATGGGCGCCGACCCCAGGAAGTCCGTACTCAATGAGTTCGGTCAGGCGTGGGAAGTGAAGAACCTCTTCGTCACCGACGGCGCCAGCTTCGTCTCCAACGCGGACAAGAATCCGACGCTCTCCATTCTGGCACTGGCGTGGCGGAGCTGTGATCACCTGGTGGAAGAACTCAAGCGGGGGGCGCTCTGATGCACGACGAACAGCACTCCGAGCTACCCGTGGCGCCGGAGGAGAGCGCGGCCGGTATGGACCGCCGCGATGCACTGCGCGTCATGGCCGTGGCGGCCGTTGTGCCCATGCTGCCGACGTCGGCGGCCGCGGCGCCGGCGCCGGTGCCGCGTGCCCCGCTGCCGTTGCTCGACGAGGCGCAGCAACCGGTGCGCAAGAAGGGGCCGCGGGGCACGCCGAGTGACCCGGTGCTGCAGGTGGCCAAGGCCGACTGGCCCATGTTGCTCTCGCTCCGCGAACTCACCACGCTCAAGGCGCTGTGCGACATGATCATCCCCGCCGACAGCAAGAGCCCGTCGGCGAGTGCGGTGGGCGCGCCCGGCTACATCAACGAGTGGGCGAGCCGCCCCGGCGGCGAGACGTCGCTGGTCCGCGTGCGCGGTGGCCTCGCCTGGCTCGATCGGGAATCAAACACCCGATTCGGCAAGCGATTCCATCTCTGCACAGAAGCGCAGAAAACGGCGATCTGCGACGACATCTGCTATCTGCCGAAGGCCAAGCCCGAGCACCGTTTCGCGGCGCAGTTCTTCGACACGATCCGCGACCAGACCGCCACCGCCTTCTACACCACGCCGCAGGGCTGGAAGGACCTCGGATACATCGGCAACGTCGCGCTCCCCAAGTTCGAAGGGCCGAACGCGGCGATTCGTAAACAGATTGGGCTCGAGTGAGTCGCGTTCACATCGGTTCGTCGTACCAGATCTGCGGAGGGGCGGAGCAACGGGGCAACGGAGTGTGTTGTCACGGTTCTCCGCCCCTCCGTTCCTCCGCCCCTCCGCACATCAGGCACATGAGAAGACAGTCGATCGCGCTGATCCTGGCGGTAGCGCTCGGGCGCAGTCTGCCGGCCCAGCGCGCACCCATCGGCCCCGCCGCGCGCAGCTTCGTGCGCTATGACACCACCGTGCTCGCGCTCACGAATGTGCGCGTGATCGACGGCACCGGTGCCGCGCCGAAGGAGAACCAGACGCTCGTGATTCGCGACGGTCGCTTCACGAGCATCAGCGACGCCGCCAGGGCGGTGATCCCCGCGGGCGCCCAGGTCGTGAACCTTAGCGGCAAGACGGTGATCCCCGGTCTCGTGATGGTACATGAGCACCTCTTCTATCCCGTCGGAAGCGGCACCTACGGCAACTTCACGGAGAGCTACAGCCGGCTCTATCTCGCCGGCGGCGTGACCAGCATGCGCACTGGCGGCAACATGAACGGCTTCAGTGAGCTGCTCGTCGCCAAGGCCATCGCCAGCGGGCAGAAGGTCGGGCCGTACATCGATGCCACGGCACCCTATCTCGAAGGGCCCGGAATGGGCTTCAATCAGGTCATCCCGCTGCGCGACACGACCGACGCGAAGAAGCTTGTGAACTACTGGGCCGATCAGGGCGCGACAAGCTTCAAGGCGTACATGAACATCACCCGCGACGAGCTCAAGGTCGCCGCGCGCGAGGCCCATGCTCGGCAGCTCAAGATCACCGGCCATCTCTGCTCGGTGACGTACCGTGAGGCCGCCGACGCCGGCATCGACGATCTCGAGCATGGCTTCTTCGCCATGAACGACTTCGTGCCGAACAAGAAGCCCGATACGTGCGTCGGCCGCGGCGGCGCGGCGACGCAGACCATGGCGCAGCTCGATCCGAACAGCGCCGAGGTGCAGACACTGTTCAAGTATCTGATCAGCAAACAGGTCACGGTCACGAGCACGCTCACGATCTTCGAGACCTTCACGCCCAACCGACCGATCGGCGCTGGTCTCGACATGCTCATCCCGCAACTTCGGGAGGAGTACGAGCGGCGCTGGAAGGCCACGCAGGCCAACACGCAATCGCCGTACATCGCGGCGTTCCCCAAGGGCATGGCCTTCGAGCGCGCGTTCGTGAAGGCGGGGGGCACGCTGGTCGTGGGCACCGATCCCACCGGTGGCGGCGGTCTCGTGGCCGGCTACTCCAACCAGCGGGCGGTTGAGCTGCTCGTCGAAGCGGGATTCACACCGCTCGAGGCGATCAAGATCGCGACGCTCAACGGCGCCACGCACATCGGGCGCGGAGCGTTCACGGGCTCCATCGTGACCGGCAAATACGCGGACTTGGTGGTGCTCGACGGGAATCCTGCCGCGGACATCACCGACATCCGCAAGGTCAACACGGTCTTCAGGCAGGGCGTTGGCTATGATCCCCAGGCCATCCGCGAGAGTGTGAAGGGGAAGGCTGGGCTCTGGTAACGGCGGAACGGCGTATACGTGATGCGCATACATGACGCGCATACGTCAAACGCATACGTGAAGCGCAACCGCGGTCGCGCTTCACGTATGCGTTTCATGTATGCGCCGTACGTATGCGCAGTACGTATACGCCCTTACTTCTTGAAAGGCGTCACGCGGTAGAGCCCACCAGTAGCCGTATTCTCGATCATCCAGACCGCCCCATCGGGGGCAACCGCCTGATCGCGAATCTGCTTCCCCACATCCCAGCGCTCAGCCGTCGTCGCGCCGCCTTTGCCGTCGAACACGATGCGGTTGAGCGTCTTCGAGGCGAGGCCGCCGATCAGCGCGGAGCCGTTCCACTGCGGGAACATCTTGCCCTGATAGAACGTGAGGCTGCCCGGCGCGATGACGGGCGTCCAGTAGATCACCGGCTTCTGCAAGTCGCTGCGGGTGTCGGGGCTCGGGATGGGAACGCCGTTGTAGTTCGTCGCGTAGCTCACGAGCGGCCAGCCGTAATTCTTGCCCGGCTCGATGAGATTGAGCTCGTCGCCACCGCGCGGGCCGTGTTCGACTTCCCATAGGCGACCATCGGGGCCAAACGCGAGGCCGTACGGCGTGCGGAAGCCGCTCGCCCACGTTTCGGACGGTGTGAGGTTGGGGCCGGGGAATGAATACGTGTACACCGTCGCCGCGGTCTTCGCGAGTTCGGTGTCGCGCGGCGGATTGATGATGTCCAGCGTCTGGGCGCCCGTCTTGCCGGCCTGCGGATTGCCCGGCGCCGGTTTGCCGTCGAGGGTGAGACGCAGAATCTTGCCGAGGGGGGAGTTGGGGTCCTGTGCCGGCGTCATGCGCTGACGATCGCCCACGGCGAGATAGAGGAACTGCTTGTCCTTGGAGAACGCGACCGCCGCACCGAACTGCCCGCCTCGGCCGCGCGCGCCGTCGCGCCAGATGACGTGCAGGTTGTCGAGACTCGCCGTGCCGGCGCCGAGCGTGAGCGTCGCCTTGGCGAGCGCGAGACTCGAGCCGTTTTCACCGGGCTCCGAGTAGGTGAGGTACACCTGCTTGTCGCTGGCATAGTTCGGCGAAATGAACACACCGAGCATGCCGCCCTGACCCTGCGCAAGCACCGCAGGCACGTTCGCCACCGGCGTCTTCTCGCCCGTCTGCGTCACAAGCCAGACCGGCCCCACCTTCTCGGTGATGAGCATGCGCCCGTCGGGAAGGAATGCGATGCGCCACGGCAGGTTGAACGTCGCGACCTGCGTCATCGCGAACGGCAGACTCGCCTCCGCCTTCTGCGCGCCGGCGTTCACCTGCGCGCCGATGGCAGCGACTGGGACCGCAACAGCAACAGCAACGGACGCGACAGTGGAGAAGGCGAGCGCGAGGCGGGGGCGGGCGAACCGGGGCATCGGGGCAGAGTCCGGACGAAGGGCGGGGAGGAACAGCGCGCCTGAAAGAAAGCATGGCGGAATCCGGTCGGCCAAGGCGCCTCTTGACCTATGCCGTTATGGGAATATGTTGAGGGCATGCCGCGCGCACCCACGACCTCCGATCCCTTCAACGCCATCGCCGAGCCGCGGCGACGCGACATCCTCGAGCTGCTCGATCACGCCGAGCGGCCGGTGGGCGAAATCGCCGAGGCGCTCGAGATGGGGCAGCCCTCGGTGTCCAAGCATCTGCGCGTGCTGCTGGAGGTCGGACTCGTGGAGGTTCGTCGCGAAGGGCGCCAGGCCTTCTACCGCACCAACGGCGCGCAGCTCCGCGCCATCCACGTCTGGACCGAGCGCTTCGAGCGGCACTGGCTGCAGCAACTTCTCCGCATCAAGGCGCGCGCGGAATCGCGGGCGACCACCCCACCCCCGCACTCGGGAGACAAGTCATGATCACCACCACCGCGCTCGACGATCTCGCGCTGCAGCTCGAGCAGCAGACGCGCGTGCATGCGTCGCTCGAGGACACCTTCGCCGCGCTCCTCGAGGAACTCGGGCCGGCGAACCTGGGCATGCACGACGCGCCCATGCCCATGGTGCTCGAGGCATGGCCGGGTGGGCGCTGGTTCCGCGATCTCGGCGACAACAACGGCCATTGGTGGGGCACCTTGCAGGCGATTCGCCGCCCCACGCTGCTCGAGATCTGCGGACCCATGATGATGTCCTTCGGTGTCGCGTCGAACATTCAGTATCGTCTCACCGCTGACGGGGCCGACACGGTGCTCACCTTCCGCCACTCCGCCCTCGGCCTCTTCCCCGACGGCTACCGCGATGCACTGCTGCGCGGGTGGTCGGGCATCGCGCGCCGCGTCCAGGGCCGCTTCACAACCGCCAGCTGAGGAGCGCTCGATCATGACCACCATCGCACCCATGGCATCGGCCCTCATCGAGGAGCTGACCGCCGAAGCCGCCATCACCCGTCGTGTCCTGGAACGCGTTCCCGAAGCCCATCTCGCGTGGGCACCCCATGGCAAGTCACGCACCCTCGGTCAGCTGGCGAGGCACGTTGCCGCCAACCCCGACAGCGTAAGCGCGTTGGCTGCGCAGAATCCTGCAACGTTCCCCGACTTCGCCGAGGAGCCGATGCCGGATTCCACCGCCGAGCTGTTGTCCATCCTCGACGCCAGTGTCGCTGCCGGAGTGGAACGACTCGCGGCGTTGTCCGACGCTGATCTGGTGGCCACCTGGCGGGTCATGGCGAACGGCGCGGAGCTGATGGCGATGCCGCGCCACGCCTTCCTGCGCTCGGTGCTGCTCAATCACTGGTACCATCATCGCGGGCAGCTCACGGTGTACCTGCGCCTGCTCGACGTACCGGTGCCGTCGGTATACGGCCCCAGCGCCGACGAGAATCCGTTCATGTAGTGGTGAGATGTATCGGCCGCTTGCGACGGCTCCGGCGACGGGGGACATTCGGGACGCACACTCCGTCCTCCCTCCTGCCGGAGCCGCTCCCTCATGGGTCAGCGCATCATCAAGAGTTCCCGTCCCGACGTGCCCATCCCCGACTCGGCGTTCGTGCCGTTCGTGCTCGGGCGCGTCGACGAATTTGCCGATCGCCCCGCCTTCATCTGCGGTGTCTCGGGCAAGACGTACACGTATCGCGGCCTGCGCGACGCCGTGCACACGGTGGCTGCCGGGCTGCATGCGCATGGGATTCGCAAGGGCGACGTGGTGGGCATGGTGTGCCCCAATGTTCCCGACTTTGCGGTGGTGTTCTTTGCCACGTCGCTCATTGGCGCAGTGCCGAGTACGGTGAATCCGATCGCAACGGCGGAAGAGATCGGCGCGCAGTTCGCCGACTCCGAAGCGCTGATGATCGTGACGATTCCCGAGCTGTACGAGAAGTGCGAGGCCGCGTCGCGCCTCGCGAGCATGGTGAAGGAGATCGTCGTGCTCGGCGAGCACGAGGGCGCGACGCCGTACAAGCATCTCTGGGTCTACGGCAGCGAGCCGCCGCACGTCGACGTCGATCCGCTGAACGATCTGACGGCGCTCCCCTACTCGAGTGGCACGTCGGGTGTGCCGAAGGGGGTGATGCTCACGCATCGCAACCTTGTCGCCAATCTCTGTCAGATCGACGATATCACCGGCGTCATGCAGCCGGGCGATCATGTGCTGGGGGTGCTGCCCTTCTTCCACATCTACGGCATGGTCGTGGTCATGGGGGGCGCGCTCCGCCAGGGCGCGTGTGTGGTGACGCTGCCGCGCTTCGAGCTCGAGCCGGCACTCAAGGTGATGCAGGAGCACAAGATCGCGTTCGCCAACATCGTGCCGCCCATCATCCTCGCGTTCGCGAAGCATCCGGTCGTGGCGAACTACGATCTGTCGAACCTGAAGTACCTGTTCAGCGGAGCCGCCCCGCTCGGGGCCGACCTCGCCGACGCCTGTCAGAAGCGACTGGGCATTCGGGTACGCCAGGGCTACGGCCTCACCGAAACGAGCCCTGTTTCGCACTACCACCCCATGGGTGACGAGCGGGTGGAGCTCGACTCGGTCGGTCCCTCCGCGCCGAACACGGAATGTCGCCTCGTGGACCCCGATACCGGCGAGGATGTACCCGTCGGCGAGCGCGGGGAAGTGTGGATTCGCGGCCCCCAGGTCATGAAGGGCTACTTCAACAAGCCAGAAGCCACAGCGGCGTGCATGACGGACGACGGCTGGTTCAAGACCGGCGACGTGGCCGTCGTGGACGACCACGGCTGGTACAAGATCGTGGACCGCGTGAAGGAGCTGATCAAGTACAAGGGCTTGCAGGTGGCGCCGGCCGAGCTCGAGGCGCATCTGCTGGGCAATCCGGCGATCGCCGATGCGGCGGTCATCCCGGTCCCTGACCCCGAGGCGGGCGAGGTGCCCAAGGCGTTCGTGGTGGCGCGGGTGCCGATCAGCGCCGAGGAGGTCATGCAGTACGTCGCCGACCGCGTCTCCCCCTACAAGAAGGTGCGGCAGGTCGAGTTTGTGGATACGATTCCCAAGTCGCCGTCGGGGAAGATCCTACGGCGGGTGCTCGTCGAGCGTGAGCGGCAGCAGCGCGCCGCATCGTCCCCATCCTGACTCTCCTCACCCCCATGGCAGCGTCTCGTCTCGGTATCGGTTTTGTCGGCTCGGGCTTCAACGCCCGCTTCCACATGCAGGGCTTCCGCTACGTGCGTGACGCCGATGTGCTTGGCGTCTGGAGTCCCAACCAGAAGAACGCCGCCGGCGCTGCGCGCTACGCGCGCGAGCTCGAAGTGGGCGAGGCCAAGGCCTACAAGAGCATCACCGAGATGGTCGCCGATCCGGCGATCGATGCGATCTGGCTGAACGGGCCCAATCAGGCGCGTATCGAGAACGTCGAGGAGATCTGCGACGCGGTGCGGACGGGGAAGGGGACGCTCAAGGGCATCGCCTGCGAGAAACCGCTGGCGCGCACGGTGGCCGAGGCCAAGCAGGTGATCAAGCTCGTCGAGAGCGCCGGCATCATGCACGGTTATCTCGAGAACCAGTACTTCTCACCGCAGGTGGCGGTCGGACACGACCTGCTGTGGCGTCGCGGCGCCGGCACGACGGGCGCGCCGTATCTCGCCCGCGCCGCCGAGGAGCACAGTGGCCCGCATGCGCCGTGGTTCTGGAACGGCAAGATGCAGGGCGGCGGCGTGCTCAACGACATGATGTGTCACTCGGCGCTCGTCGTGCGCCAGCTGCTGTCACCCCCAGGCGCGCCGCTCTCGAACCTCAAGGTCAAGCGCATCACCGGGCACATCGCGAGCCTCAAGTGGTCGCGCAAGGAATACGCGGCGCAGCTCAAGAAGACGACCGGCGTGGATTACACGAAGACGCCGAGCGAAGACTTCGCGAGCGTGAACATCGAGTTCGAAACGCCCGAGGGCCGCACGGTGATCGGGGAAGCCACGACGAGCTGGAGCTTCGTTGGCCCGGGGCTGCGTCTGAGCGCCGAGCTCCTCGGTCCCGAATACTCGATGCGATGGAACACGCTCGAGAGCGGATTGGACCTCTTCTTCTCGCGCGCCGTGAAGGGGAAGGTCGGCGAAGACCTCGTGGAGAAGCAGAACGCCGAGATCGGCCAGATGCCGGTGGTGGTGAACGAAGCGATCGCGTACGGATACGAAGCGGAAGATCGCCACTTCGTGCGCGCCTTCCTCGGCAAGGAGAAGCCGCTCTTGACGTTCCACGACGGACTCGACATCGTGCGCATCCTGATGCACGCGTACAAGAGCGCGGAACTCGGCAAGACGCTCGACTACAAGGAGAACGGCGTCGACAAGTTCGTGCCGGCGGTGGCGATGGGGACGTGGAAGCCCTAAGCAACCCATAACCCACAACCAAAAGCCCGGAACTCAACACTGATCAGTTTAGGGTTCCGGGCTTTTGGTTTTGGGTCGTGGGTGGATTACGGCGTGATCTTCTGCGCGTCCAACCGCCGGTAATTCACATCCATCGCATCCAGTCGCTTGAGGTGCTCCGGCAGCCGCTGCATGAAGTTGCCGAAGTCCTTCCGCTCTTTCTGACTCCAGAGCCCTTCGCTCAGCGCGGTGAGCCGCGGGTAGGCCATGTACTCGACGTGTTTCGCGTCGAGGATGTACTCGGTCCAGAGTTGCGCCTGCGCGCCCAGGATGTGCTTCTGCTGCTCGGGCGTGAGTTCACCCGGCACCGGCTCGAACGCATACGCGCTGTCGATTGGGGTGAAGCCGCCGATCGCGATCGGTTCGCCGGCGCGATCGCGTGACTGATAGTGATCGAAGTAGGTGTGGCTCCCCGGCGTCATCACCACATCGTGATTCGCTTTCGCCGCGGCGATCCCGCCGGCGGTGCCGCGCCAGCTCATCACCGTGGCACCGTCCGCGAGGCCACCTTCGAGGATCTCATCCCAGCCGATCATCCGGCGCCCCTTCCGCGTGAGGAAGGTGTCCATCTGCCGGATGAACCAGCTCTGCAACTCATGCTCGTCCTTGAGTCCGAGCTCCCTGATGCGCGCCTGGATGGCGGGATTCGCCTTCCATTGATCCTTGATCGCTTCGTCGCCGCCGATGTGAATCCACGGGCTCGGGAAGAGATCGAGCACCTCGGTGAGGACATCCTGCATGAACGAAACGTTCGCATCCGTGGGGTTGATGATGAACGGGCTCACGCCCCAGATCTCGAGGACACCCGGATTGGGGGCCGTGTCGGGGGAACTCGAGAGCTGCGGATACGCGTACACCGCCGCCTGCGAGTGACCGGGCATCTCGATCTCCGGCACCACCGTGATCATGCGCTCGGCGGCATAGGCCACCACTTCGCGAATGTCGTCCTGCGTGAAGAAGCCGCAGTGTTTCTTGCCGTCGAACACCCGCTTCTTCGGGTCGCTCTGATAGGCGCCCACCAGCGTCTGGTTGCGGCACGACCCCACTTCGGTGAGGCGCGGATACTTCTTGATCTCGATGCGCCAGCCCTGATCTTCGGTGAGATGCCAGTGAAAGCGATTGAGTTTGTGGCGCGCGAGGAGGTCGACATACTTCTTGACGAACTCCTTCGGCATGAAGTGGCGCCCCACGTCGAGGTGCGCCCCGCGCCAGGTGAAGCGCGGCGCATCTTCGATATGGACCGCCGGCACCGTCCACTGCACCTTGGGCATCGGCGCGTCGCGGAAGATGTCGGCGGGGAGCAGCTGCTTCAGCGTCTCGAGCCCGTAGAAGGCGCCGGCCTCCCCGGTGGCGGTGATCAGCACGCCCGTCGGGGTGACGTCCAGCGTATACGCTTCCGGGCCCATGCCGGGCTTCTGTCGTAGCGTGATGCCCGCTGCCGTCGGACCTGCCGTCGTCACGCGCAGATCGAAGCCGGTCGGGTTCGCGATGTCGCGCACGAAGCGATGGGCTACGCGCGTGAACGCCGGGGCGGCGGATACGCTGGTGCGCGCCGATAGGGTGTAGCTGCCGGTCCGGGGCGTCAACACACTCGGGCGAGGAATCACCGCGTAGCGTGAGGCCTCCGGTGTCGGCATCTGGGCCGCGAGCGGGGAGGCGATGCCGGCCGCGCCAAGCAGCGACGCCGCGAACAGGGAGAAGAGACGGGATCGCATCGGCAGGAGCACGGGTGAATGCACAACGCCGCCCTCAGGCGGCGTCGCGAAGCGTGGAGACGAGCGCGCGGATGATCTCGGGGTCGGTGCCTCGCGCGTGCAGCTCGCGAAGCGGCGCCTGCGTGAGCAGGGCACGCACGTGGTCGGCGCGAATGCCGCCGCCGGCAAGCACCGTAAGGCGTTCACCGGCGCGATGCTGCAACGCGGAGAGCCGCGGTGCCCCTTCCAGCGCCGTGCGCTGTGCACCGCTCGTGAGGATGTAGTCCACACCGAGCAGCAGCATCAGATCGAGCGCCAGCATCTGATCCACGATCCGATCGAACGCGCGGTGGAAGGTCACCTTGAGCGGTCGCGCCATCTCCACGAACTCGGCGAGCTGCTGCGTGTGCAAGGTGCTGTTCACCTGCAGCGGTCCCACCACGATGCCATCCACGCCCAGCTGCCGCATCGCGATGATGTCGTTCCGCATCACGTCCAGATCGTCTTCGTCGTACAGGAAATCGCGCGTATGCGGGCGAATCATCACGTGCAACGGAATGCGCAGCTCATCGCGCACCCGCGCCACCAGTCCGAGCGACGGCGTGGTCCCGCCGTCCCCCGGGCCACAGAGCTCCACGCGCCCGGCGCCATACTCCTGGGCAAGCCGGGCGGTGTGCACGGAGTCACAGCAGGCCTCGACGAGAGGCATCGGGGTGGCAACGGCGCTGCCGCCGCGGCCCGAGTAGCGGGGAGCCGTCATCTAGGCGGTCGCGTTGGCGCGCTGCGGCGCCGGGCGGAAGAGGAAGAGGAACACGGCGAACACCACGAGCGCGCCAATGGCCGCCGTCTGCCACACCTGCAGCCAGTCGTGCGCCGCCGTGCCGGCCGCGTTCGTGGAGGCGTAACGGCTCACCACCGAGCCCGACACCGATGCGCCCACGAAGTAGCCCACGCCGTTCGTCACGAGATTGAGAAAGCCCTGCGCCGCCGCGCGAATCTTCGGGCCGGCGACTTCGTCGGTGTAGATCTGGCCGGCCACGAAGAAGAAGTCGTAGCAGACCCCGTGCAGCAGGATGCCGGCATAGATCAGCGCCATGCCTCCGGTCGCATCTCCCCGGCTGAAGGCGAAGTAGCGGAGTCCCCACGCCAGCATGCCGATGAGCATGATCCACTTGATCCCCAACTTGCGGAGCGCGAAGGGGAGCAGGAGCATGAAGCCCACCTCCGACGCCTGACCGAACGACATGATGCCGGCCGCGTTCGGGACGCCGATCTCGTTCATGAACGGATTGGCGAACGCGTAGTAGAACTGCAGCGGAATGCACAGCAGGAATGAACCGAGCGTGAAGATCACAAAATCGGACTTCCGCAGGAGCTGCAGGGCGTCCAGCCCCAGCGCATCACGCACGCTGAACGGTGCGCCGGCGGCGCGCGGCGGCGTGTGCGGCAGCAGCAGCGCAAAGAGGGCGAGCGCCGCCGACCCGGCAGCCGAGATCTGCATCGGCAACGCGAGCTTGTCGGCGTGCAGCACGAAGCCCACGAGAATGCCGGAGGCGACGATCCACCCCAGGGTGCCGAAGACGCGGATGATGGGAAAATCACGCGTCGAATCGGTGACGTTGTGCAGCGAGATCGAGTTGGTGAGCGACAGCGTCGGCATGTAGCAGAACGCGTACGCCAGCAGCAGCGGATAGAACGTGCCGAACGACGTCTGCGTGGACATCAGGTACATGAGGACCGCGCCCAACCCGTGCAGAATCGCCAGCAGCTTTTCGCTGGCAAAGAAGCGGTCGGCCACGATACCCATGAAGAAGGGCGACACGATCGCCGCGATGGCCGTCGCGCCGTAGGCACTGCCGATCTGCGTGTCCGTGAAGTGCAGCGTCTGTCCGAGGTAGGTGCCCATCGTGACGAACCACGCACCCCACACGAAATACTGCAGGAACATCATCGCCGACAACCGCGCCTTCGTGCCCATTACGGCAGCTCCCTGATCCGAATGTTGCGGAACGACACCCGATTGCCGTGATCCTGCAGCGCGATCTGCCCCGACGCCGCGCGTCCATAGGCGGGCGCCGTCGCGAACTTGCTCTTGGCGCGACGCGCTTCCCAATCGGCCGAGCCCAGTTCGTATTCGACCATCTTCGTGCCGTTGAGCCAGTGCTCCACGTGCGAACCCTTCACCACGAGGCGCGCGGCATTCCACTCGTTCGCCGGCTTGACCACGCCACGCGGCGCTTCGTTGAGCGCGTAGTTCGCGCCGGCCGACGTCAGCGGATTCTTGCCGTCCGGGTGCCGGGCGTCATCCAGGATCTGCATTTCCGGCCCCGTGCGATACGACCAGGACGTGTCCGCCTTGGGGTCGATGCGATAGATGACGCCGCTGTTTCCGCCCGGCGGGACCTTCCACTCGAGCTCGAGTTCGAAGTTCGTGTAGTACCGATCGCTCGTGAGGTCACCGCCATTGCCGCTGCGGACGAGTGTGCCCTCGTCGAAGCTCCACCCGGTGGGCGCTTTTCCCGGCGTCGCGAAGTTGTGCCAGCCGGCGAGCGAGTTGCCGGCGAACAGGGTGACCCACTGGCCCGTCCGTCCCGCGCTGCGCGCTGGGGTACTCGTGCTACCGGGCGCGCCCGCCGACGCGCAGGCGCCCAAGGCCAGTGACAGGGTCAGCGGTACGGTCAGCGACCGCAGCACTCCCCCGAACGTGGGGGCATGCCGGCGCGGCAGGCCGGAAGAAGCAGGCGTCATAGTCGGGGGAGGGGGAGGGCGGGCGGATCCCCCGCAATGCTAGGGCTTGGACCGGGGGCGCGGAAGGCGCGCGACACCGCAGTTCAGGGCTGGAACCGGACTGGCACCGGACGTGCAACTCCGGATCGGCAGTGGTTCTCGCTTTCGAAGCCATCTCGACACCGTACCCGGAGTCTCATCATGTCACTGCTGTGGACAGCCCTGATTGGTCTGATCGCTGGCGCCCTGGCCAAGGCCATCATGCCCGGGCGCGACCCCGGCGGCATCATCATCACCATGCTCCTCGGCGTCGCGGGTGCGATGCTGGGCACGTTCCTCGGTCGCGCCGTGGGCTGGTATCAACCCGGGGAGGGCGCCGGTCTCATCGCGGCCATTGTTGGCGCCGTCCTGCTGCTGTTCCTCTATCGCGCCATGCGGGGACGAAGCGCCACCGTGTAACGACCGTCTTCCGATCGAGGACGGACTGGTTTCGGCCGGGAGGGACGCGCGCTAGACTCGACGTCATGAGCAACGACGAGTCCCTGCGCTTCCCCCTCGGCCGCTTCCAGCGTCAGGCCAGCTATTCTGCGGCTGAGCGCGCCGCGCACATCGAGCGCCTGTCGACGCAGCCGGCTCGTCTCGTGGCCGCGGTCTCGGGCTTCGGAGACCAGGATTGGGAGCATCCCTATCGTCCAGGCGGCTGGACCGTGCGCCAGCTCGTACATCATGTGGCCGACAGCCACGTCAATGCCTACATCCGCGTGAAGCTCGGGCTGACCGAAGTGGAACCGACGATCAAGCCCTACGATCAGGACGCGTGGGTCACCCTCGCCGACTCCACGCTCTCGCCGCTCGTCTCACTCACCATGCTCGACGCCACGCACACCCGCCTGGTGGCCGTGCTGCGCAGCATGACCGCCGACCAGTTCGCGCGCACGATCAATCACCCCGAGAA
>JBDHVK010000060.1:0-22135 GCA_039809645.1 Gemmatimonas sp.
GGGCGGCGCATCAGCGCGCCGCTGGGCGACGTCGTGCGTCCCACGGGCGACCGCGTTCGGGAAGCGTGGATGAGCATCGTGCATCCGATCCTGGCCGATGCTCGCGTCCTCGATGTGTGCGCGGGGAGTGGTGCGCTCGGGCTCGAGTGCCTCTCGCGTGGCGCGGCGCGCTGTGACTTCGTCGAGCAGTCCCCCAAGGTGATCAGGACGCTGGAGGCCAATCTGGCGGCGCTGGGCGGCCATGAGGGCGCCGCGATTCACCGCGAGGAAGCGGTGCGCTTCGTGCAGGCGCTGCCGGCCGGAGCGTACGACATCGCCTTCGCCGACCCGCCGTACGCGGCCGATACGGCGGCGCGCCTGGTGGAACAGTGGCTCGCCGTCCCTTTCGCCGCGGTGTTCGCCGTGGAACATTCGTCGGAGGCCGTGCTCCCGGGCGGGGGCGACACGCGCCGGTACGGGACGACCGCCCTCACGTTCTTTCGTGCCCATCCCTGACCGCGGCCGCTGATGTCCACGCCTCTTCTCGCGCTGTACGCCGGATCCTTCGACCCCATCACGAATGGGCACGTGGATCTCATCACGCGGACGCTGACGTTCGCCGATCGCCTGATCGTGGCGGTCGCCAACAACATGAACAAGCAGCCGCTGTTCAGCGTGGAGGAGCGCATGGCGTTCATTCGCGAGATCACGGGTGGCGACGAGCGCATCGAGGTGCGTGCCTTCAGCGGTCTGCTCGTGAACTTCGCGAAGGAGGTGGGTGCCCGGGTGAATGTGCGCGGGTTGCGCGCCGTGAGCGACTTCGAGTATGAGTTCCAGATTGCCCTCATGAATCGTCACCTGCGTCCCGAACTCGAGACGGTCTTCATGACCCCCTCGCTCGACACGACCTACATCAGTTCGAGCATGGTGCGCGAGGTGGCGAAGTTCGGCGGGGAGGTGTCGGGGCTCGTCCATCCGGTGGTCGCCTCGGCGCTGGTGGCGCGCTACGCGGAGTCACGGGCGTCGGTGGCCCGCGATGTGATCGCGCGCGCCGACGCCGCGCGGAGTGCGTCCACGGCCGCGGCGGGGCACGCATGAGCAACAGCGCCGCCGGCGTATTCCTCGAGTCGCTGCACACCCGCGCGGCGCAGGCGCCCCGAACGATCCTGTTCCCCGAAGCCACCGACATGCGCACGGCGCAGGCGGTGCTCGCTCTTCAGAAGCGGGGGTCGGTGACGCCGGTACTCGTGCGTCGAAGCGATGCCCCGACCGGTGCCGTACCGGTGGGCGTGCGTCTGCTCGATCCGCTCGACGATCCGCGGACCGACGCCGTGGTCGAGCACCTGCTGGCGCGACGGGGCAGCAAGGGGCTGACGCGCGACGAGGCTGAGCGGCTCGCCGTGGATCCGCTGTATTTCGCCGATTCGCTGGTGGCCATGGGGGTCGCCGACGGGTGTGTGGCCGGCGCCGTGCACACCACCGCCGACGTGCTCCGCGCGGCCCTGTGGACGATCGGCGCGGCCCCCGGCGTCCGTACGGTGTCGTCGAGCTTCTATCTGATCGTGCCGCCCTTCCGCTCCGCGACGGCGGAAGTGCTCACGTTCACCGATTGCGCCGTGCTCCCCGACCCGAACGCGCGGCAACTGGCCGACATCGCCCTGGCCGCTGCCGCCGATCGACGGCGCATCGTCGGCGACGAGCCGCGCGTGGCGTTCCTGTCGTTCAGCACCATGGGGAGCGCCGACGCGCCGTCGGTGAGCAAGGTGCGGGAGGCCGTGGCGCTCGTTCGTGAAGAGGCGCCGGATCTCATCGTGTCCGGAGAATTGCAGGCCGACGCCGCGCTCATTCCCGAGATCGCCGCGCGCAAGGCGCCGGCCGAATCGGCGGCGGGGCAGGCGAACGTGCTCGTGTTTCCCTCGCTTGATGCCGGGAACATTGCCTACAAGCTGGTGCAGCGGGTCGCCCACGGCACGGCGATCGGCCCGATCCTGCAGGGGCTCGCGCGCCCCTGCAGTGACTTGTCCCGCGGGGCAACGGCCGACGACATTGTGCATGTCGCCGCGATCACGGCGCTGCAGGCCATTGGCCCGCACGCACCACCGATCGCCGTCCGATAACGCCGAACCGCCTCTGCGAGACCGCCCATGAGCTTCTCTCTCGATCGCACCGACGACCGCCTCCTCGTGACCGTCGACGGCCAGCTCGTGGTCGCCAACCGGCAGGAGTTCAAGCAGGCGATTCTCGACGGCATGGAGCAGGGGGCGCGCCTCGTCGTGGTCGATTTCTCCAACTCGCCGTATATCGACAGCTCCGGTCTCGGCGCCCTCGTGTCGCTCAGCCGCCGCCTGCGCGACGCCGGCGGCGATCTGCGCCTCGTCGGACTGAATGATGATCTCCGGTCGCTGTTCGAACTGACGCGCCTCGATCAGCTGTTCCCGCTCTTCGCCACGCGCGACGACGCGCTCGCCGATCGCTGACGGTCCCGACCGCGCGTGACGCCACCTCTCTCTTCTCGTTCTGCAGTGGGTCACGCCGGCGGCGTGGCCACGGAGCCGCCCATGGTGCCGGTGCACGAGCAGGTGCGTGAGTGGACCCTGGCGACGGATGTCCAGGACATTCCGGCCGTCGTCGACGAGATCGTGTCCCTCTGCCGAATGGCCGGGTATTCCGCGCGGCACTGCCAGCTCAACGTACCGGTGGCGGTGACGGAGGCCATTTCCAACGCAATGCTGCGTGGGAACGGCGATATCCCCGATGCGCACGTGATGGTGCTCGCCGTCGTCAGCGAGACGCGAATGCTCGTGGAGGTGACGGATGAGGGCCCGGGCTTCGATCTGGATGCCGTGCAGCAGTCGCCGGACGATGCCGATTGGTTCGAGCGCGAACGCGGCCGCGGGGTGTTCCTGATGCGTTCGCTGATGGATCTGGTCGAAAACCATCGCCTCGATCACACCCGCGGCCATCGACTCCGCTTGACGCTCCGCCGCGCATGACCGAAGTCGCCGCCCTCCTGGCCGTGTTTCTGGAGGCCACCGGGCGCGAGGCGGCCATCTGGGAGCGTCGGGAAGGCAGCGTGACCCCCACGTTGCTCGGCAGCTCATCGGAGGCCTTCGCGAACCGGACCGAACCGGGAGTGCGCGCCTGGGATGTCGCCACCTGGGCGCGGGCCCAGGCGCTGCACGCGCAGCTGGTGACGACCGGTGAGAGTGTCGGTTGGCTGTTCATCGAGGCGGGGCACGCCGCGGACGCCGATCGGCTCCTGGGGCGCCTGGTGCCCCTGCTGCGCCGCCTGACACGCGAGCGGGACGGGGCCACGCGGGAACTGGTCGAGCGGTACGAGGAGATCAACCTGCTGTACGCCATCGGCGAGTTGCTCGGCAGCTCGACATCGGTCGAAAGCGTGGCGGATACGTTGTTGGGCGAGTTGGCGGAGACCGTGGGCGCCACCCGTGCGGTGTTTCTCCAGGCCAATCGATCGCAGGGAATCCTGCGCCCCATCGCCACGCTCGGTCTGTCGCTCGAGGCGTACGACAGCGTGCACTTCGACGACACCGGACATATCGCGGTGCGCGCGTTCCGCAGTGGCGGGGCGAGCACGGAGGATGGCATCGCCGGCGTGTCGTTCGACCCCGTACTGGCACCGAACGGCGAACCGCTGCTCGCCGTGGCGATCACGCGCCCTTCGTCGAGTCTGCATATCACCGGCAGCTATCCCGCCGTCGGGACGCGCCGCGGCGCCGACCCGACCCCCGCCATTGCCGTGCCGCTCAGCGTGCCGATGAGCAGCGCGCCTCTTGGGGTGCTGGTCCTCGCCGGTCGGCGTGGTGGACAGGCGTTCACCGCCGGCGATCGCAAGCTCGCGCTCGCCGTGAGCACGCAGGTGGGGACGGCGATGTACAACGCGTCGCTGGTGCGCGCAGCCGTCGAACGGCAACAACTCGCCCGCGAGCTCCTGATGGCGCAGGAGCTGCAACTCAAGCTCATGCCGAAGCCGGCGGTCGTGCGGCCGGAGGCCAGGGCGGCGGCGCGCGTCGAAGCGGCGGAGAGCGTGGGTGGCGATTTCTACCTGCTCGCGCGGCTCGATCAGTACCGCACGGGCGTGCTGATCGGCGACGTCTCCGGGCACGGCTATCAGTCGGCACTCATCATGGCCCTCGCGTTGAGCGCCGCCGCGATTCACGTGCAGGCCGCGTTCGATCCGTCCATCGCGGTGGAGGCGGTCCAGCGCTCGCTGCAGGATGAACTGGAGAGCACCGAGATGTCGGTTTCGACGTGCTATGCCGTGATCGACTCGCGCGCGCAGGAGGTGCGCTATGCCAATGCGGGGCATCCGCACTGCTTCAAACTGTCGCTCGATGGACAGTGTGTGCGGATGGGCGCCGTCGCGCCGCCGCTCGGATTCGGTACCGGCACCGTCGAGGAGAGTGTGATGCGCTGGCGTTCGGGGGATCGGCTGGTCTTTCTCACCGATGGGGTGGTCGATGCGCGGGACGGTCTGAACGCGCGCCTCGGTGAGGCACCAGTCGTTCGTACACTCGAGGCGACGCCCGCCGACGCCACGCCCGATCAGATCGTGGCCGCCGTGTTCGCGCAGGTCGATGCCCACATCGGGCGCACCCCGCTCAAGGACGACTGTACCGTCGTCGTCGTGGATCGTCCATGACGCCGACACGACGCCCCCGCATCGACAGCCTGCCGGCGGCGCGGAAGCGCTTCGGACAGCATTTCCTCAAAGACGATCGCGTCCTCAACGCGATCGCCGATGCGCTCGGCGATGTGCGCGACTGCACCGTGCTCGAAATCGGGCCCGGTCGCGGCGCACTCACCGACAAGCTCGTCGATCGGGCCGGTCGGCTCATCGCCATCGAGGTCGACCGCGATCTTGTCGCGCATTTGCGCGAGCGGTATGTCGCCCGTCCGCACGTATCGATCGTGGAAGGTGATGTACTGCAGCAGTCGTTGGGCGCGCTGGCCGGTGGTCCGTACGTGCTCGCCGGAAACGTGCCGTACTACATCACGACGCCGATCATCTTTCATGCGCTGGAGCTGCCGCGCCCTGAGCGCGCCGTCTATCTCGTGCAGAAAGAAGTGGCCGAACGCATGGCCGCGCCGCCGGGCGACAAGACGTATGGTGCGCTGAGCGTGAACCTGCAGGCTGTGGTGCAGGTGGAGCTGTTGCGCAAAGTCCCGCCGGGAAGCTTCAATCCGCCGCCGGCGGTGGACTCGGCCGTGGTGCGCGTGACGCCGCGTCCCGATCCGGTCGTCGAGCCCGCGCTCGAGGTGCGCTATCGCAAGTTCGTACTGGCGGCCTTTGGTTTGCGCCGGAAGCAGCTCATCCGCGTCGTGCGCACGGTGGCCAATCTCGATGTCGAGCGTGCCACCGCGGTGGTCGAGGCGGCCGGCCTACCGACGGACGTGCGTCCAGAGGTCCTCTCGCCCACCGATTTTGCACGTTTGGTGCGAGCGCTGCACGCGTTGCCGGAGGCGCGGGCGGATCAGGCCGCGCCCTGATCGAGCAGTTCGCCGTTGGTGAGGGCGAACGAGAGCCCCTCGAGCTCCATCGCCATGTTCACCGACTTGAGCGACACGTGCGGGGGCACGGTAATCTGCGCCGGCGCGAAGTTCAGGATGGCGCGAATCCCGGCGTCGATCAGCGTATCCACCACGCCCTGCGCGTTCTCGCTCGGGATCGCCAGCACCGCGATCCGCGCACCCTCGCGTTCCACATCCTTCGCGACATCGGCCATCGGGCGGATGGTCGACCCGCCCCACGTGGTGCCCACCTTGGCGGGATCGTTGTCGTACACGCCCACGACGGTGAAACCACGCTGGCGGAAGCCGCGATAGTTCGCGAGGGCCGCGCCGATCTTGCCGGCGCCCACGATGATCACCTTCCACTCCTGTCCCAGCCCCAGGATCTCCCGCAGGTGCGCCGTAAGCTCGTGCACCGGGTAGCCGAGGCCGCGTTTGCCGAACGAGCCGAAGAATGACAGATCCTTGCGCACCTGCGCGGGGGTCGTCCCGCAGAGGTGAGCGAGCTCGTCGCTCGAGGCGGTTTGCTGGCCGTGGGTATCGAGGTCCTCGAGATACCGGAGGTACATCGAGAGTCGACGGACGGTAGAGTCGGCGATGCGCTTCACAGGAACTGGCTGAACTCTGGGGGAGAGCTTGTGAAATTGTTCACAAAGGGTAGTAACTCGCGCCGCGTTCCACCAGCACCCCGGCTATCTTCCCCCCGTGCATCGCCCTGACTTCGGCACGCGCGCCACGCCGCGCCCCACCACACTCTCTGCTCGCGCCGTCCGGTGCCTGGAACGCGGGCCGCTCGACGCGCAGACACTGATGCGGGAGGTCTGTCAGGTCGAGCGCCTGCAGGCCGATGCCGCGGAACGCATGGCACTGGCGCTGCTGTCGAGCCACCCCGAGTTCGTCCGACTGCCGAGCGGTCACTGGGCCCTCGCGGGCGGGGATCCGGCGACCGGCCTGCCCGTCGCCAGGGTCAACGCGGCGGTCTCGAGCGGAGCGGGTGCGCCGCCGGCGCCGCTGACCGGGCCTCGCTTGGCCGATATTGCCTTTGCCGTCGTGGACGTCGAGACGACCGGAACACGGGCGAGTGGTGGCGATCGAATCACCGAGATCGCCATCGCGGCCGTACGGGGCGGGGAGGTGGCCGAGGTCTACACGCAGCTCGTGAACCCCGAGCGTCCGATCCCCGCCTACATCACCCAGCTCACGCAGATCAGCTGGGAGATGGTGAAGGACCAGCCGTGCTTCCGCCACATCGCCGACGAGGTGGTGCAGCGCCTCGCCGGCGCCGTGTTCGTGGCGCACAACGCGGCGTTCGATTGGCGCTTTGTGAGCGAGGAGGTCCGGCGGGGAACGGGGCGCGAACTCGCCGGGCCGCGCCTGTGTACGGTGCGTCTGGCGCGGGTGCTCCTTCCCGAGCTTGCGCGGCGATCACTTGACCATGTCACCCGCCACTTCGGGATCGAGATCGAGGCGCGGCATCGAGCGGCGGGCGATGCCGTGGCCACTGCACACGCCCTCTGCCGGATGCTGACGCTCGCCGAGCGCGAGGGCATCCGAACGTGGGACGAGCTCGACGCGTTGGTACGGGCACCCATGACGCGAAACCGCGCCACGGCCGCCGATCGCCGCCGCCGCGCCTTTCCCCTTCCTGCTGTCGAGGACTACATCGCGTGAGTTTTCCCGAGCCTCTGATCGAATCGCGTACGCTTGGCCGCTGGCGTATCCATGCCATCCAGGCCGGCGGGCAGCAGCTCGATGGTGGTGCCATGTTCGGCGTTGTGCCCAAGACGCTCTGGGAGCGGCGACTCGCGGCCGATGCCAGGAATCGCATCCCGATGGGCATGCGCTGTCTGTTGGTCGAGCATGAGGATGGCCTCGTGTTGCTCGATACCGGATCCGGGAACAAGGAGACCACCAAGTTTCACGAGATCTATGGTATCGAGAACGCCGGTGCCAACGGGCGCACCGCTCTCGAGGACGGCATCCGCGCGGCCGGTTTCACGCCGGACGACATCGCGCTCGTGATCAACACCCATCTCCACTTCGATCACGCGGGCGGGAACACTTGGCGCGCGCCGACGGGCGAGGTACTGCCCACCTTCCCGAACGCGCGCTACGTGGTGCAGGCGGGGGAGTTCACCTATGCCACCCACACGAACGAGCGCACCGCGGCCAGCTACTTCCCGCCCAACTGGGACGCGGTGATGGGTCGCGGTCGGTTCGAGCTGATCGAGGGCGACCGCGAGATTGTCGGCGGCATCAGCGTCCGGCGGACGCCGGGGCACACGCCGCATCACCAGAGCGTCATCCTGCGTTCGGGTGGGGAGACGGCCTGTTTTCTGGGCGATGTGGTGCCCACGAGTCACCACCTGCCACTGCCGTGGATCATGGGGTACGACGTCGAACCGCTCGTCACCCTCGAGTCGAAGCGGACCCTGCTGGCCGAGGCGATGCGGGAAGACTGGTTGCTCGTCTTTGAGCACGACGCGCACGTCGGCTTCGGGCGCGCGGCCCACGACGGGAAGGCCTACCGGCTGGCCGAGGGGGGCTAACCATCGCATTGGCAGGCAGTTCCGCGCCTTCCCCCCTTGACCGGGGCCTCGGATCGCCTAGGTTTCCCCTGCTAGTCAGACAATCGAGCAAGTGGATCGGCAGCGACGCCGGTCCCACCCTTCGGCCCTCGCGCCTGGTTCATCCAGCGGAGGTGTGCTGCTGGAGTCCATCGAACCGGCACTGCCACTCGGCGCCCGCAATCCATGTTGCGGCCGTCCCGGGGGGGCGGGTATGCCGTTTGCGACGCGGGCTCCACACAGGGGTCCGCGTTTTCTGTTTCTTCTACCGGAGTATCGCACTATTCAGGATTCGACGAAGCGTCCGCCACGGGTGAACCGGCAAATCCGGATCAGCCCCGTTCGCGTGATCGGTGCCGATGGCAGTCAGCTGGGTATCCTCGAAGTCGACGCAGCATTGTCGATGGCCGCGGAGCAGGGACTCGATCTCGTCGAGGTGGCGGCAGCGGCTCGGCCCCCCGTCGTTCGCATCATGGACTACGGGAAGTTCAAGTTCGAACAGGCCAAGCAGGCGCGACTCGCGAAGAAGAAGCAGCACGTCATCCATCTCAAGGAAGTGAAGTACCGCCCTGGGATCGATGACCATGACTTCGACACGAAGACCCGCCACGCGCGGAAATTCCTGGAAGAAGGCAACAAGGTGAAGGTGACGCTCATGTTCCGCGGGCGACAGATTGCGCACCCCGAGTTGGGGCGGGCGGTCGTCGAGCGGGTCGGTCAGGAATTGGCCGATCTGGCCAAGGTCGAGAGCGCGCCCACCATGGAAGGGAAGTCGATGACGATGATCCTCGCGCCCAAGTGATCACCTTCGGGTGATCCGCGCGTGATCCAGAGCAGGGCCGTCCTACTCTCAGGGCGGTTGACCGCAGCCGTGAGCATATCATGCCGAAGATGAAGACCCACAGCGGCGCCAAGAAGCGCTTCTCCGTGACGGGATCGGGGAAGGTGCGGCGCCTGAAGGCGTACAAGAGCCACATCCTGACCAAGAAGGACGCCAAGCGGAAGCGTAATCTCCGTCGCCCGGCCATCGTCGAGACCAACGGCGAAGCCAAGCGCATCAAGCGTCTCATTCTGGCCTGAGGATCTCCTACTATGCCACGCGTCAAGTCCAACGTCGTTCGTCTCAAGCGCAAGAAGCAGATCCTCAAGCACGCCAAGGGCGCCTTTGGTGGCCGCTCGAAGCTGTGGAAGGCCGCCAAGGAAACCGTCGAGCGCGGCTGGCGCTACGCCTACCGTGACCGCAAGAACAAGAAGCGCGACTTCCGTCGCCTCTGGATCGTGCGTATCAACGCGGCGGCGCGCCTCCACGACATGTCGTACTCGGTGTTCATCAACGGCCTCCATGCCGCCGGCATCGAGATCGATCGCAAGGTGCTCGCGGATCTCGCGGTGCGTGAGCCCGAGGCCTTCGCGGCCATCGCGGCCCAGGTCAAGCAGGCCATCGAGCAGAAGTCTGCCGCGTAATCAGCGGTCATAGTTACTTTGCGAGGGCCGGCGTCGCTGCGATGCCGGCCCTTCGTGTACCCGTCTCCGATTTTCCCGTGCAGCTCTCCGACTATCTCGCCCAGGCCGACGCGCTGGCCGCCGAATGCCGAGCGCTCCTTGAGGGGCTCGACCCGGCCCTGCGACTCGATGTCGCCAAGGGACAGCTCAACGCGCTCAAGGACGAACGGCTCACCGCGCTGCAGGGCGCGCTCCGCGCGCTGCCGGCCGAGGATCGCCGCGCCGCCGGCGGCGCCTTCAACACGCTCAAGACGGGTATCCAGGAGGCGCTCGACGCGTTCGCCGCGCGCCAGGCGGCAGCGAGCGGAACTGACCAATTCGATGGCACCATGCCGGCACGGCGCACGTGGCGCGGTTCGCTGCATCCGGTCACCATGGTCATCGACGAGATCGCGGAGATCTTCCGCGAGCTCGGCTTCACGATCGCGCTCGGCCCCGAGGCGGAAACGGAGTGGTACAACTTCGGCGCGCTCAACTTTCCCAGCGATCACCCGGCGATGGAGCTGCACGATACGCTCTATCTCGGGGAGCACACCCTGCTGCGCACGCACACCTCGCCGGTGCAGGTGCGCTCGATGCAGCGCTTTGCCCCACCCATCCGTGTACTCGCGCCCGGGCAGGTGTATCGCCGCGACTTCTTCGACGCGACGCACGCACCGGCGTTCATGCAGCTGGAGGGACTCGCCATCGACGAAGGCGTGAGCTTTGTCGATCTCAAGGCCACCCTCGCCGAGTTCGCGCGCCGCTTCTATGGTGCGTCGCGACGTGTGCGCTTCGGGCCCTCCTACTTCCCGTTCGTCGAGCCGGGCGCGCAGATGGACGTCGAAGTGGACCTTGGCGACGGGAAGGGACTTCGCTGGGTCGAAATTCTCGGCTGCGGCATGGTGCACCCGAATGTGATCGCCTCGGCGGGACTCGATAGCGAGAAGTACACCGGCTGGGCATTCGGCATGGGCCCGGCGCGTATCGCCATGTCGCGATACGGCATCAACGACATTCGCATCCTGTATGACTCGGATGTGCGCTTCCTGGAGCAGTTCGCGCGATGATCGTCTCCCATGAATGGCTGAAGCAGTTCGCGCCGCACACGCTGAGCGCGCCGGAGATCGGCGAGGCGTTGAGCCGCCACTGCGTCACACTCGACAACCTCGAGGCGCTCGGCGGTCAGCTCGCGCCCTTCGTCGTCGCGCAGGTGGTGGAAGCCGGTCGGCATCCGAATTCGGATCACCTGTGGGTCACCAAGGTCGACGACGGCAGCGGCACCCTGCTCGACGTCGTGTGTGGGGCGCCCAACGTCGTTGCCGGCAACAAGTATCCATTCGCGCGCACCGGCACGGTGATGCCCGGTGGCCTCAAGATCGAGAAGCGCAAGATCCGCGGCGAAACGTCCAATGGCATGCTCTGTTCGGCGCGTGAGCTCGGCCTGGGCGAAGAGCACGACGGCATTCTGACGCTCGATACCGATGCGGCGCCGGGCACGCCACTGACCGAGGTGATTCGCATCGCCGATGCGCGGTTGGAGCTCGACGTGTTGCCCAATCGTCCGGACTTGCTGTCACATCTCGGCATGGCGCGGGAAGTCTCCGCCATCACCGGTGCGCCGCTCACGCTCGTACCGGCGGATCTCACGACGGCGCCGGCCTCGTTGGCACCGGTCACAGGCCGCACGCAGGCCAAGGGCGCGCACGCGAGTGTCACGCTCGAAGATACGGCAAGCTGTCCGCGCTACGTGGCGGTGGTGATTCGCGGCGTGACGGTTGGCGCGAGCCCGAAGTGGATGGTGAGCCGGCTGGAGGCGATCGGTTCGCGCAGCATCAGCAATGTCGTCGATGCGACGAACTACGTGTTGCACGGCTTTGGCCAGCCCGTGCATGCGTTCGATCTCGCCAAGCTGTCGGATCAGGCCATCGTCGTGCGCCCCACGCGCGAGGGCGAGCAGCTCGTGACGCTCGACGGGCAGGCGCGCTCGCTTGCCGCGCAGACGACCTGCATCTGTGATGGCGCGGCACCGGTTGCGCTCGCCGGCGTGATGGGGGGTCGCGACAGCGAAGTCACCAACGACACCACGGACGTGCTCCTCGAAGTGGCCGTCTTCGACCCCAGGTTCGTGCGCCGCGTGCGCAAGGCCGTTGGGCTCAGCACCGATGCGAGCTATCGGTTCGAGCGCGGCGTGGATGCTGGAAACACGCTGGAGATCGCGCGCTTGGCCGCCGCGCTCATCACGCAGGTCGCCGGTGGTGAGGTGGTGGAAGTGCTCGACGTCGGCAGTGTACCGGTGGCGAAGCCGCCCGTGCTGCTGCGTCCGTCGCGTCTCGCGCGGCTGTTGGGCGTCACGGTGAGCACGGAAGAGATCACACGCCGTCTCGAGTCGCTGGGCTGCGCGGTCGCGCCCGCCGGCGACGCCTTGGCGGTCACGGCTCCCACCTGGCGCCACGATCTCGGCCTCGAGGTGGATCTCATCGAGGAGGTCGCGCGACTGGTTGGCTTCGATGCGCTCCCCGATGAGCTGCGTCCCTTCCGGGCGGGCTCGGCGCCGGATCATCCGCTTCATCTGGCAGGGCGCCGGGTGCGCGACGTTCTGGTGGGCATGGGACTCGCGGAAACGCGCCCGATGCCGTTCACGGCAACCGGTACCGAACAGTCGCCGCGCGTCCGCAATCCGCTCGCCGAGGATGAGCCGTTCCTGCGCGCGTCGGTGCTCGACACGCTGGCGCGTCGCGCGGAATACAACCTTTCGCGCATGCAGGGAAACCTGCGGCTCTTCGAAATCGGCAACACGTTCACGCCGCGTACTGGCCGCTTGCCCCTCGAGGAGGTGCGGGTGGGCGCCTTGCTGATGGGCGCGCGTCGGCCCGCCCATTTCACGGACCCGAATCCGCCGGCCTTCGACGTCTGGGATGCGAAGGAGTTGGCGGAACGCCTGCTGGCGGCAGCGTTTCCGGGTGCCACGGCCCAGTTGGTTGCGGGTGACGCCGAGACGCCATGGACACTCGAGGTGAGTGGTCGCGGTCGCGTGGGTCACGTTGAACGGGTCACGCTGGATCGGCCGGTGTGGGCGTCCGACGCCTGGGGCGTGGAGATCACGCTCGGCGAAATGCCGAGCGATGACGTTGCGGCGGCCGGTCAGCATGCGCACGCGCCCGCCACCCGTGAATCCGGCGCTACGACGGCGGTGCGATTCGTGCCGCTGCCGACCACGCCGGCGGCGGAGATCGATATCGCGCTCGTGGTGCCCGACAGCACCTCGTCGGCCTCGGTCGAGGCCGCGCTCAAGAAGGCGGGTGGTGAGCTGCTCGAGCGGGTGCAGCTGTTCGATGAGTTCCGTGGGGCGGGGATCCCGGCCGGCGCTCGATCGCTGGCGTGGCGGTTGACGTTCCGCCATCCGGAGCGCACGCTGAGGGACAAGGAAATCGAGGGGCGGCGCGCCAAGCTCCTCGAGTTGCTGGACCAGGAGCTGGGGATTCGCCCCCGCACCGCGTGATGTTCACGAATCCTCCCATGCGCTCGGACGTCGCTGCGTTCCGCGAACTCGACACGCTGGTTCGAAATCTGACCGAGCAGCTCGCCGGCTATCGCCGTCGCGCGCTCGCGGCAGAATCGCGGTCGCGCGAGCTCGAGCAGCAGTTGGCGGGTGCGGAAGGGCAGCTCATCGAGCTGCGGTCGGCGTCCGATCAGCTGCAGGCCGCCCGCGACGACGCCACACTCCGGGCTCGGCAGCTTCAGGAGCAGCTGGAGGCGGCCAGGGCCGAGGTCGCCCGCGTGCAGAGTTCCTTCGCCGAGGTCGCAGCGCGATCGACCCCGGAGGCGCGGGATCTCGAGCTCGCCCGGGAGAACGAGCGTCTGCGGGGTCGACTCTCCGAGGCGCGGGAGCGGACCAACCAGCTCGGCGATCGGATTCGCTTTCTCCGCCAGCAGGTCAGTCTTGGGGGCGACCGATGATGGACATGCGGACCGTGGTCAAGGTCAAGATCATGGGGGAGGAGTACACCCTGCGGACCGAGGCCTCGCCCGACCATACCCGAGCGGTTGCCGAGCACGTCGATCGGACCATTCGGGCGATCACCGGCGGCGGGACCACCGTAGAGACCCATAAGGCGGCCATCCTCGCGGCGCTCCAGATCACCGACGACCTCTTCCGGGAGCGGCTCGCGGCCGAGAGTCTCACGGAAGACATCCGGCAACTGGCCAGTGACATCCGGCCGTTGCTGCCGCCGGGCCGGCGAGGCGACGACCCAGCCGTCGGCTGACCTCGCCAGAGCCTCCCGAAGTCCTGACCCGGAGCCGCCAAACTGTTGCGGCTCTTGTCGTTCGTCCGTACGTTGCGGGAGTCGCTTGGGTTAACCGTGCCGACCTCTGCCGCCTGCGCCTCGCGTGTCCGCGAGCGCGCGGCCACGTCCCGCGCGGGTCACTTCTGGCGTGTTCATAGATCCGGCTGCTCAACGATCAAGGACCCGCGCGACGTCGCGGTGGAGTATAGATCATCATGGGAGATCTTCCCCTTGCGGCGCTTGTTGGCGCCCTGGGCGTACTCTCGGCTGTGATCGCCTTTGTGCTCGGACGAAAGTCCGGGCGTCAGGTTGAGATCGCCGAACAGCAGCGCGCGAAGGCCACCGCCGAAGACACGGCCGGCCGGATTCTCGACGAAGCGAAGCGTGAAGCCGAGACGCTGCGCAAAGGCGCCGTGGTCTCCGGCAAGGAAGAGGTGCTCCAGCTTCGCGAGGCGCAGGAAGTCGAAGTGCGCCAGCGCCGCGGCGAGGTCGAGAGGGAAGAGAAGCGCGTCATGGAGCGCGAGGCCCAGCTCGATCGCGCCCGTGAATCGCTCGAGGGACGCGAGCAGGAATTGCAGCGTCGGCAGGGGGATCTCGGCCGACGTGAGCAGGCCGCCACGTCCCGCGAACAGGAACTCGAGCGGCTCATCACCGATGAGCGCCGGCGACTCGAGCAGCTCGCCGGGCTGAGTGCGGAACAGGCCAAGGCCGAGCTCGTCCGCCGCCTCGAAGACGAGGCGCTGGCCGATGCCGCGAGCCGCCTGCGAGAGATTCGCGAATCGGCCAAGCGAAATGCCGAGCGCGAGGCCAAGAAGATTGTCGCGCTGGCCGTGCAACGCGTGGCCGCCGAGACCACGGCGGAGACGACGGTATCGGCCGTCTCGCTGCCGAACGACGAAATGAAGGGGCGCATCATCGGGCGCGAGGGGCGCAACATTCGCGCGTTCGAGCTGGCAACCGGGGTGGACGTCATCATCGACGATACGCCGGATACGGTCGTGGTCTCCTGTTTCGATCCAGTGCGCCGCGAGACGGCGCGCCTCGCGCTCGAAAAGCTCGTGAGCGACGGTCGCATTCATCCGGGGCGGATCGAGGAGGTCGTCGCGAAGGCGCGCAAGGAAGTGGACGCGGCCATCGTGGAGACCGGCGAGCAGGCGGCCTACGATGTGGGCGTCACCGGGCTGCATCCGGAGCTGATCAAGCTCATCGGTCGCATGCGCTGGCGCACGAGCTATGGGCAGAACATCCTCGCCCACAGCAAGGAAGTGGCGTGGCTGGCGGGCATGATGGCCGCCGAACTGGGGCTCGACGTTCCGCTCGCCAAGCGCGGCGCCCTGCTGCACGATATCGGCAAGGTGCTTACGCACGAGCATGAGGGCACCCACGTACAGCTGGGGGTCGAGGTCGCCACCAAGTACGGTGAGAACCCGCTCGTGGTGAACTGCATCGCCGCGCATCACGACGACGTGCCGCACGAGAGCGAGGTGTCGGTACTGGTGCAGGCCGCCGACGGCATCTCGGGTTCGCGCCCGGGGGCTCGGCGGGAGGCGTTCGAGACGTACGTCAAGCGCCTCGAGGGGCTCGAGAAGATTGCGTCGAGCTATCGCGGCGTCGAACGCGTGTTCGCCATTCAGGCCGGCCGCGAGGTCCGCGTGGTCGTCACGCCGGAGCAGGTCGACGACACTCGCATGACGGCGCTATCGGAAGAGATTGCGCGCCGCATCGAGTCGGAATTGCAGTATCCGGGGCAGATCAAGGTCGTGGTCATTCGGGAAAGCCGGGCGGTGGATTTTGCGCGCTGAGTTGATCGACGGGAAAGCCATCGCCGAGGCGATTCGCAGCGAAGTGGCGGCGGATGTGGCACGCCTCACGAGCCTTGGCGTCGTGCCTGGGCTCACGGTCGTGCTGGTCGGGGACGATGCGGCCAGCGCCACGTATGTCGGCGCCAAGGAAAAGGCCTCGAAGGCGGCCGGCATGAAGGGCGACACCATTCGCCTCCCGGCGTCGACGACACAGGCCGAGTTGCTGGCGCTGGTGGAGCGGCTGAATGCCGATGCCACCGTGCATGGCATTCTGGTACAGATGCCGCTTCCCCGGCACATCGATCCCGACACCGTGATTCGCCACATCCTGCCCGAGAAGGATGTCGATGGCTTTCACCCCGTGAACGTCGGCAAGCTGCTCATCGGCCACACCGACGGGTTCGTCTCCTGCACGCCGGCCGGCGTGATCGAGCTGCTGCTGCGCAGCGGTGTGGATACGCGGGGCGCCGAGGCGGTGATCGTCGGGCGCAGCAACATCGTCGGCAAGCCGATGGCCGCATTGCTCGTGCAGGGGCGGGCGGGCGGTGACGCGACGGTGACGGTGTGCCACAGTCGCACGAAAGATCTGGCCGCACACACTCGGCGGGCGGATATCCTGATCGCGGCCATCGGGCGCGCCGAGATGATCACCGGTGACATGATCAAGCCGGGAGCCGTCGTCATCGACGTGGGCATGAACACCAAGCCCGACCCCACGCGAGCGAAGGGCACGCGCCTGTGTGGCGATGTGCACTTCGAAAGTGCAGTCGACGTCGCGTCGAAGATCACGCCGGTCCCCGGCGGCGTGGGACCGATGACCATCGCGATGCTGCTGCGCAATACGGTGCGCGCAGCCGAACGTACGCTGGCCTGAGCATGCCCCCGCGTCGCACCAGCGGCTACGGGCCGTCGGTGCCGGCCGATGCGCCGCCCGGCAGTGCCCCGGAGGTGGCGATTCCGGTGCACACCCTGACCGCGGCCGCGAAAGACGTCATCGAAGGCGCCTTTCCGCCGGTGTGGGTGCGGGGCGAGATCAGCAACTTCACGAATCATCGGAACGGGCACTGGTACTTCACGCTGAAGGACGCTGAGGCGCAGGTGAAGTGCGTCGTGTGGAGTAGCGCCGCGCGACGCATTCCCGCCGCGCCCGATGACGGAATGCAGGTGGTGGCGCTCGGTCAGATGACGGTCTGGCCCGTGCGCGGCGATCTGCAATTCTCCGTGCGGGCGATTGAGGCAGAAGGTGATGGTCTGTGGCGCAAGGCGTTGGAGCAGACCCGCTTGCGCCTCGAGGCCGACGGGTTGCTTGATCCCTCGCGCAAGCGACCGCTGCCCGCGTTTCCCCGGCGCATCGCGGTCATCACGAGTCCCGATGGCGCCGCGATGCACGATATCATCACCGTGACGCGCAGCCGCAGCGCGGACGTCGAACTGGTGATTCTGCCGGCGGCCGTCCAGGGCGACACGGCTCCCGATTCGCTTGTGGCGGCGATCGAGCGATTGTGCCGGTGGCGTGATGCCGATCTGCTGATCATCGGCCGCGGCGGTGGGAGTCGCGAAGACTTGTGGGCGTTCAACGACGAGCGCGTCGCGCGTGCGTTGGCCGCGTGTCCCATTCCGACGATTTCGGCCGTCGGACACGAAACGGACATCTCCATCTGTGATCTCGTTGCGGACATGCGGGCCGCGACGCCGTCGGCGGCGGCGGAGATGGCGGTTCCTGCCCGACGCGAGGTCATTGCCCGCGTCGCGGCGCTCGCCACGCGGCTCGCCAACGCCGCGAAGCGTCGCGAGGATCGCGCCATCGCCAGTCTCCGCCAGACGCAGCAGCGCTTCGCCACGGCGGGCGCGCGCCTGGCGGAGCGCCGTCGTTCCCGCCTCGAGAGTGTGGCCGGCCGGCTGCAGGCGCTCTCTCCGCTCAGCACCCTCGCGCGCGGCTTCGCGGTGGCGCGAACGCCTGGGGGTGCTACTTTGAGCGTACGTAGTGCGTTCACCCCGGGTGCAGCCTTTGAACTCTGGTTGCAGGACGGGATCGTTGAGGCCGTGGCCGGACAGCAACGGCCGTTGCCCGACGGGATGCCGACCAGCCAGACCAGCCCCACCCCGGAGGAGCGGACGTGACCTTCGAGCAATCGCTCGCCCGACTGGAAGAGATCGTGCGCGATCTCGAGCGCAGCGATCTCGACCTCGAGCAGGCGCTGCGCCTGTTCGAGGAGGGAATTGGGCACCTCCGCTCCGCGGGGGAATCGCTCAAGACGGTCGACGCGCGGGTGCAGCAGCTGGTCGAGGCGGCAGATGGGTCGTTCTCCGTCGTGGAGCTGGGCGACTGATCGATGGATGCCACCATGCTCACCCCGACGCCACCACTGTCATTCACCAGTGAGCGCCTGGCCGTCCAGCGCGCGCTCGATGGCTTCTGTGCCCGTTGGCTCGGGGCCATCGCGCCGCTCACCGCCGAGGCCATTCGCTATGCGTTGCTCGGCGAAGGGAAACGGCTTCGCGCGATTCTCCTGATCGAGGCCTATCGCGCCTGCGGCGGCCGCGGTGATGCAATCGAGCTTGCCGCATCGGTCGAGGTGGTGCACGCCTACTCGCTGGTGCACGACGATCTTCCGTGCATGGACGACGACGACGTGCGGCGTGGTCGGCCAACCGTCCATCGCGTCTACGGGGTCCCCGTCGCCACGGCGGCGGGACTGGCGATGGTCCCGCTGGCGGCACGCAGCGCCTGGCACGGCGCCAAGGCGATGGGGCTGGCGGACGATGTGGCCTCGGCGATCGTGCGTGACCTCATGGACGCCTCGGGCGCCGGCGGCATGATCGGCGGCCAGCTGCTCGACCTCGAGGCCGAGGGGGTCCACTTGACCCTCGATGGCATGGAGCGCGTCCATCGCCTCAAGACCGGCGCGCTGATCATGTCCTCCGTCACGGTGGGGGCCCGCGCCGCCCTGGCGCCGCCGGCCCGCGTGGAGGCGTTGGCGCGCTATGGCGCCGCCATCGGGCTTGCCTTTCAGATCGCCGACGACGTGCTCGACCTGACCGCCACCACCGATCAGTTGGGCAAGACCGCGGGCCGCGACCTCGATCTGAACAAGAGCACCTATCCGGCGCTGCTCGGGATCGATGGAGCAATTGAACGGGCTGTCGCGTTGGTCGACAGCGCCTGTTCGTCCCTCGCGGGGGAGGGGTTGCTGACCCCCACCCTCGAACAGCTGGCGCGCTACATCGTCGAACGCCGGTCCTGACACCCAATTCCATGTCTCTCCTCGAAGGCATCCAGTCTCCCGCCGACGTTCGTCGCCTGTCTCGCGACGAACTGCGCACGCTCGCCCAAGAGATGCGCGACCGGCTCATCGACGTCTGCTCACGGACCGGCGGCCATATCGGAGCCGGCCTGGGCGTCGTCGAGCTCACGATCGCGTTGCACACCGCCTTCGAGACGCCCACCGACCAGATCGTCTGGGACGTCGGGCACCAGGCGTACCCGCACAAGCTGCTGACGGGACGCAACGATCGCATGGAGACGCTTCGTCAGGAGGGCGGTCTCTCCGGCTTCCTCAAGCGCTCGGAGAGCGAGTACGACACCTTCGGCGCGGGACATGCGGCCACCGCCATCTCGGCGGCGCTCGGTATGGCGGCCGGCCGCGACGTGCTCGGCGAGTCGTTCAAGGTCGCCGCGGTCATCGGCGACGGCTCCCTCGGCTCCGGGCTCGCCTACGAGGGGCTCAACAACGCGGGCCACTCCGAGCGCGACTTCATTGTCGTCCTCAACGACAATGAGATGTCCATCGCACCCAACGTGGGCGCGATGCACAAGTATCTCACGAGCATCCAGCGCAACCCGCTCTACAACCGCCTGCGCTCGCGCATCGGCGAAATCGTCGATCACGCGCCGGGGCCGTTCCAGTCGGCCGGCACCCTCCTGAGGAAGTGGGAGGAGAGCGTGAAGTCGTTCCTCACGCCGGGCGTGCTGTTCGAGGAGCTCGGGTTCCGTTACTTCGGGCCGATCGATGGGCACGATATCGACGCGCTGCTCGACACGTTCGCCGCGGTGCGCGACCTCAAGACGCCACGTCTTGTGCACGTCATCACCAAGAAGGGGAAGGGATTTCCGGCCGGCGATCACGGCGAGAAGTGGCACGCGCTGCCGCCCGGACACGATCCCTCCACCGGCAAGCAGCTCAACGTGACCACCGGCAACCCGGCCTACACCGCCGTGTATGGCAAGGGGCTCGTGGAGCTGGGCGCCGAGCGCAGCGACGTGGCCGTCATCACCGCGGCCATGCCGAGTGGCACCGGCACGACCCAGTTCGGCAAGCTCTATCCGAATCGCTTCTTCGACGTGGGTATCGCGGAAGGGCACGGCGTCACCTTCGCCGCTGGCCTGGCGACGCGCGGCGTGAAGCCCGTCGTCACCATCTACTCCACGTTTCTCCAGCGCGGCTACGACAACGTCATTCACGACGCGGCGTTGCAGAAGTTGCCGGTAGTCTTCGCCATGGACCGCGCCGGGTTGGTCGGAGAGGATGGGGAAACGCACGCGGGCCTCTACGACATCGCCTATATGCTCACGGTGCCGAACATGACGGTGACCGCTCCCAAGGACGGAACCGAGATGCTCGGGCTCCTGCGGGCCGGCGTGGAGCAGAATGAGGGGCCGTTCTCGATCCGGTATCCGCGCGATACCTCGCCGGACGTCCCGGTGGAGATGAAGGACATCCCCGCGACGCCGATCGCCACGTGGGAAGTACTGCGGCGGGGGAAGGATGTTGCTATTCTCGCCGTCGGCACGATGGTGGCGCTGTCCATGGCCGCGGCCGAGATGCTGGCGGCGGAAGGGCTCGACGTGACGGTGGTGAACTGCCGTTATCTCAAACCGTACGATCAGGTCACGCTGGCGGCCATTCTCGCCGATCACACCCATGTGCTCACGGTCGAGGAGGGGATCGTCCTCAACGGCTTCGGTGCGTACATGAGTACGGTCATCAATCGCCAGGCACCTGGCGTGCGCGTGGCGGTGCACGGCGTGCCCGACAAGATCATCTACGCCGCACCGCGCAAGAAGCAGCTCGCCTCGATCGGCCTCGACGCGGCGGGCATCGCCGATCGCGTGCGGGCGCTGCACGAGTCGGAAGCCCTCGCCGGCTGATGAGAGTCGGCGTCATTGGGCACCGGGGATACGTCGGCCTGCCGGCGATTCTCGGCACGCTCCTCGATCTGGCACCCGAGTATGGTCTCACGCTCGCCTTCGAGAACGATCTCTGGGAGATCGCCGAAGAGGGCGAGCGGCTCGGCGAGGCATCGTCGTGCGACGCACTGATCACGCTGGGTGGCGATGGCACGCTCCTCCGCGGTGCGCGCTATCTCGATGGGCACGCCGTCCCCATTCTCGGCATCAACCTGGGTCGTCTGGGCTTCCTGACGAGCTGCAGCGGTGCCGAGTTCGAGGAAGGCGTCCGTCGCTTCGCGCAGGGGCACTACGAAGTGGAGCCGCGCATGGCACTGTCCTCGTGCGCGCTCAACCGCGATGGCGCCGAACGTTGCGCGTGGCGGTCGTTGAACGACGTGGTCCTGCACAAGGGTGGCTTCGCCCGCGTCGTACGCTTTTCGGTCTTCGTCAATGACGAACCGATCGGCTCCTACTCCGCCGACGGCCTGGTGATCTCCACTCCCACCGGCTCCACCGGCTACTCCCTCTCGGCCGGCGGACCGATCGTGGTGCCGAGCATGGACAGCATCGTCCTCACGCCGGTCTCTCCGCACACGCTGGCGATGCGTCCACTGGTGCTGCCGGCCGAAGTCGAAGTGAAGGTGCGCGCCGACGACGGACCGGAGGAGCTGCTGGTCACGATCGACGGACAGGTGGGGACCACGTTCACGGGTGGCGAGACACTGGTGATTCGTCGTGCGCCCGATCCGGTCCAGATCGTACGATTCCCGGGGACGACGTTCTTCACGCGCCTGCGCCGCAAGCTCGGCTGGGGCGGGTTGTCCGAGCGAGACGGCGACACCGTCTGAACCGCCCCTGCTGACCACGCCCGTCGCGATCGTCACTGATGCTCGTTGAACTGCGCATCCGGAACGTCGCCGTCATCGACACCGTCGCCCTGCCGCTGCTCCCGGGGCTGAACGTCCTCACGGGTGAAACGGGCGCCGGCAAATCGTTGATCATCGGATCGCTGGGCATGCTCCTTGGCGAGCGCACGGCTGCCGATCGCGTGCGTCCCGGTGCCGAGCGCGCCACGGTCGAAGGGGTGTTCGATATCACGGGCCGCATCGAGTTGCGGTCGCGCCTCGATGCGCGCGGCATCGAGGCCGACGATGATCTGCTGGTGCTCAAGCGGGAGGTCCTCAGCGCCGGGCGCTCGCGCGCGTGGATCAACGGGGCGCCGGTCAGTGCGAGCGTGCTCGCCGAGGTCGGCGCGCTCCTGGTGAGCGTGCATGGACAGCACGAATCTCGACAGCTCCTGGAGCCGGACGCCCA
>JBDHVK010000061.1:0-22134 GCA_039809645.1 Gemmatimonas sp.
TTCCTGCGCGATCACAACCTGCCGGCGACGGCGCAGCGGCTGGCGATCGCCGATGTGGTGCTGGGTACCGACCGGCATCTCTCGGCGGAGGAAGTGGCCGAGGAGCTTCGCGGGCGCGGGGCGCAGGCGGGGACGGCGACCGTGTATCGCACGCTGGAAGTGCTGTTGCGCAGTGGGCTCGTCGTCGAGCGCGACTTCGGGGAAGGGTTCAAGCGGTACGAGGCCGCGCGTGGCGTGCCGCATCATGAGCATCTGCTGTGCACCAACTGCGGGCGTGTGCAGGAGTTCCGGGACGAACGGCTCGAGCGCATGACGACGCTGCTTGCCGAGGCACACGATTTCTCCCGACAGCGGCATCGGTTGGTCATCTACGGATTGTGCGGGAATTGCCGACGGGGTAGCTGGCCCGCCGAGCGCTAGATTTCTCACCCATGGCACCTGAATCCCTTTCCGTCCTCGTCGCGTTCACCGCGGGGCTGCTCAGCTTTCTGAGCCCCTGCGTGCTGCCGCTCGTCCCGAGCTATGTCACGTTCATCACGGGCATGGGGCTCGACGATGCGGCGAAGCAGAAGCGGACGGCGCTGGTGCACGCCGTCCTCTTCGTACTCGGGTTCTCGTTCATCTTCGTGGCGATGGGCGCCGGCGCGAGTGTCTTCGGGCAGATGATGCGCGAGTACCGCGTGTGGATTGCGCGGATCGGCGGCGTGCTCATGGTGCTCATGGGACTGCTGATGCTGGGCGTCATCAACATCGGCGCGCTGCAACAGGAGCGCCGCGTCCACATGTCCGACAAGCCCCTTGGCTACCTCGGCACCGTCGTGGTGGGGCTGGCCTTTGGCGCCGGATGGACGCCGTGTCTGGGCCCCACGCTGGGCGCGATCCTCGTCATGGCCGCGAACGAATCGGAGCTGGCGAAGGGGATCACGCTGCTGAGTTTCTACTCGATGGGGCTTGCGGTACCGTTCCTGCTCAGCGCGCTGCTGCTCGATCAGTTCCTTGGCTTCTTCAAGAGCTTCAAGAAGAACATCGGCACGGTGAATCGCATCGCGGGTGTGCTGCTGGTGCTGGTGGGGATCGGCATGTTCACCGGATGGTTCGCCAAGCTCGCGGCCATTCTACAGCCATTCACACCGGCCTTCCTGGTGGAGCGGCTGTAGAACGGCACGCCAGTGTTCACGCCAGGAATGGTGTCACGATGGCCGTGACCTGGCTCTTGGTGAGTGGCTCGTCGAAGGCCTCGGTCGCTGCCGCCGCGCCGCCGTTCGAGTCGTAGCCCGGTAGGGTGGAGAGCATGACGCCGCCCTGCGACGCGGTATCCTCGCCATCGTAGATCCCCTGCGTGAACGCGGGCAGATCTTCTCGACTGTTGCCGGTGATCCACCCCTTCTTGCCGCGCAGTCGGCGTACTTCGGCCGCGTGCCGAGCCTCCACCGAGTGAATGGAGAGCGCGGCGGAAAGCGCCGCCTTGTCGCTGATGAGCCGAGCCGCCTGGCCCTTGTAGGCGCGCACGCCGGTGTCTTCGAAGGCCATCGCGAGCGCCTTGAACGTTTCGTATTGCCCCGCCGCAAAAGCGAAGCCGGGAAGCGCGCCCTTCGCGGTGAAGTCGAAGGCGGGCTTGGCGATCGGCGACGCGCCCTTGGCGGTGATGAGCGCCTGCAACGCCTGTACGTGCGTGGTCTCATGGGCCGCGATCGTGCTGAAGATCGTGCGGTCCTCGGTGGGGATCAGCCCGGTGGCGGCAACGGCGCGCGAGTAGAACTCGGCCTCGAGATGCTCGAGCAGCAACGCAAACTGCAGCACGTCGAGCACGTCCGACGGCGTCTGTCCGTAGACATCGCGGGCGAGCGCCCCGAGGGCAATGGGGATGGAGCCCAAGGCCAGCAACGCGGCGGTGCCGCTGGTGGTGGCCGCGCCGTGATGGATCTCGCGGCTGCGCGCGGCGACCGCGGCGCTGATCTCGGGGTCGACGGCATCCAGCAGCGATTCGGCGTTCGTGGACATCGCGTCGTGAGTGGTGGACATGGGTCACCCGTTGTTGTTGGGGCCTTGCACGAACGTGCTCGGCGCGTTGGCAAAACCGAGGGCGTCCACCACGAATCCCTGTGCGGCGGCGGCCACCTTGGCTGGACGGAAGACGTCGTCGAAGGCGGTGGGGGCGAAGTCGGCGGACTTGGGATTGAGCAGGTCGCGAATGGCCGAGGCATGCCGCGCTTCGACGGAGACGATCTTGCCCGCCAGGGTGAGATAGTTCGCGTCGGTGATGTACTGGCCGGCGCCGTTGTACGCGGCCACTCCCAGATCTTCGAACGTACGCGCCGCCATCAGCACCGAGGTGCGGCTGCCGAAGTCGATGCCGGGGTAGGTCGGGGTGACGGTGAAACCGTTGGTGCTGCCGAGCGCGGCGCGAAAGAGTTCGCGGTGCTGCACCTCGTGGTACTTGATGTCCTGCAACACGGCCCGCTCGGCGGCGGTGAACGAGGCACTGCCGAAGGCGTTCACGACTCGCGTGTAGAAGTCGGCCTCCAGCTGCTCCAGCGCGTACGCGAACTGGAGCACGGCGACATCGCCCTTGGCGAAGTCGATCACGAGCGGACTCCCCGAGCCCGGCTGAGACATGGGGGGTGAGGCGGGATCGTCGTTGCTGCAGGCGCTGAAGGCGGTTGGCAGCAGGACCATGCTGCCCCCGAGCGCCATCAGCCGGAGGACCTCGCGTCTGGTGCGCGGCACGGCCAGGTGGCCCGCGTCGGCGAGCGTAATGGTGGGGCGTTGCGACATGCAATCTCCAGTGAGAGGACCGCGGCTCGCACCATGGACGTTCCGTGGTGTCCAACCGCTCTCACTGCGCTACGACGCTCGCCCGCGCCTGGATCTCTCTGGCGAGCGCAGCGGCTACGCCGCTTCGATCGCGTCGAGCAGTTGCTGGCGTTGCAACAGCCGGGCGTAGCGCCCGCCGAGCGCGACCAATCGGTCGTGCGTGCCCGCTTCGACGATGCGCCCTTCCTCGAGCACGATGATATGGTCGGCCTCCCGAACGGCGCTCACGCGATGGGAAGCAATCACGGCCGTACGTCCGTGCAGCGCGTCGCGCAGACCGTGGAGGATGGCGGCTTCGGTTTGCGTGTCCACCGCGGAGAGCGCGTCGTCGAGGAGCACGATGGCGGGCTGGCGAGCGAGCGCGCGCGCAAGGGCGGTGCGCTGTTTCTGACCGCCGCTGAGGTTGATGCCGCGCTCGCCAAGCCGCGTGTCGTAACCGTCGGGGAGCCGGGCGATCGTGTCGGTGAGTTGCGCGATCTCGGAGGCGTCCTGCACACGCCCGCGGTCGAACTCGGGCAATCCGTAGGCGATGTTCTCGCCGACGGTTTCGCTGAAGAGCAGCGCTTCCTGCGGGACATAGCCGATGTCGCCGCGGAGGGTGGCGAGCGCAACGCTCCGCACATCCACGCCGTCGATACGTACACTCCCCTCCTGCGGATCGAAGAGGCGCGGAATGAGGTCCATCAGCGCACTCTTGCCGGAGCCGGTGGCGCCCACGATGGCGAGCGTGCCACCGGCCGGGATCTCGAACGACACGTCGCGAAGGACCCAGCGCGGTTCGGCCGGCGCGTCGGATGCGCCGCTCGTGGGAGTGGGGTAGTGAAACCCGACTCCTTCGAAGGTGATGCGACGGCCGGCCGACTCGCCGGTGCGGCGAGTGGGCTCGGGAAGCGTGGTCTGCCCGTCATCGCGAACGGAAAGCGGGCGCGCGTCGAGCAGCTCGAGGACGCGGGTCATCGACGCCGAGCCGCGCTGAAAGAGATTGGTGGTCCACCCAAGTGCGATGAGCGGCCAGGTGAGCATGGCGAGGTAGATGCCGAAGGCCGCATATCCACCGACGGAGATGCGGCCGGCGATGAGCAGATGGCCGCCGACGCCCACCGTGACCGCGCCAGCGAGTCCGGCGAGCAGGGCGAAGCCGGGATTCATGAGCCCGTTGAGCTTCGCGAGGTGCATGTTCGCGGTGAGATAGTGCTCGCCGAGCGCGGCGAAGCGCGTGATCTCGGCCTGCTCCTGACGATACGCCCGCACGACGCGCACGCCGGCGAGGTTCTCCTGGGCGCGCGTGGTGAGCTGGCTGAATTGCTGCTGCACCGTTTCAAAGCGATCGTGGACGCGTTTGCCAAGGCGCAGCATGAGGAGCGGCAGGCCGAGCATGGGGAGCAGCGCGGCGCCGGTCAGGGTGGGCGAGATTCGCACCATCATGGCGAGCGCGAAGACGC
The DNA here is from genome assembly GCA_039809645.1 of Gemmatimonas sp. Classification (GTDB taxonomy): domain Bacteria; phylum Gemmatimonadota; class Gemmatimonadetes; order Gemmatimonadales; family Gemmatimonadaceae; genus Gemmatimonas. The sequence continues at coordinate 4,257 of JBDHVK010000061.1, forward strand.
CCCCGAAGATGGTGTTGGTGAAGTACATCAGCGCCGGACCGGCGGCCATGCGCACCGCGGAGAGATCGTTGGTGAGCCGCGCCATGAGGTCACCCGTGCGCCACCGGGTGAACCAGGCGGCGTCGAGGGTGGTGAGATGCGCGAGCAGGTCACGGCGCAGGTCGGTTTCAATACGACGGCTGATACCGTTCAGGAGCTGGCGCATCGTGAAGCGCAGCGATCCGGCTACGATGGCGGTGGCCAGCATGAACCCGCCGAGCCGTGCCACAGCGCTCGCCGGCTCGCCGCGCTGGATTGCGTCCAGTCCCTGCTGCAGGAAGGTGGGAATCAGCGTGGCCAATGCGGCGGAGATCACAACCGAACCGAGCCCGACTGCAACCTGCACCCGGTAGGGGTGGTAATACGGGAGCAGACGTTGCAGGACGTGCTTAGACTTCACGGCGAACTCTCATCCGGAGCATGGCGTATGCGTGAATATAGTCCGAAGCGTTCGACGGCTGGACGCGTGGTGATGGCCCTGTCGTCGGCGGCGCTGGTGGCGCTGGCCGCGTGCGGCGAGAAGAAGGCCGACGAGACGAGTCTTGCGTCGGATTCGGCGCTGGGCCGCGATCTGGCGCTGGCGCAGAAGGACAGCGCGGTGCAGCCGCAGTTGCAGGACGTCCCCGCGGCTCCGCCGCCGGCCGCCGAGCCGGCGCCGAGCAAGCCGGCGCCGAAGCCCACGCCGAAGCCTGCGCCAAGCAAGTCCACGCCGGCCCCGACTCCGGCCCCCACGCCGGCGCCGGCGCCGACCAAGTCCGCGCCCGTGACGGGCACGGTGGCCGCGGGCACGACGATGAGCTTCACGAGCAACAACAAGGTGTGCTCGAACGGTGCGCCGGTGGGCGAGAAGTTCACGGCGACGCTGACTGATGCGGTGAACGCCAGCAATGGCGTGAAGATTCCCGAGGGCGCGACGGGGACGTTCGAGGTGATCGAGTCCAAGACGGCGCAGAACTCGAAGGACAACACGACGCTCAAGGTGAAGCTCGTGAGCGTGAGCTACAACGGGAACACCTACCCGGTGGAGAGCACGGTACAGAGCGCGAGCACGGAGCGGGTGCGCAGTGCCACGAAGGGCGATGATGCGAAGAAGGTCGCGGGCGGTGCGATCATCGGCGCGATCGCGGGTCAGATCATCGGCAAGAGCACCAAGGGCACGGTGGTCGGCGCGGCGGCGGGTGCGGCGGCGGGTACGGCGGCCGCGGCAGCGACGGCGAACTTCGATACCTGTCTGGCGAGTGGTGGAGCGATTTCGGTGGTGCTGGATGCGCCGGTGACGGTGAAGCCGGCGCCGGTGCCGTAAGCAGTCGGACTGGTCGGACGGTTTGAGGTGGGATTCTCAACCCCTTAGGGATCGAGGGGGAAGGTGATGAAGGGGGGAGTCATCAGGGACTGCAGTCCTCGATGACTCCCCCCTTTCACATCCTCACCCCTTGATCCCCAAGGGGTTCCGCTCTTCAAGCCATCACCACCCCACCGCTCCACCCGAACGTCGCGGCTCGGGCTGCCCCTGCCACCCTCCGTTGACCCGCATGATCGCATTGACGTTCACGAGGCTGCGCAGCTTCCGCATGTTGTAGCCCATGGCCTTGAGCGAGTCCAACACGGCGGGCCTGATGCCGCCGTCTTCGTAGGTGAGGGAATCGGGCAGTGCCTGGTGATGAATGCGCGGCGCGCGCATGGCGTCGGCGAGACTCATGCGGTTGTCGATCACATTGAGAATCACCTGGCTCGTGCCGGTGATGATCGTCGGCCCACCGGCCGCGCCGACGACGAGCAGGATCTGGTTGTTGCGGTCGAGCACGATCGTGGGACTCATCGCGCTCAGCATGCGCTTGCCGGGCTGGATCGCGTTGGCTTCGCCCTGCACGAGCCCGAACATATTGGGCTTGCCGGGCGCGGCGGCAAAGTCGTCCATTTCGTCGTTGAGCATGAAGCCGGCGCCGTGGACCCACACGCCGCTGCCCCAGGAGTTGTTGAGCGTCGTGGTGGTCGCCACGGCGTTGCCCTTGTCATCCACCACGGAGTAATGCGTGGTGTGCTCGGGCTCGCGCACCTTGGGGGGCGCGATGGCGTTCATCTGCTGTTCGAGCGCGGGGGTGCGCGCGGCGTTGGAGCCGATCGTCGCCTTGAGGCTCCTGGCGTAGTCCTTGCTCGTGAGCTCCGCGATCGGGACCTTCACAAACGCGGGATCGCCGAGCTTCGCGTTGCGGTCGACGAACGCGCGCTGATAGGCGCTGCCCACGAGATGGAAGTACTGCGTGCTGCCGTACGGCGGGAGCTGTGGGTATTGCTCGAGCACGTTGAGCGCTTCGGCCACCACGATGCCACCAGAGCTCGACGGGGGCATCGAGAGCAGCGTGTGTCCGCGATAGGTGGTCTTGAGCGCATCGCGCCACACCGGCGTGTACTTCGCGAGATCAGCCTTCGTGATGATGCCGCCCCCGCGCGTCATCTCGGCGACGAGCGAGTCGGCGATCCAGCCGCGATAGAACGCGCCCGCGCCCTGCGCGGCAATCGCTTCGAGCGTGCGGGCGAGTTCGGGCTGCACGAGCTTCTCGCCGGCCTTCACCACGGTGCCACGCGGGAAGTACGGGGTGGGTGTGCCGGTGTACTTGTTCACCATGCCCTGCGCGCGACTGATCGACCCGCCGAGCGCCGTGTCCACCACGAAGCCTTCCTTCGCGAGACGGATGGCCGGCTGCATGACGCGCGACAGCGGCATCGTGCCGTAGCGCTCGAGCAGCGCGGTGAGCCCCGCGACGGCGCCCGGCACGCCCGAGGCGAGGTGCCCGTAGACGCTCTTGTCGGTGAGGTTGCCCTTGGCGTCGAGATACATGTCTCGCGTGGCGGCGAGCGGCGCGATTTCGCGGTAGTCGATCACCGCGCTCCGCCCGTCGGCCATGCGCACGACGCTGTAGCCACCACCACCGATGTTGCCGGCTTCCGGCCATGCCACGGCAAGCGCGAAACCGAGGGCCACCGCGGCGTCGACGGCATTGCCGCCGGCCTTCATGATCTCGGCGGCCGCGGCACTCGCTTCAGGGCTGTTCGAGACGGCCATCACCTTCGGCGCGAAGGTGCTTTGCTGCCCGGTCGGCAGGCGCCATCCCTCGGGGAACTGCGCGGCGAGGCGCGCGGGGATTGCGGGGGCGGTGCTCGGGTTCGGGGTGCCGGCGGACTGGGGGCTGTTGCAGGCGGCGGCGATGACTAGTGCGGGGAGGAGGCGGCGCATTGGAGGGTGTTTGAGAACGGCGTATACGTGGGGCGCATACGTGGGGCGCATACGTGGGGCGTATACGTGGGGCGCATACGGGGGGCGCATACGTGGGACGCGTACGTGGGGCGCATACGTGGGGCGCATACGTGGGGCGCTTGGGAACGCGGGCTAGCGATTTCCGCCGAAGTGGAATCTGAGGCCGGCTCTCGTGGTGCGCGACCGGTAGGTGCGGCCGTCGCCTTCGGCGAGGCCCTCCTTGCTGTGCCAGGCGATGCCAAAATCCTGGATGAGCTCAATGGCGGTGCCGCTGCCGAGGGCGTAGGCGACGCCGCCGCCGATGGTGCCGGCGAGGTCGGTGCGCATGCTGCTGAGCCCGGGAATGGAGTCGCCCGTGGCCTTCACGCGGAAATTGCGATACGCGTTGACACCGCCGGAGAGTACGAACAGCGTCTGAAAGCCGCGCTGGCCGCCGCCGCTGCGGAACTGGCCCATGGCCGACCACATCTCGGTCTGGGCGAGGCAGCCAGCCCCCGCGCAGCTGCTGGCGACGGTGTTGGCGACCGGGGTCGTGGCGAGGCGATTCGCCAGGTTGTAGGGCTGCATCGTCACGTCGACCACGCCATAGCCGGCGCTGATCCCGAGCGTGCTCGACTGATCGAGGGCCTTCTCGAGCGTCCCGCGGAACTGCCAGAGGGGATCGCTGCCGAACTGCCAGAGCGTGTTGGAGCGGCCATCGCGGACCTCGTTCATCACCACTGCGTTGGCGCCGCCGGAGAACCACCAGCCGTAGCTCGGCTCGATCGGGCGCGGACGTGAGCCGCGGATCTGGGCGGACGCCGGGGTGGCGGTCCCGGCCAGACACAGCGCGAGCAGGGCGTGGGTCCAACAATGACGACGGGCAGCGGGCACGGCGACTCCTCGATGGGGGCGCGGTTGGCTACGTTTCACGGTTACATCCCGGTGGGATACCCAACGGGGCCCCGAATGTACGGGTGGGAAGGTAGCCCCTCCCCGAGATGCGGACGATCCCTGTTCGCCACGTCATACCCTCGTCTTCTTCTCGTGTCCCAGCCGCAGTCGCCGCCGCTCGATCCACGCGTCACCGAACGTCGCAATCCCCGTACGGCCGATATCGATCTCGCCGACCCGCTCGCGCTCGTCGATCTGATCAATGCCGAAGATCGGGCGGTCATGGACGCGGTGTCGTCGCAGCGCGAATCGATCGCGAACGCCATCACGGCCATCGAAACCGCGTTCCGCGCGGGACATCGCCTGTTGTACGTCGGCGCGGGCACGTCGGGGCGCCTCGGCGTGCTCGACGCGAGTGAATGCCCGCCGACGTTCGGCACCGACCCCACGATGGTCGTCGGGATCATTGCCGGTGGCGACTACGCGCTGCGCAACCCGATCGAAGGCGCCGAGGATGATCCGGCGGAAGGCGCGCGCATCATGGATGAACATCACGTCACGGCCGGCGATGTGGTGATCGGCATCGCGGCGAGCGGCACCACGCCGTACGTGCGCGGCGCGCTCGGTCGCGCGCGGGAACTCGGTGCGACGACCGGCCTCATTGCCTGCAGCCCGCCCCCCGACGCCATGCGTGCGGTGGCCGATATCCTCATGCTGCCGGTGGTGGGTCCCGAGGTGCTGACGGGCTCCACGCGCCTCAAGGCGGGCACGGCCACGAAGCTCGTGTGCAACATGCTCACGACGGGCGCGATGGTCCGCATCGGGAAGAGCTACGGCAATCTGATGGTGGACCTCAAGGCCACGAACGTGAAGCTGCAGGATCGGGCCGAGCGCATCGTGTGCGAAGTGACGGCGCTGTCGCGTGAGGAGGCGCGGGCGCTGCTGGCGCGGGCCGACGGGCGCGTGAAGCGCGCGATCGTGATGCACGCGCTGAACGTGGATGCCGCCACCGCCGACGCGCGGCTCGCGAGCGTGGGTGGAGTGATCCGCCGCCTGACGACCGCGCCACCGCCGGTTCGCGCATGACGCTCGTGGTGGGGCTGATGTCGGGCACGTCGCTCGATGGCATCAGTGCGGCGCTGGTGCACTTCGCCGACGGCGCCGACGGGCGACCGCACGCGGAGCTGCGCGCGTTCGTGCAGGTGCCCTACTCGCGCGAGGCGCGCACGCGTCTCGAGGCCGCGATGCAGCGCGCGACGGCGCAGGAGTACTGTCGCCTCAACGCCGAACTGGGCGAGTGGTTGGCCGACGCTGCACTCGCGGCGATGCGCGCCGCTGGCGTACCCCCGCGCGACGTGGCGGCGGTGGCGAGTCATGGGCAGACGCTCTGGCATGAACCGCTCCACAGCACGTGGCAGATCGGTGATGCGGCGCGCATCGCGGAGCGCACGGGATGCGCCGTGGTGCACGACTTCCGTACGCGCGATGTGGCCGCGGGCGGGCAGGGGGCGCCGCTTGTGCCCATCGCTGATCGCCTGCTCTTTGCGCATCCGACCGAGTGGCGCGCGCTGCAGAATATCGGTGGCATCGGCAACGTGAGCGTGGTGCCGCCGGCAGGCGTGGATGCGCCGGTGCTCGCGTTCGACACGGGGCCCGGGGTGGTGATCACCGATGGGGTGGTGCGACGATTGTTCGATCGGCCGTATGATGCCGACGGGACGATTGCGGCGAAGGGCCGGATTCTCGATCAGGCGCTGCGCGGCTACCTCAGCCTGCCCTTTCTGCTCGAGGCGCCACCCAAGAGCACCGGACGCGAGCTGTTCACGCCGGCGTTCATCGACGCGTTCATCGCGCACTGTCGGACGCACGGCGCGAGCGACGCGGACATCGTCGCGACGAGTGTGGGCTTCACGGCGGCGACCATCGCCGCGCAGTACATGCAGTTCATCAGCGCCCCGATCACCGAGGTGCTGCTCTCCGGCGGTGGCGCGAAGCATCCGTTGCTCGCTCCAGCGCTCGAGGGCGCATTCCGCTGGCATCAGGCACGCACCGCGCGACCGGTGCCGATGGTGCGCGCATTCAGCGACGTCTATTTCGACGCCGAGGCCAAGGAGGCGGTGGCCTTCGCCTTGCTCGGCTATCTCCATCTCACCGGCCGCGCGGGAAACATCCCCAGCGCCACCGGTGCCCGAGGACCCCGCGTACTGGGGTCGCTCACTCCCGCGAATTCAGTTGAGTTGAAGTCATGAGCGAACAGTCGCGACGCGACCTCGCGCAGTTGTTGATCCCGGTCATTCGCTGGAGCCCCGATCGGGGCTTTGCCGAGGTGCGTCCCCTCATCGACGAGGCGCTCGCGTTGGGCGTGGGCGGCTTTCAGCTGGTGGGCGGCGAGCAGGATGGTGTCCGCGCGCTTGCCAAGGAGCTGCAACTCAAGTCGCGGCATCCGCTGCTGATCGCCGCCGAGCTGGAGCGCGGCGCGGGGCAGCAGTTTGCCGGCGCCACCGGCCTGCCACCGCTGGCGGCGATCACGGCGCTGGGCGACATCGAAGCGCTGCGCCGCGCGGCGCGTCTCACCGCACGGGAAGCGCGCACGATGGGCGTGAACTGGAATCTCGGGCCGGTGTGCGATCTCGACCTGCTCCCCGAGAATCCGGTGGTGGGGACGCGCGCGCTGGGCAGCGATGCGCGCAAGGTCGCGACGCTGGTGACGGCGTGGATCGAATCGGTGCAGGCCGAGGGCGTGCTCGCGTGTGCGAAGCACTTCCCGGGGCTCGGTCGCGCGACGGCCGACGCGCATCTGCTGCTGCCGGTGATCGAGACGCCGGCGGATCAGCTCAAGGAGCTCGATCTGCATCCATTCCGCGCGGCGATCAGCAGTGGCGTGGCGAGCGTGATGACGAGTCACGCGGCGTACCCGGCGCTCGATTCGAGCAAGGTGCCGGCGACGCTGTCGCGCGAGATGCTGCAGTGGCTGCTGCGGCAGCAGCTCAAGTTCGACAACCTGATCGTGAGCGATGAACTCACGATGGCGGCGACGTGCGACGGGCGGACGGTCGCCGAGGCGGCGGTGCTGGCGCTTCGCGCCGGCTGCGATGTGCTGCTCGATCCGGGCGAGCTCGGTGCGGCGCTCGACGCGCTCGAGCAGGCGCTCGACAATGGCACGCTCGACCCCGAGCGGATCAAGCACAGCGTGCGGCGTCGGCTCAAGTGGGCGCAGTGGGCGAGTCCGCCGAACGACTGGCGACGCCCGAGCGGTGCCGACACCGCGTGGGGGGCGCTACTCGCCGACAAGGTGCTGCGCATCGAGCACGGTCCGATTCCGCCGATGGGTACGGTCACGGAAGTCGCGATCGTGGATGATGACGAAGCGGTCCACGGCCGTCGCGCCGATCGCACCGGCATCGTGGAGGCGATGCGACTCGCCGGCAACGACGCGCGCATCGTGAGTGCCCCCACGGCGGCGAGCGGCGGGCCGTTCGTGATCGCGCTCTTCGCGGACTACCTGCCGAACAAGGGGCGGGTCACGCTGCAGCCGAGCACCGTGGAGCTGGTGCGCGAACTGTCCGCGCAGGCGGCGGGGTTGTCGCGCGAGGTGGTGCTGGTGGGGTTGGGAGACCCGCGATTCGTGGCGCAGCTGGGGATGGCCGTGCCGACGGTCCTGGCGTGGAGCGGCGATCGGGTGATGCAGCAGGCGGCGGGGCGGGGGCTTTTGCGGAAGCGGTGAACTGCGCATACAGGGGGCGCATACGGGTTGCGCATACGTGGGGCGCATACGAGTTGCGCATACTTGGGGCGCATACGTGGGGCGCATACGCGGGGCGCATACGTGGGGCGCATACGTGGGGCGCATACGTGGGGCGCATACGTGGGGCGCATACGTGTTGCGCATACGTGGGGCGCACGGGGACTGCGCTCATCCGCGGTTGCGCAGTCCCTGTGCGCAGGACGTATGCGCGTAACGTATGCGCCCCACATCTACGCCGTTACTTACCCAGCTGCACCACCGCAAAAATGATCGCCGCCAGCGCCACCAGGCCCAGTACCAGATAGATCGGCTGCGCGCGCTCGCGTCGCTCGCGAATCTCGGGCTCGGGCAATCCGAGAATCTGCGGTTCGCCGTCGCCGGAAAGGTCTTCCTCGGGTTCGAGCGGTGCGGCGGCGGCGCGGGCGATGGCTTGCTGGCGCGCGGCTTCGAGGGCGGCGACGTCGGGCTTGGGGGTGCCGAAGCGCGGGGTGGGGTCGCTCTTGATCGTGTTGGCCGGCGGGATCGGCGTCGGCAGGCGTGAGGCGTCGTTGAGTGTCCCGGCGAGCGGGAAGACGCGGTAGCCGAACTGGTCGCCCGCCTCGGTGGCACTCAGCGCCTCACCGTCGAAGCGCACGGCCACGACGGTGATGTTGTCCGGGCCGCCGCGCGCGTTGGCGCGGTCGACGAGGTTGCGGCAGATGCCGACGACGTCGCGCTCGCTCTGGGCGACGTAGGCGATCTCGTCGGCGCGGACCTGGCCGGAGAGTCCGTCGCTGCAGAGGATGAGGATGTCGCCTTTGCGCACCTGCTGATGCGTGAGGTCGACCGTGACGTTCGGCTCGGGGCCGAGGGCCTGCAGGATGATGTTGCGGCGCTCGGAGCGCTCGGCTTCTTCGGGGGTGAGCTCACCGGCTTCGACGAGGCGCTGCATGAGCGACTGGTCCTTGGTGAGCATCTGTGCCTTGCCGTCGCGCACGAGGTAGGCGCGGCTGTCGCCCACCTGCACGACGTAGAGATGATCGCCGTAGAGGCCGGCGATCGTGGCCGTGGTGCCCATGCCGCGGTGCTCGGGGTTCTCCCGGGCATGCGAATGGATACGATGGTTGGCAATGATCGTGGCGTCGCGCAGCGCTTCGGCGAAGCGGGCGACGGACGGTTCGGCCGCCTGCCAGGCATCGAGCAGCCCGGAGAGGACCAGTTCGGAGGCCATGCTCGAGGCGAGTTCGCCGGAGGCGGCGCCGCCCATGCCGTCGGCCACGAGAAAGAGCGCCCCGTGCGCGCCGGCATTGATGTCGACCGCGTCGTTCACGAAGTCGAGCGCCTGACCGGCCTCCAGATCCGCCACGAGGAACGCGTCCTCGTTGTGCTCCCGCGTCCGACCGACGTCGGTCAGGGCGAAGACGCGCGCGAGCACCGGCTGCGCGGGCTGACCCTGGCTGGGTGTGGGTGGAGGTGATGCGGGAACAGTCACTGCTTCATGGATCGGGCCGGTGCGAAGGCGAGGGACCATGGTCCCCCTACGGATGAACCTGCCGGAGGTTGCACCAGCAGCACCCCACAGCGGAAGGGTCCAGCCGTCATCGGCAAGAAACTTCTACTACAGGACGGCGGAAAGATGGTCGGCGTTTCGCACCAAGGTCAATTTTCTGGCATGCGAATCTCCCCGCCGCTTCCCCTGCTGGTCCTTGCCCTGACGGCCTGCGGTGGCGCTGCCGCCTCCGGCCGCGTCCCGTCCCCCGCCGCACCGGCGCCGGTCACGCCGCGGCCCACTGGGGCCGTGCCGGTGCTGGCCGGCCTGCCGGCGGTGCCACCGGTCCGCGGGGCGCCGATCGCGCCCAAGGTGGAGTACCCGGATTCGAATCAGCTCATCACAAGCCGCGATTCCAACTTCGTTCTCGGGCGGGTTGGGTCCGGCGATGTGGCCCTCACGATCAACGGCGAGTCGGTGGCCGTGGCGCCGAACGGCGCGTTCATCGCTTTTCTCGCCAATCCGCCGGCGGGGCAGCCCAGCTACGCGCTGGTCGCCACGCGCGGTGCGGATACGGTGCGGCTGACGGTGCCGATTCGCTACGCGAAGCGCACGGCGCTGCCCGCCAGTGGCAAGCTGCGCGTCGATACGAGTTCGCTCTCCCCGGTGCGCGGGTGGTGGGCGCGCAGCGCCGATCTGCTGCGGGTGAGCGTGCGGGCCCCGCGCAATGCGAGCGTATGGCTGGTGTCGCGCGACAGCGTGAAGCGGCCGATGCTGGTGGGCACGGGCACCGCCAATGGCACGGTCGCGGGTGATCGGCTGATCAACGCCAGCGCGATCGACACGGCGGACTACTCGGCGACCTTCTCGACCGAACTGGCAGCGCACGCCCTCGCCGACAGTGCCAAGCCGGCACGGGTGCTGATCGCGCGGGGCCCGGACACGGTGCGCCTCGCGGTGCCGACGGTGCGCGCGCTGAGCCCGGATACGCGATTGCTCGGCATGCTGCGCACGGCGAGCACGATCGGCAGTGACACCGATCAGGTGGTGAACGCCCGCACGATTCCCGACGGAACGTACAAGTGGTTGCTGCTGCCCGGCACGGTGCTCGAGGTGGCGGGTCGTCAACAGGGCTATACGCGGGTGCAGCTCGATGGCGCCCTGGATGCCTGGGTGGCGAACGGCGATATCGCGCTGCTGCCCGAAGGGGCGTCGCTGCCGCGCCGCGTGACGGGCGGCTTGCGCGTCACGCCAAGCACGGACTGGGTCGACCTGTCGATTCCGGTGGGCGACAAGCCGGCGCACCTGGTGGAGGCCGACGGGCGGACGATGACGCTCACGCTCTACGGGGTGCAGGCGAACCCCGAGATCTCGCCGATCATCGGCAATGACACGCTGATTCGGCGCATCGCGTGGGAGCAGGTGACGAGCGATCGCGCGCGTCTGGTGCTGACGCTCTCGCAGCCGGCGTACGGATGGCTTTCGCTTTGGGATGAGAGCCGACGCGCCTTCGTGCTGCGCGTGCGACGCATTCCGGTGATCAATGCGCAGCGCCCGCTGCAGGGGCTCACGATTGCGGTGGATCCTGGTCATCCGCCGGCCGGTGCCACGGGGCCGACTGGACTCTACGAAGGCGACGCGGTCTTTCCGGTGGGGCAGAAGGTGGTGGAGAAGCTCACGGCCCGCGGCGCGATCGCGTTCAGTACGCGGCCGTCGCTCGCGCCGCTCGGTCTCACCGAGCGCGGGGTGATCTCACGGCGGCGCGACGCGCACGCGTTCGTGTCGATTCATCTGAATGCCCTGCCGGACGGCGTGAATCCGTTCACCGCGAACGGGACGAGCACCCTGTTCTTCCACAACGCGTCGGAGCCGCTCGCGCGCGTGCTGGAAGAGGAGCTGGTGAAGCGCTTCGGGCTGCGCGACCTCGGGGTGCACTATCAGAACCTCGCGGTGGCGCGGCCGTCGTGGTATCCGAGTGCGCTCACGGAAGGACTGTTCGTGATGATGCCGGAGCAGGAGGCCGCGATGCGCGATCCGGGGTTCCAGGACAAGTATGCGGAGGCGATTGTCGCGGGATTGGAGCGCTACTTCAGAGGATTGGCGCGGTGAGAAGGTTCGTTGGAACTGATCACACAGAGAACACAGAGAAAAGGGGAACACGGAGGGTCACGTTGCATCGGAGCCGCGCGGCGCGTTTCGTCCGCACCGTCGCCTCTGTGTTCTCTGCGATCCCTGTGTCCTCTGTGCGTGCAGTTCTGCTGTTTTGCGGTCTTTTCGCGGCGCCCACACTTCCGGCTCAGGTGGATCCGCGTGGACCGATTCGGACGATTACCACTCGACACTTCCACGTGCACTTTGCGGCGCGGCTGGATTCGGTGGCGCGTGAGGCAGCGGTGTATGCGGAGGGGGCGTACGCGCAACTCTCGAGCGAGTTGGTGGCGCCGCGCGGGCGCATCGACCTGCTGATCGCGGACAATGTGGATTTCAGCAATGGGTACGCGCAGGTCTTTCCGTCGCCGCGGGTGGTGATCTATGCCACGCCGCCGATTGCGACGGCGGAGTTGCGGTACACGGGCGACTGGCTGCGATCGGTGATCACCCACGAGCTGGCGCACGTGTTCCACCTCGATCGCGCGCGGGGCCTCTGGGCACTCGGGCGGGCGGTGTTCGGGCGCAGTCCGGCGCTCTTTCCCAACAGCTTCACACCGAGTTGGGTGAAGGAGGGGCTCGCGGTGCACTACGAGTCCAAGTTCACCGGCTTCGGGCGCGATGTGAGCACCGAGTTTCCGTCGCTGCTGCGCGCGGCGGCGCGCGACTCGCTGCTGATGCCGCTCGGGCGGTGGTCGTTGGCATCGACGCGCTATCCGCGCGGGAATGCCGCGTATGCGTATGGCGCCACGGTGATGGAGCGCGCCGCGCACTCCGCGCCGGCCGGGAAGGGGATGCGTCGCTATGTCGACGCGAGTGCGGCGACCGCGATTCCGTATCTGGTGCAACACAACGGGGCGATCGGTTTTGGCCGCTCGTTCCAGGCACTCTGGACGGCGTACCGTGATTCGCTGACGCGAGTGGCGATCGATACCACGGGTGATCGGTTCACGTGGGTGAGCGACCAGGGCTATTTCGCGAACGGCCCGCGATGGCTGGGGGCGGATTCGCTGGTGTACGCCGCGAGCGACGGGCGACGGGTGACGGGCTTGTACGTGGTGGGGGTGCGCGGTGGTGCGGCGCGGCGCCTCGCGTGGGTCACGTCGCTGGACAATTGGGCGGTGGGACCGGAGGGACTCGTCGGCGCACAGAACGAGTACCTGGATCCCTATCGGGTGCGGAGTGATCTCTATCGGCGGGATCGCTCGGCAGGGAAGCGCGGTCAGGAGGCGGGGCGGGCCGAACGGCAGTTGACGCGTGGTGCGCGACTGGTGATGCCGGATGTGCGCCGCGACGGCGAGATCGTCGCCGTGCAGCTGGCGGCGGGGACGTCGTCGCTGGTCCGTGTGAGCGCCGACGGGCGTTCGGTGCGCGTGCTTGCGGCCGGCGCCGGGCGCGACCTGTGGGCAGAGCCGCGATGGAGCCCGTCGGGTGCGCACATCGCGGCAGTGCAGCTGCTGGCGACCGGTGAGCAGCGGGTGATGCTGCTCGATACGCTCGGGAATGTCTGGCAGGCGGTGGCTGGTGGTCGCGGCGTGTTCAGCTCACCGTCGTTCACGCCGGCGGGCGACCGTCTGGTGTGGGCGAGCGATCGGAGCGGGCGCATGCAGCTCGAGACGGCGCCGGTCGGTGACCTGGAGCTGCTCGACACGTTGCGCTGGCGTGAACCGCGCGAGGAGGTGCGACAGGCGTCGCGGGTGAGTACGGGCGTGTACGAACCCAGCGTCAGCCCCGACGGTCGATCGGTGGCGGTGCTCGTGCAGCGTGGCGACGGACTGCACGCGGCGGTGTTGCCGCTCGATACCGCGGGCGCGATGGCGGTGAACTCGTGGTACGTACGCGAGCCGGTGGCGCTGCCCGCCGTCGTGGATCCACGCGCGATCGGTGCGCTCGAGGCCAGGCACTACTCCGCGGCGCGCATGCTGCTGCCACGCTTCTGGCTGCCGAGCGCGGGGCAGGGACGCGACGGGCGGGCGACGTACGGTTTCATCACCAGCAGCGAGGACATCCTCGGCCGGCACATCTGGGAGGCGAGCGCGCTCATCCAGCCCGAGCGGCGCGAGGTGGATGGGTATGCGGTGTATCGGTTCGCCGGACTGGGCGTGCCGGTGTTCGACGTGTCGATGAGCCAACAGTGGGATGCCACCTTCCGCGCGGTGAACGACAGCGGGGCGACCCTGGGGCTGATTGCCCGCCGCAAGCGGTTCGCCACGATGTCGAGCACGGTGAGTGTGCCGCGGGTGCGTTGGGCGGTGAGCGCTACGCTCGGCGCGCAGTATGAATGGCGCGACTTCACGGCCACGGTGGACTCGGTGCTCGGGCCGGCGAACTCACTGCTGCGCACAGGCACGCGCTATCCATCGTTCTTCGTGAACACGAATGTCAGTACGGCGCGGCGGTCGCTGCGCAGTGTGAGTGTGGAGGAGGGTGTCACGCTCGCGACGAGTTCGGCGTATCGGTGGCGCCTGGATGCGCCGGAGCTGGGCTCGTGGCGGCATGTGGCGTCGGCGCGCGCGTTTGCGCCGGTGGAGTTGCCGGGGTTCGCGCGGCATGTCGTCGCGATTCGCGCGGCCACGGGGTACACGGATGAGAATACGGCGTCGGAATTCTCGATCGGCGGCGTGAGCGGGTTGACCGGTGAGGTATTTCCGGGCGTGAGCATCGGCGATCCGTCGCGCACCTTTTCGGTGCGTGGTGTGGCGCCGGGTGTGCAGCGTGGCATTCGTGCGCTGGCGGGGAGTGCGGAGTATCGCGCGCCGCTCACGTTGTTCTCACGCGTGCCGTCGCCCTTCACGGTGTACAGCGACAAGCTGTCGCTCGCGCTCTTCAGTGATGCGGGTCGCGCGTGGTGTCCGTCGGCCTTTGCGCAGCGCACGGCGTCGATTGGGATTTGCGAGCGGCCGGGCGTGCGTGACGGCTGGATTGCGAGCGCGGGTGCGGAGCTCGTGCTCGACGCGGCGCTCGCGTACGACATTCCCTATCGCTTCCGGCTCGGGGCGGCGGCGCCGTATGTGGCGCCCAGCGGTGTGTCGCGGCGGGGGGCGTTCTATCTGACGCTGGGCGGCTATTTCTGAGCGTGCGGTTGGCTCGCGCTTCATGGCAAAGAAACCCGCCATCCGAGACCGCGTAGGGGCAGCATGAAACTGCCGATGGCCCTCCTGGCCGCAATCCCGATGACGGTGTCCGCCCAGACCTTTGACCTGCCCGAGGCCATACGGTCTGACTCCGCCGCAACCGATCGCGCCATCCGTTCCATCGCGCAGACCGCGCGCACGCTCTATGCCGGCACCGATCGCGACGATTCGCTCAACACGGTCTTCCGGCTCGAGCTGCTGTCGGGTGACTACGTCGCGGGTTTGCGTTCGCTGACTGCACTGCGGGAGCTGCGGGGCGTGCGAGACCCGGTGTATTCGCGCAACGAGTACACGCAGTATGAACTGTATGCACGAGCGCGTCAGGCGCCGGTCGGGGCGTGGCGCACTGTGGTTCGGCGGGTGTTTCTCGATATCGACCGCGGGCAATCGGATCTGGTGGCGTATCGCGTCGCCGGTTCGTTCACCTTCGATGTGGCTGGTGCCGAGGCACAGTGGGCGCGTGCGCTGTCGGCGATCCCCGAGGCGATTCCGTTGAACGACGCGGTCGCGCTCGCCAGGCAGTATTTCGTGCTGTCGGTGTTTCGCGCGCTTGTGCCGGTGATGCCGACGATTCTCAGCGAGGCCGAGACGCGCCGCTACGCGATCACAGCGCACGCGCGTGTGCCGCTACGGGACGGCGGTTCACTGACGGTCACGGTGGTTCGCCCGCGCTCGCTGCGCGGCAAGCAGCCGGCCGTCCTCGAGTACACCATCTACGCCGGTGCGCAGAATCGGCTCTCGGCGCTCGAGGCGGCGTCGCAGGGGTTTGTTGGCGTGGTCGCCACATCACGGGGCAAGCGCCTGAGTACGGGACCGGTGCGTCCGTGGGAGACCGAGGCACGTGATGCACGCGATCTGCTCGACTGGATTGCCAGGCAGCCGTGGAGCAATGGCGCGGTCGGCATGCTGGGCGGTTCGTACGCGGGTTTCACGCAGTGGGCGGCCGCGGGCACACTGCATCCGGCGCTCAAGACCATTGTGCCGGCCGCGGCCGTTGCGCCGGGCATCGATACGCCGCGCGAGAACGGCATCATGCTCACCTTCCAGTATCGCTGGGCGCATTGGGTGGGGAGCAATGGCCTGCTCGAGGATGCGCTCTACGGCGATGGCAAGCGGTGGAGTCGTCTCGATAGCACGTGGTTCGCGCGCGGGTCGGCGTATCGCGACCTCGATGTCATCGATGGGACGCCGAATCCGATTTTCCGTCGGTGGCTCGAACATCCCGCGTTCGACGCGTACTGGCAGCGCATGATGCCCAGCGCGGCGGCCTATGCGAAGATCGCGATTCCCGTCCTCAGCATCACGGGCTACTTCGATGGCGCGCAGCCGGGGGCGCTGCACTACTTTCGCGCGCACCTCGCGGCTCGACCGGCCGCGAATCACACGCTGCTGATCGGGCCGTGGGATCACTTCGGTGCACAACGTCGTCCGTCGCCGGTGCTCGGTGACTTGCGTATCGATCCCGTTGCCAATGTCGACGTGACCGGGTTGATCTACGATTGGATGCGCCATGTGCTGCGTGGCGCGCCCAGGCCGGCGTTGCTCAGCGATCGCGTCAACTATCAGCCGATCGGCACGAATACCTGGCAGCATGCCGCGTCGCTCGCCGCAATGAGCACGGATACCATGGTGCTGCACCCGAGTCGCGAACGCGTCGAGGCCGACCACCGGCTCGAGCCGACGGCCGGCAGTGGCACCGCCGCCGAGCTGACGGTGGACCTGCGCGACCGCCGTCTCACGAGCAGCGCGTTCATCTCGCTCGGCGACGACCGCACGCTGGACCGCGACAATGGTGTGGCCTTCGTGAGTGAGCCGCTCCGGGAGGCCACACTCATCAGTGGCTCGTTCACGGCCGACCTGGTCGCGTCGATCAACGCCCGCGATGTCGATCTGGGAGTGCTGCTCTACGAGCGCACCGCGCAGGGCGTTCATCGGCAACTCAGCTACTGGCTGGGTCGCGCAAGCTTCGCACGTGACTACGCACAGCGACAGCTGCTCCGCCCCGGCGTGCCCGACACGTTGCCGCTTCGCGGTGCGCGCGTGGTGAGTCGTGTGCTGCCGGCGGGCAGTCGGCTGGTCGTCGTCGTGAACATCAACAAGAACGCCGAGAGTCAGCTCAACTACGGAACCGGACGGGATGTGAGCGACGAGACGGTGCGTGATGCCACCGAGCCGCTCAGATTGACGGTATTCGAAGGCAGCACGATTCGTGTGCCGGTTCGTCGTCCACCCAACTGAGAGTGCAACCGTGGCCGCTCCGTTCATTCATCCCACCGCTGTCGTGTTGGGCCATGTACATCTCGCCGACGACACGAGTGTCTGGCCCACGGCCGTCCTGCGCGGCGACACCGATCACATCACGATCGGGGCGCGCAGCAACGTGCAGGACGGCGCGGTGATCCATGCGGACCCGGGCATTCCCACCGTGGTGGGCGAAGACTGTGTGATCGGGCATCGCGCCATCGTGCACGGCACCACGCTCGAGGACGGCGTGTTGGTGGGGATGGGCGCGATTCTGCTCAACCGTGTGCACGTGGGGGCGGGGAGCGTCATTGCGGCGGGGGCGGTTGTGCTCGAGGGTACGATTGTGCCGCCGGGGAGCCTTGTGGTGGGGGTTCCGGGGAAGGTTGTGCGGTCGGTGGGAGCGGAGCAGGCGGCGGCGATTCGGGACAATGCGGCGCGGTACGTTGCGCTCGCGGGGCGGCATGTCGCTGGGGAGTTTCGGGCGGGCAGATAGGAACTGCGTATACGTGGGGCGCATACGTCACGCGCAGACGTGGGGCGCACGCGAGACGCGCTACCGCGGTGGCGCCCCACGTATGCGCCTCATGTATGCGCGGTACGTATGCGCCGCACGTATACGTTCTCAGCCCTTCCCATTCGCGCCAGCAAGCAAATGACTCCCCCGCTCCGCGAATCCAGGCAAGCAGCCCCATCCGCAGGGCATGACGTGCGATTCACGGGCATTCTGACCCCTGTCGCGGTGGTGCGCGGGTGCTGCTCGTAACAGCTTCCGGAACGCCTACGCAAGCTGTTCCATGGCAACGACTTCTGGTTGTCCCGGAACACTGTCGCCAGTGTGCGGGTTCACAAATGTGAGTGCGGTCCGAACTGTCGCACCGTCGAATATCTCACAAGCTTGTGGTCGGTGGAGAACTCCACGCGCGTCGCACGAACGTGATCGGCTACCCGGAAGTGCATGGCGGCCAACGCGT
>JBDHVK010000062.1:0-21757 GCA_039809645.1 Gemmatimonas sp.
ACCCCGAACTTCACGTGCGCGCGATCACCGCCGCCGAAGAATGATGCGTTCGCACCGAGCGCGCCGCGCACCGCGATGGAATCACGCGTCCACGTCGTGATGGTGACCCGCCCCTTTGGCACATAGATGCGCATCACCACATCGGCAGTGGCCGGAAACCCGTGCGGTGCCACCTGTGCCGCAACGGGACGGCTCTGCATCAGCGCGAGCAGCACGGCAGCGAGGCGCCAGCTCATGAGGCGGCCTCGGCGATCTTCTCCGCCAGCTCGGCGCGACGCGCCTGCACGGCGTCGACGTACGCGCGCATCTCACGATCCTCCGGCGCCATCCGGATCGCCTGCTCCAGCTCTCGTGCAGCCTCGTCGAGCGAGCGAAACTCGCTGGCCGCCTGTTCGCGGGCAAGCGCACGCGCGCTGCGGATAGCCTCCACCGCGGCGCTGTCCGACGGCGTGGCGACCGCGGTGAGCGGGTGGTCCGATGTTGCCACCTCCCGCGTCGTGCTCACGTACAGCGCCGCGGCCGCCACCGCGACCAACCCGGCGGCCAGTCCCCACCGGGTTGATCGACGGACCCGCGGCGGTGAGACGGGTACCGTTGCCAGTACCCGCTCGCGAAGCGCCGCCGGCACTGCGGGCGCGAAGGCCTCCACGTCGATGCGCGTCGCGCGCTCGAGGCGGACTTCACACGCGGCACAGGCGCTCACGTGCGATTCGATCGCCTCCGCGGTCGCGTCGTCGAGGACATTCGCGAGGTATGCCGGCAGCGCTGCCGTCACGGCATCACAGGTCAAGGGCAGATCAGCCATCATGGATCGAGCATCCCGCGCAACAGGCGACGCGCGCGAAAGAGGTGAGCCTTGCACGTGCCCTCGGCAAGGTCGAGCTGCGCGGCGATCTCCGCGTGGGCGTAGCCGACGATGTCATGCAGGATGAACACGCGCCGACAGCCCTCGGGCAGCCGTGCGATGGCCTGCTCGAGGTCCACCGCGCCGATGACATCGCGTGGCGATACCGGCGCGTCGGTGACGCCTTCCGGCGTCCGTGGCAGGTCGCCGTCGCTGGCCACACGCATCGTCCGTCGGCGGTGCGCCCGTTCCTGTTCGAGCATCACGTTCACGGCGATGCGATGCAGCCAGGTGCTGAAGGCGGCCTCACCCCGATAGGTGTGCAGCTTCTCCCACGCGCGCACGAACGTGTCCTGCACGAGCTCGGCCGCCGCCTGGCGCGCGCCCGTGAGCCCCACACACACGGCGAACAGCCGGGCGGCGTGCTGGTCGTACAGCTGCGCGAAAGCGTCGGCGCTGCCCGCCTGGGCACGCCGCACCACGCTGTCGACCGCGCGGATCGGCAACGCAGGCGAACCCTCGGAGCTGCGCGGTGCGGAGGTCAGGGCGGGGTGATACGGCTCGGGGAAGCTGGAGGTGACCACCTCAATGCGATGCCGGCCATTGCCCGAGGGTTTACCGCGGGTACGAAAAACGCACGGCACCCAGCTCCGCGGCGCTCTTGGTCAGCTCCATGTTCGCCCAGGCGAACAGATCGGCCAGGGACCGTCCCGTGAAGGGCCAGCGCACGTGCTCGGTGGCGGCGAGGCGCGCGTCGTCGGTCGCGAGGAGTGCGGCGCGCCAGCGATCATGCAGCGTGCGCAGCTCGAGGCGCAGGGCGTCGGCGCTTCCCGGCCACGACACCGCATCACGCGTGAGCTCCGCTCTCCCCCACGTGTAGTCGATGGCCGTGTGCCACCAGTAGAGCCAGTGCCAGCTGATCCACGCGGCACTCGAAGGACCGAGTTCGTACCCCTCGTGCGTGGGCCAGTCCGCCACCCACCCGTCTGCGGTTTGCCTCACATGGAGTCCGCGATCAGCAGGACGCCAGAGGCACTCGTCGGTGCTGAGCGTCTCGAGATGATGCCAGGCAAGCTGCCATGCGACGTCGAACTGCCGGAGCAGGAGATCGCGCACGACGACGGACTCGACGACGGACTCGACGACGGTCACGCCATCGGCTCCACGAGATGCGCCCGCGTCGCAGGCGCCGGATACGGTTCCGGCCAGAACTCCACAATGCGCGTGATGAGGCCGCGCTCCACCGTGAAGAACGAGATGGCGCGGCCCAGCACGTCGCCGTCGGTGACGCTCACATCGGTGACGACCTCGCGCCCGTTCGCGACGGCGCGCGACACCATGAAGCGCCACGGACCCTTCGCGGGATATTCCGCGTTCATCCGGGCAAAATTGGCGGCGCCGCGAATGCGTTCGCGCGACTGCGGCCACTCGAGCACAAACTCGGGCGCCAGCACGGCTCCCACGGCCGTGAAATCGTTCGTCGCCATCAGCCGCCAGAACTCCTGCACCACGGCGAGTGCATCGGTTCCCGGCATCTCACCGGGGATGACCGGCGCATGCACGCCGACGTGCACAGGCAATTCGCCGGTGAGGCGAGGGTCGGGCGCCACCTCCACCTCGCGGCGGGAGGGAGTGAACCCGGAGCGCACATAGAACGACACCGCGGCCGGGTGGTCCAGCGTGCAGGTGTGCACATGGAAGCGCGTGATGCGCCGAGCCCAGGCGCGCGTCGTTGCTTCGTGCATGAGCCAGCGCCCCGCTCCCTGCCCCACGTGCGACGCGGCCAACCCGAAGAACGCGAGCTCACAGGCTCCCGACTCGCGGAAATCGAGTTCGAGCAGGCCAACGGCCGCGCCAGCGTCGCACACCGCGTACGCCTCCACGAGCGGATCGCGGAGCACCCGCGCGAGGTCGTCGTCGGAGAGGCGAAGCCGCGAGAACCACAGCCACTCCTCGCCCACCGTGCGAAAGAGTGCGCGATAGGCGTCGAGGTCGCGCCCATCCAGCCGCGTCAGCGTGAGGGGGCGCGCCAGTGGCGGCAGCGCCCGCGCGACGGGTGGCGCGATCATCTCGAGATGCGTGACCACGGCCGCCAGATGACCGGCCGGAACGGGCGAGAAACCCGCGGGAAGCATCGGGAGCGACGACACGCCGGCGAATCTAGCGGCGTCAGGGCGTCGTGCGGCAGCGCGAAGCGAGCAGCCCCGTCGCCTGGCTGATGTCGCAGTCGACAACCAGCAATCCCGCGTCGCCGTACGGCTGCCACGCCACGATCGTCCCATCGGGTGCGGCAACCGCGCTCGTGGTGGGCGACCCGTCGCCGGCGCAGTTCACCGTGGCGAACCACACCGTGTTCTCCGCCGCGCGGCAGCGCGCGGCGGCTTCGTGAAACGTGTTGCGCGGATCGCCGTAGCTGGTGGGTTGAAAGCTGCCCGGTTCCGCTTCGCCGTAGTGCGGATGCACGACGAGCTTCGCGCCACGCCGGGCCGCCCAGCGCACGGTTTCCGGATAGCGCCATCCCTCATGGCAGATCACGATGCCGAACGGCACGCCGGCCACGTCGAACAGCCGGCGTTCGGCGGCCGCCACATAGCCGTTCTCCTCTCCCGGGTCGAGCTGCACCTTGTCCTGCCATCCCACCCGCCGCCCCTGTTCGTCGATCACGAGCGCCGTGATCACGAGCCCGGCGTCGGTGAACCGTTCGGTGCCCAGCACCACCATGATGCCCGCCGAGGCCGCGGCGTCGGCCACGGCGGTCCACGCGGCTTCGAGATAGGCCGCATCGGCCGGCGGCACGGACCGCGTGGGCCACCGATACCCCGGGATGTAGCACTCCGGAAAGACAACCAGTTGCGCCCCGCGCGCGCCCGCTTCGAACACCGCCGCCACTGCCCGCGCAACGGCGGCGTCCGGGGATTCCGGGTACGGGATGTTGGCGAGCGCCACGCGCAGGACGCGGCTCACTTCGTCACCGCCGTCTGCAGTTGCGTGAGCCCCTTCTCGAAATCGGGGCCGATCATCTTGTCCATGGACGTGAACACGCCCATCACCTTGCCGATCATCGTATTCTCACCGCGCATCGTCCAGATCACCTCGGTACCGCCATCCTTTGGCTCGAGCTGAAACGAGATCACGTTGCGACTTTCAATGGGTTTGATGAAGTGCAGATCGATCATGATCTTGCTCGGGGGCATCGACTCCTTGATCACCATCGCGCCCTCTCCCGCATCGCTGTTCCCCTTCCATTCGTACGTCGCGCCGACCCCGGCCCCGGGGTTGCTGATCGACAGCGCCATGTTCGGATCGAGCTTGGCCCACGGCGACCAATTGGCCCAGTTGTGGAAGTCGTTGATCTGCGCAAATACCTGCTCCGGCGGCGCCGGGATGGTGGCGCGACGCTCCACCGTGAACGTGTCCGGCTGCCGCATCGCGAGCACGCCGACGCAGATCACCGCAATGACGAGCACCAGCAGGATCTTCTTGAGCAACGGACACCTCCTTGGCTGATGATTCGCTGAACTACTTCACACAGAGGGCACCGAGGAACACAGAGCGCACAGAGGACGGCGATGAATCCTCGGCAGGGAACCGCTGTCCTCTGTGTTCCCTGTGATCCCCGTGTCCTCTGTGCGTTCAGTTCAACAGACTATGCCCCACGCACGAGGCGTGCGGTCACGATGAGCTGCCCCAAATGGCGCATCCCATGCTCCGCGCCATGCATCAGACAACCAATCACGGTACTGGGCAGCGCCGCGCGGCCGATGCCGCGGACATCGCCGAGCGTGGCGGGATCGGTCGCACGATACTGCGCCAGACTTGCCTCGATCTGCGCATCCAGGCGCGTCAGCAATGCCGAGCGCTCATCGCCGACCAGTGGCTCGCCTTCAGACTTGAGCGCGGCCTTCTGCGCATCGTTCAGTTGCGATCCGCGCGCATAGGTGCCGAGCCGATCGAGCACGCCCGCGATGTGGCGCACGTGATACGCAATCGACGCCGCCCCAGCGGGCCGCGCGTTCCAGTGCTCGACCGAGAGATCGGACACATGCGGCGGCAATTCATGTCGCAGCTGCAGGATCATGTGCGCCGCCGGCTGTAACGCCATCGGCACGCCCTCGACAGGGCCACGGAGCCAGTATTCGAGTTCAGTACTCATCGGCGGGTTCTTAGCGCGCCCCGGGGATCTTCGCCAGATCCACCAGCTGCACCGTCTTGGAGTTGTAGTTGGTGAGGACGAGCGTGCGACCGTTCGGCATGAGCCGCAGTTCGCGCGGAAACGCACCCGCGGGAATCTCGCCGAGGATCGCCTTGGCCCCGTCGGTCACGCGCGTCGCATCGATGACCGTGACCGACTGCTTGTCGTCGGCACCGCCGGCAAAGCGATTCGAGTTGGTCACGAGCACACGACGGCCATCGGGAGTGACGGCAATGCCTACGGGCGCGGTGCCCACCGGGATTCGCCCGATCAGCGGATTGGCCGTATCACCGCGCACGCCGAGCTTGCGTGCATCGAACACGAGCAGCGCGTTCTCCGCCCGCGCACTGACGTACGCCCGATCGCCGGTCGGCGAAAACACGAAGCGCACGGGATTGCATCCGGCGCGGACGACGCGCGCCACACTGTGCGCCGCGTCGGTGCGCACCTTGGACATGTCCACCACCAGCACCGCCCCCTCCACCTGCGCCGGCGGATCGCGCGGATCGAGCGACCCCTGCTTGCGGCACACCACCGGCCACTGCGCCGGATTCGCCTGCGCGGACGTCGGCACCCGCTGACTCGTGGTGTACAGCCACTTTCCGTCGGGCGAGAAGGTGAGCGCAATTGGCAAGTCCCCGGTGGGGATGAATCCCAGCACGCTCTGCGCCGCGCCGCCTTTGACGCGCGCGCGCACGAAGTCCACCACCGTGATGCTCTGCGTGCGCTCGTCGGCAAGGAACAGCAGCGCATCGTCGGGCGACGTCGCGGCATACACTCGCCCCGCCCCCGCTTTCTCGGGGATGCGGCCCATCAGCGCGTCCTCGCCCTGCAGGAGCGCCGCCACATCGAACAGCGAGGCACTCTCATTGTGCGCGGCGATGAGCACCCTCCCGTCGCGCGAGAGCGCCATTCCCGACGGAACCTGCGGCGTCGGCACGACACGCCGCAGTGTCAGCGTCCGACCCACGTCGAGCACCGCCACCGCCGCCTGTTCATCCGGACCACTCGGATTGAGCGAGACGAACAGATGACACCCGTCACGACTGGGCAGCGCGACGAACGGGCGCCCGGGTACCGTCGCCGTGACGACGGAATCGCTGAGCGGCGCCGTGCAGGCTGTTTGTGCAGATGCCTGTGCAGACGCCAGCGACGCCACGAGGAGGATGATCCCACTGACCACGCGTCGCATCAGTCCATCACCCCCAACCAGCCGCGAATGATCTGCGACAACGTCTCCGCCATTGGCGGATCGACACTCGCGAGAATCACCAGATCGCGGTCGCCCGGCAGTGCCCCCTCGATGACGGCGCTGACCCCTGGACTGCCACCCGCCACGCCGATGCCTGGCGGAGGACCCTGTGGAATGCGCTTGTCGCGCAGCGCCTGCACGAACAGCAGCAGGTCCTGCGCCGACGCGTAGCCACCGCCCGCCGATGACCCGCGACCAGGCAGTGAGCCGGTGTTGATCCGAGGGGTTGCGAGCACTTCACCGCGCCCCGTGCGCGCCATGGTGCCGCGGGCGGCAAACTCGGGAAGGGAATCACGTGGGAAATAGCCCGCACTCGTCATCCCCGAGAAGCGATAGATGCGCTCGGCGACCAGGTCGTAGTAGCTGCGTTTGGTGCGGTGCTCGAGGAGCAGCCCGAGCAGCACGTAACCGGCGTTGGAGTACGACTGGCGCGTGCCCGGCGCGAACTGCAGCGGCTGACTGACGAACAGCGGGAGGAAATCGCGCAACGTCCGCAGCTTGCCGCGCGCCGCCGAGTCACTGGCGAAGATGTCGCCCTGCACCCCGCTGCGATGGGTGAGCAGTTGGCGAATGGTGATCGCCTGCGCCACCGCCTGATTGGGATACTCCGGCCACAAGGCCGCGAGCGTCGTATCGAGCGACCACCCCTGCTCGGCGGCCGTCTGCCGCACGAGGATCTCGGTGAAGACCTTGTTGATCGAGCCGAGGTTGAAGGCGGTGATGCTGGTGGGCTTGCTGCCGCCGGGCCTGATGAGCCCGGACGTCGCGATGTACACGATGGCACCACGTTTTCCCACGGCGATCACACCGGAAAACGCGGGTGTGGCCGCGACCAGGGAATCGATACGCTTGAAGAGCACCGCATCGGGGACGATCGGAGCAGCGGGCGCCGACACCTGCGCGCCCGCCACGGTCGACACCGTGACGAGCGCGAGCGCGCACCGACGAACAGGCAACAACGAAGCAATCACGACGAAGGGGACAGGGTCATGCGGTGGCCATGCGTGCCGTGGCCGGGCCGCGCGTGCGACTGACCAGCCACGCCGATACGAACGAGTAGAGCAGCCCGACCGGCAGTGGCTCGAGCATGGTGTACGCGATGTTGATGAGCGGATTCTTGTACTGCTCGCCGAACTCCTTCATCTGCGTGGCAATCGCCGCGATCTCGGCCGGGCTCTTGCCGGCCTCGCGCGCCTGCGCGATGGCAAACTCGGCGTACTTCTCGGCGAAGTCCGGGAACGCCGTGTAGTACAGGACTTCCCAGCAGGCCACGTAGATGACGCAGCCGATCAGCATGATCAGCAGCCCCACCGTCAGCGCCCGGCCATATGACACCTCCCCGCCGCCAAGGGTGTCCCGGTAATTCTTCATCCCCGCGTGGATCATCAGGAAGGCGAGCAGCATGCTCGTGTACCCGATGATCATGCCGATCGGCTTGAAGCCGATCTGCTCGTGGAACGGCATGGTGGCGAACATGCACGCGCCGAGCACCGCGCCCGACCGTAACCCGTACTTCAGAACGAGACTCCGCATGGCAACTCCTGGTGGGTGAACCCTCGAGGTGAACGGGCGGAGTGTGGGCGATCCGGGCGCGCCGGCGCGTCACCCGAACGGGTGATTTTCGCGCCGCGAGCAGGAAATCATGCCTTCGGGTGACGCCGCTGGCGAGTGAGACGGGCGTTCTGGCCGAAATTCATCGGCCAGGCGTTCAGGGAACGAGCCCCAGCTCTCGCGCGCGCTGCGCCGCCTGGGTCCGACGCTGGACCCCGAGCTTGTCGAACACCCGGCTCGAATGGGTCTTCACGGTGTTTTCGCTCACGAACGCGCGCTCGGCGATCTCCCGGTTACTGAGTCCGGCGGCGATCAGGGTGAGGATCTCCAGCTCGCGAGGCGTCAGTCCGAGGGCGGCAATCTGCGCCTCGTCCCGGACCGCGCTGGTCGCCGGCACCTCGACTACCACTTCCCGGACCGTCTCCACCACGCGTTCCGCCGGTCGGGTGAGCCGTCGGCCGAGCCAGATGCCGAGCGTCACGAACAGCACCCCGACGAGCGCCGCGTACACCTCGGCGGAGTGTGCGAGGATGAGCCACTTGTACTGAATCAGCTGCAGCACGGTGATCGCGAGCCCGCCAACAACGCCGTAGAGAAGAATGTGCCTGCGCACGTGGTGCGCTCCCTACCTGAGCAGCCAGTACCCGGTGCCACCGATGAGGATCACCACGCCCAGCGCGAGGAGCACCCGCGGAAGTCCCACGCGCTGCAGCCACGACGCCTGCTCGGGCATCACCACATGGTGCCGATGCCCCTGCGAACGCTCCACTTCGACAATGCGCGGGGTGTCGGCACGACGCGGCGCCTCCGGATCGGTGACGATGGGGCGCATCAGTCGGCGTCCGGCAGCGCGTACGTGAACGTGTAGCCGTGCACGCCGTTGGCGATGTCGAGGGTCATGGCGCCGCTCAGCCCCGTGAGCTCGTCCGTCCCGGAGTCCGGCACGACGGTGATGGACAGCTGCTGTGCGCCGGCGTTCATGGTCCCACTGTGCTGCAGGAGGAACGATCCGCGGCGCTCGTCGAGCGTCCCGGTGACGCGTTCGATCGCCACGTAGCCCGCCGAGCCTTTCACCGCGGTCATCCCGGTAAGCATCTGCCCGCGACTCGTGCCGGCGATGCCGCCGCGAAAGACCTTGTCGATGGACATTCGCCCGGTGAGAACCCCGTCGGCGTAGTCATCTGCCGGTTGGGGCGTGAGCTTCACGTCGAACGTGCCCGTCGCGCGCTGAGCCATGGGAGTGGGGTGGAGGGGAGAGGTCGCACGACGATACCTGCTCCCCGAATCAGCGGCTAGTCACACCGCTGGCCCCTTACAGATGAGCTCGCCTCGCTATCAACCAGACGACCGCAATCCCTGCCGCGTAGCTCACCAGGTCGCGCGGGTCGAAGCCCGTACCGAGCACGAGCGGCCCCATACGCGTCGCGCGCAGCTGTTCGAGCCATGACGCATGCGAGAGCTGACTGAACTCCACCGCCCAACTGATCGCGAGCGCGGCCAGGGCGCGCGCGCCGGAGCTGGCCGACGGCCAGAGCGCCGTGACCCACCAGAACATCATCGCCGCCCAGAGCGCATCGCCGGCGATATCGCGCGCATCACCCGCCGGGGCAAGACGATGTACGCCCAGGCCGACGACGATCGTGGCGACGGCGAGGGCGACGGCTTGCGTGCGTCTCGTGCCAGTTCTCACGTTCGAAGAACTCGTGTGGTTCTTGAACAGCACGCACCGCTATTTGGTCGCCGCAGCCAGATCACGAATGGCCTGCGCCATCGCCTTCACCTTGGCACCATCCTTCGCGCCGGCGACGTCGCCATCGACCTGCCGGGCCAGCAGCTGCAATGCCGACTTCCGCGCCGCACCCGCGGCCTTCTCGGCGGCGCCGAGCGCCTTCTCGATCGCCGACGTGCGCGACGCCGCGAGCCCGCCGTCCCGCGTGAGCTGATCGAAGTACGAGCGCACCACCGGAAACGCGGCCGGCCACACGATCTTCGGCTGCGACTGCGGGTTGTACTCGGTGAACGTCACCAGCTTCGCCGCGGCGATCTCGTTCGCACT
The DNA here is from genome assembly GCA_039809645.1 of Gemmatimonas sp. Lineage (GTDB taxonomy): Bacteria > Gemmatimonadota > Gemmatimonadetes > Gemmatimonadales > Gemmatimonadaceae > Gemmatimonas. Next base: position 9,896 of record JBDHVK010000062.1, read on the forward strand.
CAGCTTGTCACTCGGCACCAGCTCGAGCACGTCGAGGCCACGCGCCATCTCCGACGAGTAGATGTAGCCGTTCCAGTAGTACGCCCCCCACGAGCCGCCGATCGTGCCACGCGAACGGCTCACGCTCGCCGAGTCTCCCGGCGCCGGCGGCGCATCCACGGGGCCACGATCGAAGAAGCCGATCTCGGACGGCTTCATCGGATCGGTGAAGTCCACGATGGAGACGCCACCCTGATACCATCCCTGCACCATGAGGTCGCGCCCCGGCACCGGAATGAGACCGCCGTTGTGCGACACGCAGTTCTCCTGCGCGCTCTGGGCCGACGGAATCTTGAAATACGCGCCCTGCTTGAACTTCCGATCGGCGGTGATGGTGAGCGTCGTGTTGCCGCCCATCTCCAGCATGCTCGTCTTCTGACACATCGGGCCCGTGCCGCCGCCCCACTCGTCGGTGAACACGACACGCTTGCCATCGTTGCTGAACACCGCCGTGTGCCAGAGCGAGAAGTTCGTGTCGGCGACGGCGTCGAGACGGATGGGCTTCTCCGGATTCGAGATGTCCACCAGCAAGCCGTAGCTGCCACACGACCCGGCCAGCAGATTCATCGCCGGATACGCCGTCACGTCATGGCAGTTGCGCGGACCGACCGCCGCCGGCCCGGCCGTGGCGGCGTTGCCGCGGACACGCACGCGCGTCGGTGCGGCACCCAATCCCGTGAAGATGCGCGCGCCCGTCACGACCGCGGCCTCTTCCGGCTTGTTGAGCGGCACCTTGATCACGTCGAGCCGGAAGAGCGAGTTGTTCTCGTCGGCCGGATCGGTGCCGTTGTTGCAGCCCGCAAGTTCTTCGGCCGAGCGCGCACCCTGGCTGCCCGACACGTACAGCCAGATGACGTTCTTGTCCTTCGGATCGGGGATCACGGTGTGGGTGTGCGAGCCTTTGCACGTCTCCACGTTCTTGATCAGCTTTGGCGCCGACGGGTTCGATACGTCGTAGATGCGGACCCCCGCCATGTGCTCGGCGGGGCCGTTCTGCACGCCGCCCTTGCTGCAGTCCTTGCGATTGCCGGCGCCTTCGGCCGACACGAAGAGCAGATGGCCGACGATCGATGGGTCACCCTGGGCCGTGATGCACGGTACCACACTCGCCAGCACCGGCTTGGCGGGGTTCGAGACGTCCCAGATCGAGAAGCCGGCGAAGTTGCCCTGATAGACGTAGTGGTCCTTGAAGGCGAGGTCGGAGTTCACGAAGGTGAGCCCGCGCGCCGTATCGAATGCGGCCGGCTTGGGCGTGAACGACACGACCTTCATCCCCTTGATCGCGGTGCCGGCGTCGAGGAGGCCGTACTTGAGACCATCACGCGGATCATTGCCGGCGGGGTAGGTCTGCGCCTGCGCCACCGACGCGGCGGCCACGAACGTGAAAACGGGCGCGAGCGTGCGCGTCCAGCGAGCGAATCCCATCAGGGGCAACTCCATCGAATGCGGGTACAGGAGGGAAGAGACCTGCAGTCGTGGAGCGTATCGCGGGCGCGGTGGGCGCGCCAGTCTGGGCGCCGGCGGAGCGGGCGACGAGAGGGACCAAAAGCATGCGGCACCCGGGGGGAACCGGGTGCCGCTGGCAGACCGCTCGCGTATGACTCGCGCGCAGGCCTGGGGAGGGAGTCCTGCTGCTGAGGGATCCTGCGGAGGGACGGCGATGGACTACATGCGAATGCCGAGATGCTCGCCCGTCTTCACCTGGATGACCTGCGTGGCGAGATCGAGCCCACCGGCGGGGCGCAGGAAGACGCGAATGGTGTTCTCGCGCGACACGATCGACTTCGGGAACGTGAGTGTCGTCTGCGTCTTCGCCTTCACCTCACCGAGGCGGACGGAGTACGTACCCTGCTCGGCAAACACGGTGACCGAGCGATCGCGATCGTTGCTCACCGTGAGCGTGGTGGCGGCGAGTTCATCGGCGTTGAGCTTCACGAGCAGGCTGTCGTTCACCGCGATACCACCCTCGGGCGGCACGAGCAACCCAAGGCGCTTGGCGCCGCGCAGCGGGTACGTCTGCACGGCAAGGTCCGCGTCTTCGCCATCGGCGCGCGCGAACACCTTGAGATTGGTCTCGCCGGCCACGGCCCACGACGGGATGGGCAGCGTGCTGATCGCACCGGCGGGCACCACACCCAGCCGACGATCGAAGGCGCCCACGCGCGCGTACACCGTCACGGCGGCGCCGCGATCGTTCTGGACGGCGAGGAAGTTTGCGGTGTCGGCCGTGACCTTCGCGGTCGGCAGGCGACGGGGGGGCTGATTCTGAGCGGTGGCGACCGACGAGAGCGTCGCGAGCCCGAGCAGGATGGTGGTAAGATGGCGCATCGTCGGATCCTCCATAGTGAGGGCGCGGCGCCGGCGTGGTGGGGGCACCGAAGGTGGTGCCAGACGCCCGGCGAAAACCGCGTCGACTGTGCCCGCACCGATCCGAACCGATTCAGAGGAGCACATGAGGAAGATCGATTTCCCCGGCCATTGGTAAGTAGGGGAAATGCGGGTCTTGCGGTGCGGTTACCCTACCTTGAGGGAGGGATTCGCGTAATCGCGCATCGACATGCGAATCAGCGGTGCACGCAACCGCGCTACGCCCACTGTTTCTTCGTGTGCGCGAAGCTCGCCTTCACCATTCGTGCGAGCACTTTCTCGTCAACGTCGGCGAGGGTCTTCACGTAGACGCACGCCTTGGCGGTCTTGTGTTTGCCGAGCGTCGCGAGCAACTCGTCGCGCTTGGGAAAGGCGCTCGAGAGATACAGCGCAATCTCGTTCGCTCGCGACGCAAAGCCGACGACACAGGAGTCGCCTTCGCGCCCGCTGTCGTACACGTAGTGGTAGCTGCCGAAGCCCACGATCGCCGTGCCCCACATCGTCGGGGGCTCACCGGTTGCCTTGCTCATCAGCTGCACCAGCCGTTCGCAATCAGCACGACGCGTCTCGTTCGCGATCGCGGCGAGATAGCCCGCGACACTGGCCTTCGTGGCTTTCGTCTTGTTCTCGGCCATCGGCGCTCCGGGTGAAGGTCGGCGACGAACGTAACGCGAATCTCACGCGTCGGCACGCGCGCCGGTGACGGGACTCGTCCCAGCGCGGTTCCGGTGTGCATGCCTGCCACTTCTGCTCAACCGACGTCGTCCTGGCTTCGTGCCGTCATGATCACCGGCCTCGTCGCCGGCCTCTGCGATGCCATTGGCGCCACCGTGCATTATCTGGCCAACGGCGGCCGCACGCCGCTGCGCATCTGGACCTACGTCGCGAGCGCGGTCTTCGGCCCCGACGCGCAGACCGGTGGTGCCGCGATGATGCTCAGCGGGCTGGCGTTCCATTTTGCGATCGCCACGACCTGGGCAGCCCTGTACTTCGTGCTCGCCGATCGCGTCCGCATGCTGCGTCAGCGCGTGATCCCGAGTGCGGTCCTCTACGGCGCCTTCGTGTGGACGATCATGAACCTCGTGGTCGTCCCGAATACGCGCATTCCGCCGCGCCCCATCAACCCCACCCAGGGCGCCATCGCGGCGTTCGTGCTCATGGTGTGCATCGGGCTGCCGTGCGCGCTGGGGGCACGACGGTACTACGCGCGCACGTGAGTTGCATCACCGGCGGTGAACGCCCGTTGAGCCAGCGGGTATCACCAACGACTTTTCGATGAGGTGCTATGCGACGCGTGCTGTTGAGTCTGACGCTGGCGGCCACCGTACTTGGCGTGAACGGCTGCTTCCTGGTGGCCGCGGGCGCGGGTGCCGGGGCGGCGATCGCCTACACGAATCGCGGCGCCAGCGCCAAGATTCCCGGCTCCGTTGACGCCGCCTTCGACAAGGCCGTGGCGGCGTTCAGCGCGCTGCAGATCGCCGAGACCGGCCGCGCCACCGCCGACAGCGGTGCCACGCGCAAGCTGACCGGCAAGGTCGCCGACGACGAGATCACCGTGGAGATCACGCGGTCGAGCGCCGAAACCGCGAACGTCGAAGTGGTCGCCCGCAAGAGTGCCGTGGAGTACGACAAGACGCGCGCGAAGGACGTGCTCGACCGGATCGTGAGCGGGAAGTAGCGGTTTGACGCTCAGCGCGTGAGCGCGTCGCGCCAGGGCGCGAAGTCGTTGTACAGTCGCTTCACCAGCGATTCGCTGAGTGTCGTTCTGGACGCCGCGCCACGGGTGGCGTCCTTGACGACGAGTTCGATCTTGGGCCAGGAGCCGTCATCGCGCGGCACGAACGCCGTGGGTGGTACGACCGCGGCGTAGCCGTTGAACAGCGGCTTCTTGCCGGCCTGCTGGGCGTCGGGATTGGCCACGGCCGGGATGGTCGCGCCACTTTCCAGCGCCACCGGCTGCCCATCGCGCAGCAGCTCCACACTGCTGACATCGCCCTTCTTGAAATCGACGACGCCATCCGGATCGAGCTTGGGCCACGGCGTCTTGTCAGGCATGACCTCGAGCACGTACACGGCCCGCTTTGCCTGCACCGTGCGGCCCCACGCGCTCCACCGTTCGAGGGGATCGGCGAGGTCGTAGCTCGTGCCGTCGGGGCGCTTGTACCCATTCTTCCAGCTGGCGACCTGTTCGGCGCGCCATACGCTCATCGGCGCCGGCATGATGGTCGCGCGCATGTCATCGAAGCGCACCTGATGCCCCTTCACGTCGATGCCCCTGTCGATCATCGCACGGAGCGGCGCCTCGGGGTAGCGCGCACGAGCTGCCGCCACGGCCGCGGCGCTGTCCGCTGCAGCCTTGGCGCGTTTGGCCGCGTTGAGCTTGGCGGTGTCTTCCTTGCTCTTGCGGGAGCTGTCGCCGGCCGCCGCCCTGGCCGCCTTGCCGGTGGACGCCCCCGCGGCCGCCACCGGCGCCGACGTGGTCGGCGCCGTACCAGGCACGGCGGCGGGTGACTGGCCGCTGGCCAGAGCGGCCGAATCGCCCGGCATCATCACGGCGGCCATCGAATCCGCCGCCGGCGTCTCCGGGGCGCGCCCTCGATTCACCGACCACAGCGTCGCCGCAACCGACACGGTGACCACCCCACCGATCACGAAGGGCCACCGCGCCTTGGGTGGTGCGGCGGCCACGGCGGGCGCGCCTCCGGAAACCACCGGCACGCTCCCGCTCCGCGACACGATCGAGCGCTCGCCCGAGCCAAGCGCCCCCGGCGTGCGCGCCACCACACTCGCGGCGCGCGTCTCGAGGGCATGCCGATACATCTCCGCAGTCTGCGTCGGCGTCATGCTGTTGATCGCTCGTGAGAGCCCCTCGGCGAACGCCAGCACCGTGTCGAAGCGATCGCCCGGTTCCGGCGACAGCGCCTTGTTGAAGACCTCCTGCAGCGATTCCGGCCACTCGATGTCCACCCGCGCGTCCTGCAGCGACTGCGGGCGGCTCGTGAGACGCAGAATGAGCGACTCCTTGGTGCTCTCGGCGGGAAACGCCTGCTTCCCCGTGAGCGCGAAGAAGGCCACGAGCGCCAGCGAGTACTGATCGCTGCGGGCATCGAGCGCTTCCCCCGCCAGCTGCTCCGGCGACATGTACTGCGGCGTCCCCACGGCAAAGCCCGTGCGCGTGACCTTCTGCTCCGCACTGCCGTAGGTGCGCGCGATACCGAAGTCCACGAGCTTCACCAGATACGTGCCGTCGGCCCGGCGCCCCAGCATGATGTTGTCGGGCTTGATGTCGCGATGCAGCATGCTCATGTCATGCGCCGCCTGCAGACCATCCGCCGCCTGCCCCACGATATCGGCGGCGACCTCCGGATGCAGCGCTTCGCGCGCGAGCAGATCGGCGAGCGAGCCGCCGTCCACATACTCCATCGCGAGATACACCACGCCGTCGCTCGTTTCACCGAAATCGAAGATCGACGCGATGTTCGAGTGCGACAGCTGGCTCGCGTTCTCCGCTTCGCGTGTGAACCGCTGCAACGCCTCCGGTTCATGCACGAGTGCCGGACGCATGATCTTGATGGCGCTCTTCCGGCGCATGCGCACATGCTCGCCGAGGTAGACCTGCCCCATGCCCCCTTCGCCGATGCGCGATTCGATGCGATAGCGATCGGCGATGACGGTGCCCACCAGTTCGGCGTTCTGCCCCGCGCGAATGAGGCGCGTGCCGTCCTTGGCACAGAAATCGACGGCGTCGTCGTAGGTATCGCCGCAACGCGGGCAGATCTTGGTCTGGGTCACGCGGGAGAGCAGAAGGGGGCCACAAGCATGCCGGGAGCCGCTGGGAAATGTAGCGGGCGGTACCGACCCCGTAGGCGGGCTCGGCCATTGCTCCCTGGCCGCTCAGCGATCGAGCAGCGGCCCGGTGTATCGCATCTCGTTGGTGGCCGCAAAGCCGATGGCCTCGTAGAGCGGACGCCCCTCGTCGGAGGCATGGAGCACCAACCGCTGCACGGGCATCGCCCGGACGTCGTCGATGAGGCGGGCCATCAGTGCCCTGGCCACCCCGCGCCGACGCCAGCTGGGCACGGTGTAGACGTTGATGACGATTGCCTCGCGGCCGTCCATGACCTGAGGGCCCGCGGGCGTCTCGACGACGCGAGGAAGGATCCGGCGGTGCTGAATGCCGGCACCGGCAATGACCTGCTCCGGCGCGTCCCGCGGGGCGGCGAGCCAGCCGACGTACTCGCCCGTTGGGAGCGCCGACTCGAGATAGCGCCGGGTGGCTTGCTCGAGGTGCGACGTGAGAGGCGGGGGGAGCGTGCCCATGTCGACGAACATCTGCGCGCGGTGATGCGAGATGGTTGCGATGTCGTCGGCGGTGGCGAGACGGATGGTGAAGGCGGCCATGCCTGATGTTAACTGCGCCGGAAAAGGAGTGGCCGGGCGCTTCCGCGCCCGGCCTTTCATTCTGGTCAGTCAGGAGTCTGGAGATCCGGGTCAGGAGTCTGGAGCGCTGAGAGGGCGATCTGGGATCTGAGATCGAGAGTCGCGTGAGAGGCGTGAGAGGCGTGGGACGGTGAGACCGCGCGTCTCGCACGCTCCCTCTCTCAGGCTCTCTCACGCAGCCTCGCGCATCTCCCTCTCAGATCTCCAGACTCCAGACCAGGATCTCCAGACTCCTGACTGATCAGCATAGGCGTCGGGCGCCAACGGCGCCCGACACTCCTTCTTCGCCGTTCCCCTATCGACGTCCCGCAAGATCGCGCTCGACCTGCGCCAGATATTGCCGCGCCGACTCGTTGCCGGGCGCGAGATCCACCGCCCGCTGAAACTGCGCACGCGCCTCGGCCAGCTTGCCCTGCTGCGCGAGCGCGACCCCCCAGTTGAGGTGTGCATCGGCGTTGCCGGGCTGGATCGACACGGCCCGCGCGTAGTGGGTCACCGCGCCCGCTGCATCGCCCCGACGCACCAGGGCGTTGCCCCAGTTCACTTCGGCGTTCGCGTTCTGCGCGTTGAGGCGCACGGCGCGCTCCAGATGACGCACGGCACCGTCGACGTCACCGGTCTGCATCAGCGCCGCACCGAGATTGGCTTCGACATCATCGCGCGTGGAGTCCGCATCCAGAGCGCGCGTCAGCATCGTGATCGCCTCGTGCGGTCGGCCCACCGCATTGAGCGCGACCCCCAGGTTCGCGAGCGCCGGCCCGAACGTCGGTCGGAGCTCCACGGCCCGTGCGTAGCGTGCAATCGCCTCCTCCGTGCGTCCGGCGGCCATGAGCACGTTGCCATAGTTGTTGTGGCCGTGCGGACTCTCGGGCTCCACCGCCAGCACCCGCAACCAGAGGGCCTCGGAGTTCTGCCAGTACGCCTGCTGTTGCCATGTCACGGCCGCCAGCGCCGTCAGAACCGGGAGGGCAAGTATCGGTGCCGCACGCCAGCGCGCCCACCACGTGAGTACCGCACCGCCCACCAGCAGCGCGAGCGGCATCGACGCGTTGTACGTGTTGCGATCGGCGGTGATCTGCGGCCCGCCCTGATGCAACCCCAACAGGGGAAACACAATCACCGTGAAGGCGAGCAGCGCGACCACGACGCCGGGCGCGCGGCGATACATCCGCCAGCCGAGGATCACGCTCATTACGACGATGATGCCGGAAATGACAAACCGCGCCGCCGTCGGATCGAGTGGCTCCGGCATCTCGTACAACGGCGACAGGCCACTCGGCCAGACCGTCCTGGCGAGATAGAAGCACCAGCTGTACAGACTCACGGCGACCTTCCCCGCGACCGGCAGTTGCGGATAGGCCAGCCCGCGGAGCGCGACCACGGCAAAGACCACCGACAGTACGCCAAACGGCGCGAGCACGGCCACCGCCCTCTGCCATGCGGCGCGCGACCACCCGATGTTGCCACCGATCTTTCCGAGCGGTATCCACCAGAGCAGCGCCATCGCGCCGGGCACCGTGACGGCGGTTCCCTTGGCCAGCAGTGCCGCCACGAAGCTGGCGAGTGCGGCCGCGTACCACGCGCGGGCCCGCGCGCCCTCATCGGCGAAGCGCACGAACGCGATCAACGTGCCGAGATAGAAGAGCCCCGACAGCACATCGCGGCGTTCGGTGATCCAGGTGACCGACTCGACCCGCAGCGGATGCAGCGCAAAAGACAGCGCGCCGATCGCCGCCGACGTCCACACCGCCGTTGGCGACGTGGCGGCCAGACGCCCACGCACCGAGTCAGTGGGGCGCGCGAGCACATCGACGCCAAGCTGCGTAAGGAGCACAGCATTGAGCGCATGCAGCAGCACATTCGTCGCGTGATACCCGGCCGGCTCCATGCCGAACATCAGGTAGTTCGCGCCGAGGGTCATCCACGACAGCGGGATCCAGATGCCGAGGTGGAAGCTCGTCCACATCCACCGCAGCTGCTCGGCACCGAGTCCACGGAAGTGCGGATTCGTGAGAAAGTTGGTGTCGTCATCCCACGTCACCCAGTCGGCGCCGAGTGATGGCCAGAACACCGCGGCCACCACTCCCGCGACGACGAGAAAGACCAGCGCTCGGCGCAGACGATCCGCTCCCACGCCTACTTGGATCGCATCCAGCGATCTTCGAGCACCTGCACACTGCTCGCATAGCTCTTGCCACCCACGGTGAGGGTGGCGGTGTAGCTCCCCGGTACGGCGCCCGCTGCGGCGCCACCGCGCCCGCCGGCCGCCGCACCGGTGCAGCTGCGGTCAGGCGCGGGAGCCGCCGTTGGTGCCGCGGCTGGTGCGGCGGCCGGTGTCGCGGCTGGTGCGGCGGCTGGTGTGGCGGCGGCGGCGCCCGCTCCACCACCCCGTCCTCCGGCCGGCGGCGCCGCTGCCAGCATGGGCGCCACCAGCGTCCACTGTACTCGATTGATACCGGCAACACCCTTCACGGTCTGCTCGCACACCGCGCGTCCGGTCGCATCGGCGATCCGCAGCGTGGCCTCCGCCGCGTTCTTGAGCCAGAAGTGAATGGCCGTCCCGCGTGCCGGATTCTCCCCTTCGAATTCCTTCTCGCCACCGGTGTAGATGTCGAGCGTGACATCGTTGAGGTACGCCACGGCCGGCCGCACCTCGAACAGATGCGCGTCCGTCGCGCGCACGGCCGCGGTGAGCTGCTGCAGCGGCGTGATGTCGTCGGCGATCCAGATGCTGCGCCCATGCGTCGCCACGATGAGATCGCCGTCACGCGGATGGACGAGAATCTCATCGGTGCGCACCGTCGGATAGCCCGTCATGAACCGGTCCCACGTCGCACCGGCATCGAGGCTGACGTACAGCCCGAATTCGGTGCCGGCATAGAGCAGATCCGGGTTCTTCGGATCCTCGCGAATCGTCTGCACGTTGCCCGAACGCGGGAGGCCCGTACTCACCGACTTCCACGTCGCGCCGTAGTCATGCGTGACGAACACATACGGCGCGAGGTCGTCGCTGCGATGGCCGTCGATCGAGACATACGCCGTCGCCGCATCGAAGTGCGACGCTTCGATGCGCGAGATCCAGTAGGGATTGTCACTGCTCAGAGCCTTGGCCGGCAGTCCGGTGATGTTCTTCCCCACTTCGGTGAAGCTCACGCCATTGTCGCGGCTCACCTGCAGATTGCCGTCGTCGGTCCCGGCCCACACGACCCCCGGTCGCACCGGCGACTCGCGCACGGCGATGATCGTGCTGTAGCTCGTCATGCCGTCGTTCTTGCTGGCCTGCGGCTTGGTACCCGCCACGCCCATGACCGTGATCGTGCAGCGATCGACCTGCTTCGTCAGATCCTCGCTCGCGTACCAGAGATCACCCTGATTGTTGGAACGGAAGAGACGATTGCCACCCAGCCACACCACGCTCGGATCGTGTGGGGAGAGCTGGTACGGCGTGTTCCAGTTGAAGCGGTACGTCTCGCCGGCCTTGCCATTGATCACGTTCGACGCGCCGCCGCCGCGGCCGCCAAAGCCACCGCCGGGCGCCCCACCCGCGCCAGCGGCTGGCGGCGGGATGATGCGACCATCCACACAGGACCCGGGTGCGGGCGCGGCCGCAGCGTTGCCACCGCGACCGGCCGGCGGAGCCACCGGGCGGATGCTCTTCACCGCACCCGTTGCCAGATCCGTACGAATGGTGTTGCCGTCCTGCGACTCGGTGAAGATGAGCGTCGGGTCCATCGGCGACACCGCCGTCTGGAAGCCGTCACCACCGCCGAAGCGGTGCCAGGCAAAGTTGCGGATCCCATTGCGACTCCGTTGCGCACTCGGCCCGCCCCAGCTGTCGTTGTCCTGCAGACCGAAGTACACGTTGTACGGGCGCTCCATGTCGGCACTCACCCAGTACGCCAGACTCGTCGCCATCGTCTTCACGTACTCCCACGTCTCGCCCTGATCCCAGCTCACCGCGAAGCCGGCATCGCTGCCGCGCAGGATGTGATCCGGGTTCGAGGGATCGATCCAGAACGCATGCTGGTCCACCGTCTCGTTCCCAAAGCCCATGCCGCTGTCGATCGGTGCAAAGCTGCGACCGCCGTCCACACTCTTGGCCGCGCGCACATTCGCCAGGTAGATGCGCTGCGGATTCGTGGGATCGACCCGGATGTTGCTGAAGTACATCGGCCGCCCATTGCAGTTGCTCACGAGCGTCCACGTGCGCCCCTTGTCGTTCGAGCGATAGAGCCCCGGGCGATAGCGCGAGAGCGCCGGCACCTTCTTGAGACTGTCGGGCGTATTCGCGCCGAAGCCCTTTGTCGCGCCGGCATTGCTGCACCAGTCGTAGCCCCCGCGCCCACCGCCACCACCACCGTTCACCACGACCGCCGAGTCGGCCCCCTCGGTTTCGATCTGCGCGTACACCACGTTCGGATTCGAGCGCGCCACATCGACGGCAATGCGGCCGAGATTCCCCGGCGGCAGCCCACCAGTCGTGAGCTTCGTCCACGTGCGCCCGCCGTTGTCGCTCTTGTAGAGGCCACTGCCCGGACCCGCGCCGTTGAAGCAGCAGCCGGTGCGGCGCCGCTGATACATCGCCGCGTACAGCGTATTCGGATTCGACGGATCGATGGCGAGATCGGTCGCGCCGGTGTTGTCGTCGACGAACAGCACCTTGGTCCACGTCTTTCCCGCATCGGTGCTCTTGAACACGCCGCGCTCGGCGTTCGGGCCGAACAGATGGCCCGTCGCGGCGACGTACACCGTATTCGAATTGCGCGGATCGATCACGACGCGGGCGATCGTCTGCGTTTCGCGCAGGCCGATGTGCGTGAATGTCTTGCCACCATCGGTGCTCTTGTAGAGCCCGTCGCCGAACGTGGCGGATTGCCGGTTGTTCGGTTCTCCGGTGCCCACGTACAGCACATTCGGGTCGCGCTGATCGACCGCGAGGTCGCCGATGCTCGCCGAGCCGTACTGCTCGAAGATCGGCACGAAGGTCGTGCCGGCGTTGGTGCTCTTGAACACCCC
>JBDHVK010000063.1:0-21453 GCA_039809645.1 Gemmatimonas sp.
CAGGGTTGCCGAGCCGAGCGCGGGCGCGTTCGTCAGCGCCGTCAGCGCCCCGCTTCGAATGGCCGCGAGCAGCGCGCGACGTTCGGCCGGAAACTCAGGGAGCCAATCGGCGACGAGCGCGTGCGCGCGCGTCGCGTCCCGGGCGAGATCCGGGTAGCGCGCGAGAAGATCCGCGAGGGCCGCATCGGCCGATGGGAAGCTCGGCATGCGCCGGAATATGGCGCCCGCGAACGGGACGGGTCAGGTCGACTGCCCTGTCGCGTCCGGAGGGAGTGTCCGCACACCGCGGCGCTACGTCATCCCTGACCCTCTCCCCCATGCGACTCGCTCTTCTGCTGCTGATTGGTGCCGGTCTCGCGACCTGCGAGCATCCCATCGCCACGGGCACGCGCGCCAAGCCCGCGATCGCCCTCAAGTCGGACACGTTGGCCGGTACGCCGTCCCTCGACTCCCTGTTGCGCCCGTGGATCCCCGCAACGGTCACGCCGATCCTGAGCGGTGACTCGCTGCGCCGGTTGGCGACGAAGACCGGGCACGTGGTCGCGGTCGGGATGCCCGACGGCGTGACGATGCCACTCCCGGGGTACCATAGCCGGTTGGTGCTCGCGAATCCGCTGGCCAGCTCACCGTTCTTCGCCATCGATCTCTTCGATACCGAGCGTGCCGCGCGCGCCACCTGGTCGACGCTGATCGATGTCGAGGCGAACGTTCGGCCCGCCAATGCCCGCGGGCTGCTCGAAGCGAATGCGATGCCGTGGCGCTCGCTACGTCTGCGCACCTTTGGTGGTCAGTTCACACCGGCGCGCAGCGCGGTGGACCGTCGACCGCGCCGGTACGCCTGTCTCGCGGTGGAGCGAGAGGAGCAGCTCGGCACCGTCCGCACCTTCTGCATGTTGCGAGCGGAGGATTTGCCGGCGCTCATCACGGTGGAAGGCGCGGTCGCCTCCTCGCTCGAGGCCGCGTCGGGTCCCGCGACGCTGGATGCGATCGCGCGTGCCTATGACATCGAACAGTGGGTGCATCGGCGCGTCCATTGAGTATCCATCGACGGTGGGGCAGACCCGGCCAATGTTCGTGACAGGTCGGTCCGTCCCGGTGACGTCGGTCGCAGGCGAAGCGCCCACCCAACCGCTTCAGAATCTCGGAACAGCCGCCGACACTCTCAGGTCGGCGGTGCGTCCGACCGCCGGCCGGCCACACTTCAATTGCCCGTCATGAGCGACGCTGCCCCTGACCATCCGAACCTCGACCAGCCGTACTTGATTGCGGTGGTCGAGGGCGCCCGACTGGCAGTGCCCAGTGCGTGGGCATCGGAGATGATTGTCCTTCCCGCCGTCTCGGCCCTCCCCCTCGCCCCGCCCGCGGTTCGCGGCATCGGCATGCGACGTGGCCGGACCGTGACCATGCTCGATGCCCGGATCCGACTGGGCTACCCCTCGCGTCGCGCTGAGACCGATGCGCTGGTGGCGCTGCTCGAGGCGCGCGAGGCGGATCACGTCCGCTGGGTCGACACGTTGCTGGAGTGCATCGACCACGATCGGCCGTTCACCCTCGCCCGTGATCCGCACGCGTGCGCCTTTGGCCGATGGTATGACCACTACGTACCGCCCACGCTGGCGCTCAAGCAACACATGGCGAAGTTCGATGAACCGCATCGGGCGGTGCACGCGCTTGCCGATGAAGCCGAACAGTTGCTGCGAACAGAGGGCAAGGCGGCGGCGCACGAGCGCATCGAGATCTTCCGGAGTATCTCGCTGGGCCGCATGCGTCAGCTCTTCCGCGATGCGCGCCGCCTGGTGCAGGAGGATGTGCGCGAGATCGTCATCACACACGAAACCGACGGCCAGATCGTCGGACTGATTGTGGACGAAGTCGAAGCCGTGGAGCGCCTGCGACCCGACACGCTCGAGGACCTGAGCGGGCGCGTTCCCGGGGCGGATGAGGGCCTCGTGCGATGGAGTGCCCGCACGGCGAAGGATCTCGTGGTCGTGCTGCCAGACATGGACGCCCTGATCGACGACGTCGTTCCCGCCATGGCGATGGCCTGACCCTCTGGACAACCGCGGCGGGAGGGCGCCTCTTGAGGACATGTTCATCGAACCCTCCCGTCGCCAGTTTGTCGCCCTCCTTGCCGGCAGTCCGCTGCTGGCCGCCCTTGGCTTGGACCGCGCGGAGCTGACGCGCTTTCTCGAAGGGCAGCGTGATCCGCACCGCGCCGCGCTCGATCTCGCGCAGCGCGCCGCCGAGCAATCCCAACCCGCGCTCATCACCAAGGCGAGTGAGGCGCTCGATGTGATGGACTTCATGCCGGTCGCCAAGGAGAAAATCCCGGTCGCGCACTGGGGCTATCTCATGACCGGCACCGACGATGATCGCACCATCCAGGCGAACATCGACGGCTACGACCGCTGGGCGCTCAAGCCGCGGCGCCTCGTGGACGTGAGCACGATCGACATGGCCACCCCGTTTTACGGCCAGACCTATTCGTCGCCGATCGTACTCAACCCGCTCGGCTCGCAGAAGGGCTTTCACCCGCAGGGCGAAGTCGCGGTGGCGCGCGCCGCCAAGGCCAGGAATCACCTGATGGTGCTCTCGACCGTAGCCACCACAAGCATCGAAGAAGCCATTCAGGAGCGCGGTGGCCCTGTCTGGTTCCAGCTCTATCACCAAGCCGACTGGGCGATCACCAAGCAGATGATCAAGCGCGCCGAGAAGGCGGGCGCGACGGCCATTGCGTTCACGGTGGACCTGCTCGGCGGCAGCAATCGTGAAACGATGATCCGCTATGCGCGGCAGGACACGCGTGAGTGCATCAAGTGCCATCTGGGTGGCGCGCCGCTCCCCGGCGTGAGCGGGCGCGTGGACGATCGCGACAACCGTCGCAAGCCGAACCTCGTGGGCTACGACACCACGCTGACCAAGCAGGTCGACAAGGGCACCCCCACCTGGGAGTACGTCGACCGCATCCGGCAGAGCACCAACATGAAGGTGTGGGTCAAGGGCATCGTCACCGCGGAAGACGCGGCGATCGCCGTGCGCCACGGCGTGGACGGCGTGTTCGTATCGAACCACGGCGGCCGTGCGGAGAACTCGCGGCGCGCGACGGTCACGTCACTCCCCGAGGTCGTGCGCGGCGGCGCCGGCAAGCTCAAGATCATCTGCGACGGCGGCGTGCGCCGCGGCACGGATGTGTTCAAGGCGCTGGCGCTGGGGGCCACGGCCAGCGGCATTGGCCGCCCCTATATCTGGGGCCTTGGCGCCTTCGGTCAGGAAGGCGTGGAGACCGTGCTCGCGCTGCTCAAGAAGGAGTTCGAGATCACGATGAAGCAAAGCGGCACGACGACGCTCAAGCAGATCTCGCGGGCGCATATCACGGCGGCGTGACGGTGGCGGTTGGCGTGGGGTCGCGCCGTGCCAACCACCCAGCCGCCATCATCCACGCGCTGTGCACGAGGACCACCAGTCCGAAGCCCCGCACGTCGAGCCGTAGATGGCCCACGGCAACGCCCACCACCGGGAGAACGCCAGCGAGCAGGGCGCCCCAGCGAAGTGCGACCGGAAAGGCGCGATCGCCCCGCATCGCCAGCGCCCACAGCCCGAACGCCGCACCTGCGAGCCCCACGTACACCTTGGCAAAGGCCTGATTCAACACGCCGGTGTAGTGCAGCTGCTGGAACGCCACGTCGCGCAGCGGATCGCCCACCGAAGGCAGTCGATCCAGCACGGCCGGTGCGACGAACCCGCTCATCGTGGCGGCACCGAGCACGGACATACAGGCGAGCGTGAAGCAGATGAGCGCCAGCACCGCGAGCTCGGCCTGCGCGCGCAGGCGCCAGGAGAGCGCCGTCATGCCGGCCAACAGCAGCGGAATGGCCGCGATGGCCACGCCGTGGACGCCGCGGGCGAGCACAAGTCCATGCCCGGTGCCGGTCGTGGCATCGGCGGCCGCGTCGGCGCCGGTGGGGTGCAGGGCCATCACGCCAAGGATGGCCACACAGCCAACGGCGAGCGCGAGCGGAGCGTTGTTTCGGGGAGTCATGAGCCGTCGGTGAAAGTCGGTTGCGTTCTGCAGGACACGCCCGGACCTTACGACAGCTCCCCCCTCTGCGAGGCCGTTGTTGAACAAACCCACGCCCGATGTTCAGGACGACACGGACGCGCTGACCGACGCCCGGGTCGAGCGCAGTTCGCGGGCGCTGCGCCTGGCCATGCACGACCTGTTGTACGAGCAGGCGTTCGACACGATCACGGTGCAGCACATTATCGAGCGCGCCGGGGTGTCGCGCGGCACATTCTACGCGCGCTATCGCAACAAGAACGACGCGTTGCTCGCGAGCTTTGAAGGTATGTTCGGCAGCATGGCGGCGCATCTCGAGGCCTCTCCTCGTGAGCCTCGACTGGTGCCGGTCACCGAGCTCCTCACACACTTCCTCGCGGCCCAGCCCGTGATGGCCTCGTTGCGCGCCGCCGGCAGGCTCGACGGCATTCTCGAGTATGGCGTCGATCTGTTCGCTGAACTCATCGAGCGCCGCCTCCCACTGCTTGGCGCCCGCCCGTCGCTGCCGCCCCAACTGACCGCACGCATGCTGGCCGGTGCGTTGCTGGAGATGACGCTCTGGTGGCTCGATCGCCCCGCGCGTTCGACGCCCGCCGTGCTCGACCGCGAGTTTCACACGATGGCGCAGCGTATGCTGGGGCCGAGCGCATGACGCGACTCGCGCTGCTGACGGGTGTCGCAATCGCGGTGGCGCTGGTTCTGGCCTCTCCCGTCGGCGCCCAAGCGGCTCCGGCCACGCCGTTGCCGCGGCCGGCCGCCACACCGTCCGCCCCGCGAGATCGCCTCAAGAACATCCCGCTCGCCGGCGAGCATCCCGTCACGCTGAGCCTCGGCGGTCAGCTGCGCTGGCGCGAGGAGCTGTACCGCGGCTTCAACACGCTCGACATCAACGACGACAACAGTCAGTCGCGCCTGCTCGTGAGCGCCGACGTCGTCGCCGGCCGCCGCACGAAGGGCTATGCGCGGGTGTTCGCGGAATGGCGCGACGATCAGAGCTACGGCCGCACGCTCCCCGGCGGGGCGCGCACGCAGGATGCCGATCGCCACGACGTCCAGGCGTTGTTCGTGGAGATGGGGCGTGGCGCGAACTCGCTGCGCATCGGCCGACAGGAAATCGCGCTTGCCAATCAACGACTGATCGGCGTTCCCGATTGGGCCAACACCCGGCGCGGCGCGCAGGGCGCGCGGCTGTCGCTCGCGCGTGGCCGATTCGCGGTTGAGGCCGTGGACGCACGCCCGCTCCTCGTGCGGCAGACCGCCCCCAATCGGGCCGACTCCACCCAACGCTTCCGCACGCTGTCGATCGGCAGCGCCACCGGCGCGAAGCCGCTGGCGCGCGGGCTCCCCGCGCTCTGGCAGGCGTACTGGTACGAGCAATCCCTTCACCCCACCACCGGCGCGCGCACGTATCGCCTCACCACGGGTGGTCGCGTCCAGTGGACGTGGGGCACAACCACGAGTGCCGTCACGCGCGGCCTCGAAGTGGAAGCCGCCGCGCAGCGTGGCACCGTGGGGACCCGCGCCATCCACGCGTGGTTCGCGGTGGCGGAGGCACAGCTGCAATGGAAGCAGGTGCGCGGCGCACCCACACTGGCGCTGGGGATCGAGGAGGGGTCTGGTGAGAATCCCGCGACCTCGAACACGCTCGAGGCATTCAATGTGCTCTACCCCGCCGCCCACGCGCATGGCGGCTACGCCGACGTCATCGGCCGCACCAACACGCGCGAGCTGCACAGCATCAGCACGTGGGATCCGTTCGCGCCGCTCAATCTGCGCCTCGCGCTCTATCGCTTCGACCGCCGGCGGCTCGACGATGCCGCGTACAACAAGGCCAACGGCGTCTTCCGAGCCGCCGGGACGAATCGCCAGCGTCACATCGCCGACGAAGTTGATCTCACCGGCACCTGGCGTCTCGACCGTCACTGGCGCGTCGTGTTCGGCGGCGGACTCGTGGGGCCGGGCGCGTTTCTGGAGCAGACACTGGCCGGGACTCGGACGGAGCGGTGGGGGTTCGCGGGCGTCACCCTCGTGTTGTAGCGCCGTTTGTCTGCGCCCGATGTATGCGCGGGACGTATGCGCACCACGTATACGTACCGCGCATACATCCCGCGCATACAAGGAGCGCATACCAACCGCGCGAACAACTCAGACCTCTGGACAAATCCGACTTCGGACTGCCGATTCTTTCAGATCCCGCCCTCCATCCTCGCGCGCTCCCCACCATGACCCGCTCCGCTCCAGCGCTCGCGTTTGCCGCGCTGCTCCTTCCCCTCGCCGTGAACGCGCAGGGCCGCTGCGGCGGCGATCGCGCCGGCACACCGGCGTGCGACACCTCGGCCATCAAGGCGCCCTTCGCGCCGACCGGCTGGAAGACGGTCGCCCTCGATCACTTCTCGATTCAGGCGGCCGACTACAAGAAAGAGTCCGCGTACTACCAGGCGCTGATGAACTGGACGCTGCGGAGCGACGACGGGACGAAGGCCGTGCTCGACGCGGGGGTGGCGGGACAGGTCGTCATCCGTGGCGGCTATGTGGCCCCGACCACACCGCCGGCGCCGCCGCGGCCGGCGGGGGACAGTGCGGGACGGGCCGGTGGCGCGGGCGGCCGCGCCGGTGGAGCGGGCGGCTTCCAGCGTGCCCCGCGCAACACCGTCTGGGACGCATTCGCCTGGGTCATCAGCCCGTGGGACACCAAGAAGGTCGAGGCCGAGCTCACCAAGCGGGGACTCAATCCGGTCGCGGAGAACGACGGCGCGTCGCAGTGCTTCCGCTTCAAGGATCCCGACGGCTTTCCGCTCGCCGTGTGCAATGATGCCCACATCAAGGCCGCGCGTGGCAAGACCACCGCCGCCAAGAGTGACACACCGGCGCCCTTCGAGAACACCGCCTGGAAGACGGTGTGGCTCGACCACATCTCCTTTCAGGTGACCAACTACAAGGAGAGCACCGCGTTCTACCAGAATCTCCTCGGCTGGCGCCCGACCGGCGATGAAGGGTCGCAGAACGAGATGGAGATCGGCGCTGACGTCGGCAACATCATTGTACGCGGCGGCAACCCGCTTGCGCCCAACTTCCAGTCTCCGAATCCGCGACGCGCACAGATGGACCACGTGTCGTTCGGGATCACCCCGTTCGACGTCGATCCGGTAAAGGCCGAGCTGACCAAGCGTGGCCTCAACGCGCGTGAAGACACCGGCGGCCGCGGCGACATGCACGACCCGAATGTGAAGTACAAGAGTTATCACACCACGACGCCGAACGGCTACGACCTGCAGATCTCGAACGCGAACAAGGGGTCACGCACCGTCCGGTGAGGGCTGCCCTGCTGCTGCTGACCGCGCTGGCGGGGGCGACTGCGCCGCCGCCGGCGACGGCGCAGTCGCCGACGCCAGCGCGTACGCTCCTCTGGGCCATTGATGGATTGAGCTTCGAGGCGTTCACCGAAGCCCGCAGTCGCGGCCTCTTTCGCCGCTTCCAGTATGCGGGGCGCCACATCGCCCCGTATCCGTCCATGAGCCATCCCTCGTGGACGGAGATCACCGGCGCCCGACGGGTCTTCGGCGAACGCGCCAACATTCGCACGGTCGAGGCCCGGTGGTTCGATCTCGATGCCATGCGCGTGGCCGACGATCCCCGGCAGGTGTTCGCGCGACAGGCGGCGCCGTTCAACTACATGCGCGCGTTCGACTGGTTCGCCGATCCGCTCACCGAACCGCTCATGTATTTCGAGGGCCACGCCCTCCGCGACAAGGAGCTGGACGACGCCGAACGCGATGTGCTCGAGCGCTTCTCCGGGCAGCACTACACGGTGTTCCTCGGCGGCGTCGATGCCATCGCGCATACCCAGCGCGGCGTGCTCTACCCCTATCTGCGCCGGCTCGATGCGATGATGACCAGGGTCATCGACTCGCTCGAGCGACGCGGCGGCGCGCCGGTGCAGCATGTGATCGTCTCCGACCATGGCAACGCCGGCCGGTTCGCCGAAGGCGCAACCGAGTCCTACCTCACGCCCGTGTCGCTCACACGCGCGTTCCGCGCCGCAAAGCTCGTGCGTCGCGATACCGGAGCGCTCACCGCACCCAATCAGGCCGCCGTGGTCACGATCGCGCTCGCCAGCATGGTGAACGTGTACTTCGCCGATCTGTCGCGGCGCCGTGCCTTCGCCGAGGCGGCGGTGCAGGACAGCGCGGTCGATGTGGTCACGTGGCTTGAGGTGCTCCCCGATGATCGATACATCACCGTGCTCAGCCGCGCCCGCGGCGAGACGCGCATTCGCGTTCGCCTCACGGCGGCCGATGGCTTTGCGTACGCGGTGGAAGCCGTACGCGGGAATCCGCTGGCGCTCCCACCGTCGTGGTTCTCTCCGGCCACGGCGCCGCGCTGGCTCGACGACAGCACCACGCGGGCCGCGCTGACCACCAGCGCCTATCCGGATGCGCTCCATCGCCTCGCGCGCAGCGCCGCCAAGGAGGTCGAGAACGCTCCCGATCTCATCGTGAACCTGCGCGACGGCTTTGCCTTCGACGGCGACTTCGGCCGCTACGTGCGGATGGTGCGCACGCATGGGGCGCTCGGCGCACGCGCAACGCTTGGGCTGGTCGCCACCACGCACACGCCCGTGCCCGCAGCACTGCGCAGTCAGGAGGTGCTCGCCGCCGTCGGGCTGTCACCCGACTCGCTCTATCGCCGGGTGCTCGCGCGTGCGCCGCACGACGTCCGCGCCCTCGCGGACAGCCTCGCCGGCGCACCCGCACGGCTCAGCACCGGTCGCGACGACGAGGGGGCCGACGCGAGCTTTCTGCGCCGCGTCGCGCCGCTGGTGCAGTCGGCCGGCTACTTCGACGCGGGTATCCTCCGCGCCCTCTTTACCGCCGCACGCCCCGACTCGGTCGCGCGGACCGCGCGCGATCGCCGTGTGCGCCGCACCCGCGAAGCGATCGCCGCCAGCGACGTGGTGAAAGGGGTCACGGCAAACGTGGATGCACTCTGGCGCCTCACGGATTCGCTGCCGCGTGCACCGGGCACCAAGGGTGACGCGCCGGCGCTTCGCGCGCTGGCCGATCGCGCGGACGCGCAGCTCCGCGCCATTCCCGAGCTCGCACCGCTCGCCAGACTGCGCACGCTGTGGCGTGGCGCCGGGGGCGCGCGTGCCGCCAGCGGAGAGCCGCTGCGTCGGGCGGCCATGGCCGCGTGGACGTTCCCCTACTTCGTGAACGCCGCGCTCGATGCACCGGAACGCGACTCGATTGACGACCCGCGCGACCGCGCTTTCGCCCAACGCTGGCATCGCGCGACTGGCGACAGCCTGCGCGCCAATCCACAGCGCCTCTTCGGCGATTCCGTGCGCGCGGCGACGCTCTTCACGCAGGTCTTCACCGAGCGACAACTCTTGCGTCGCGTGGAGACCCCGAACGTGCCGCGGCTGTACGAGTCCGCGCTGACCGACGCGGCCGCGCGGGATCTCACGCTGCTCTATGTGCCCGGCATCTTCGGGGAGCTCTTCGACGACGAGATCTGGCAGCGTGGCCTGCGGGCCGTGCACGACGAGCTCGGCCTGCGCGTGGTGCAGGCGGAAACCGACGGCCGCTGCAGCGCGGCCGACAACGCCACCCGCCTGCTCGAGACCATGCGGCGCGACACCGAGCGACGCCTGGCGCGCGGGTACGCGACCCCGCGATATCTGGTCGTCGGATACTCGAAGGGCGGGATCGACGCGGCCGAGGCGATCGTCCGCGACCCGCGGTTGAGCGCCGCCCAGGTCGCAGGGCTGGTCACGATCGCGTCACCGCATGGCGGATCGCCGGTCGCCGAGCGCGCCGATATTCCCGAAGCGCTGCTGCAGAGCGTCATCGGCCGGCCACGGCCGGCATCCTGCGATACGACGCGCGCGGTCGAGTCCCTCTGGCCCGCGAATCGGGCCGCCTTCTGGAGCGGACCGGGGACGGCCCTCGACGCGCTGGTGCCGCTTGCTTCGGTGTCGCTGGCGAGCGAGATGCGCGACGCCCATCCGTGGATGAAGGTCACCAAGCGCATTGCGCGGTTCACCGAGTCGAACGATGGCGTGGTCGCGCGCAGTGCGTCGCGCTTTCCGGAGTCGGTACACGCGATCGATCTGGGTGAGATCGCGGGCGATCACATCGCCGGTCGCGTCGCCTCCGACTTTCCACAGGAAGCGTTCTTCGAGGCGCTGGTGCTCACGCTCAGTGAACTCGGCTGGTTCGCTGATGACGCCACGCCGCGTTGGCGGCAGGCAGCGCGCGCCGCGCGCGAGGCAGAGGAGGCCTCGCGACGCGCCCGCGCGGTCGATCCGCCGGCCGGTCCTCGGGCTGCGCTGAGCGTGGAGCCCCGCCCGTTGTCCACTCCGCCCGGGCGGATCGGATGGCGCCCCGATCGCACCTACAAGATGTCCGGCCTGGAGGCGCTCGCGGACCGCGACATTCCCGAGGTGAGCCGGGCGCACTTTCCCGATGGCCTGACACTCTGGTGTGACCATCGCGACATGACCGCCTTCCGCGAGGAGTACGAGTTTCTCTACGATGCGGGCAACGGTGGCAGCGAACATTCGATGGAGAACGGCTTCGCCATCGTGGACGCCGACAGCACCGCGCGCGGACGCGCCTGCCGTCTGCGCACACACCGATCGGCCATGAAGATGACAACCGCTTCATGGCGATTCCGCCCCACCGCACTGCCCCAACTCGACCTGCGGTTGCGCGTGGAGCAAGCCGTGCGCGGGGTGGCCCCACACAAGGGCGGCCGTGGCAAGAATGACGCGGCACTCAAGCTGTGGATCGCTCTGCGCGACATGCGCCCGGGAGCCGGCGGCAAGCCCCTGCTCTTCGGCTACATGTGGGCCGCGCCCGACGCGAATGGCGCCGTGCCGGCCGTCGACTCGCTGGTCGAAGCGAGCGCTTCGCGACGTCGCATCGGCTTCAGCACATTGCCGGAAGCGTGGCTGATCAACGTGGGCGGGCCCGCGATGGAAGGTCGCTGGGTGCAGCTCTCCCGCGATCTCGCGCGCGATCTGGCGCGCGCCTATCCCGGGATTCCCACCAGCGAGTTGCGGGTCGTGGCTCTCACCATCCAGACGGATTCCGACGAGACCCGAGGCGACACCGAGGTGCTGATTGAGCGGCTCGCGTTTCGCCCCCCGACGCCGCACGATCGGTGATGACCTCCGCTCCGCTCATTCCACCGCCGGAAGCGCGCAGCGTGTTCGCCGATCTCGATGCGTTTCGGGTGTCCACCTCGGTGGCGCTGCTCATCGACTCTCCCTTCAGTCGCGTGATCGGCAACTTCTATCTCGGCTTCAACAAGTCGCTGACGCCGTCCCGGTTGTTCATCGATCCGGATGAGGCGCGTCAGTGGCTGCGCGAGACCCACGCGGCGGCAACGGAGTCGGCGTGGACGAAATTGACGGCGGTTCCCTGACAGGGTGTGAGGAAGTCGGACCTCGAACGGCGCTTTCCGGCGACGCGGTCGCTCAGGTTACGGCGTGACGCACCCGGAAGGCGGGATCCTGCCAGGCACTGGTGAAGAGCACATCATGTAGCTCCGCCGCCGCATGCACGACATCGGCGTAGCGCAGGTACAGGGGCGTCAGGCCGAAGCGCATGATGTCGGGCGCGCGGAAGTCGCCGATCACGCCGCGCGCAATCAGCGCCTGCATGATCTCGTAGCCGTGCGGATGCGCGAGACTGACGTGGCTCCCGCGCGCTGCGCCGGGGGGCGGCCCGACCAGCGCCACGCCGTACTCGGCGCAACGGCTGGTTACCGCACGGATGAACAGAGCGGCGAGTTGCTGCGACTTCTGCGCAAGCACGGCCATCGAGGTGTCGCCGTGCAGGTCCACACCGACCTCGAGCGCGGCGAAGGCGAGCACCGGCGGCGTGCCGCAGAGGAAGCGCGCCATGCCGTTTCCCGCTTCGTACTGATCGACGAACGCGAAGGGTCGCGCGTGCCCCATCCACCCACCGAGCGGACTGTGCACGCGCCCGTGATGACGTTCGGCCACGAACAGATACGCCGGCGCGCCCGGGCCGCCGTTGAGGAACTTGTAGCCGCACCCGACGGCGAAGTCGGCGCCACTGCCGTTCAGATCGACCGGGATCGCGCCCGCGGAGTGCGAGAGATCCCACAACACCAGCGCACCCTGCGCATGTGCGGCCGCGGTGATGGCGGCCATGTCATGCACCTCGGCGGTCTTGTAGTGCACGTGCGTGAGCAACACGAGGGCGGTGTCGGGGGTGATGCGCGCGATGATCTCGTCGCGCGGCGCCAGCTCGAGTCGGTGCGACTGCCCGAGCGTGCCGATGGCGGACTCGATCATGTACAGATCGGTCGGGAAGTTGCCCGGCTCCGAGAGTACGACGCGCCGCCCCGCCTGCACGGTGAGCGCCGCGACGATCAGCTTGTAGAGGTTCACGCTCGTGGAGTCGGCGGCGACGACTTCGTGGGGCTGCGCGCCGATGAGCGGCGCGATCTTGGCCCCGACCCGAGCCGGCGCGTCGATCCAGTCGGCACTGTTCCAGCTGCGAATGAGCCCCTGCCCCCACTCCTCCGTGGCGACTTGGGCCAGCCGGGCCGCCGTGGCCTTGGGGAGCGCCCCAAGCGAGTTGCCGTCCAGATACGTCACCCCGTCGGGCAGCGCGAAGCGGTCGCGGAACGAAGCGAGCGAGTCGGCCGCGTCGAGGGCGGCAGCTTCAGCGCGGAGCGCGGCGAACGCGTCAGAGGAAGTAGCCATGGCGACAAGGTTACGCCCGCGCCGCGACGTGCGACATTCGGGGTGTCTTCGGATCGCCTGTGTCGTGGTGCTCCCAGTTCACGACGGCCGGTCCCGGCCATTTCTTTCTTGGTATGACCACCACCATCACCCAAGCCGATTTCATCCAGTCCATCGCGGACGCGCTCCAGCACATCTCGTACTATCACCCGCTGGACTACATCCATGCGCTGGCCGATGCGTACGAGAAGGAGCAGAGCCCGGCGGCGAAGGACGCCATCGCCCAGATCCTCACCAACTCGCGCATGTGCGCCGAAGGGCATCGCCCGATCTGCCAGGATACCGGCAGCGTGGTGGTGTTCCTCAAGGTCGGCATGAACGTGCGCTGGGACGCGAGCTTGAGCATCCAGGAGATGGTCGATGAGGGCGTGCGCCGGGCGTATCTGCTCCCCGACAACATCCTGCGCGCGAGCATCGTGAGTGATCCGGCGTTCGGCCGGAAGAACACGCGCGACAACACACCCGCGGTGGTGCATGTGGAGCTCGTGCCCGGCGATCACGTCGAGGTGAAGCTCGGCGCCAAGGGTGGCGGCTCGGAGAACAAGAGCAAGTTCGCGATGCTCAATCCGAGCGACAGCATCGTGGACTGGGTGCTCAAAACGGTGCCGCTCATGGGGGCCGGCTGGTGCCCGCCGGGGATGCTCGGCATCGGCATTGGTGGCAGCGCCGAGAAGGCGATGCTCATGGCGAAGGAGTCGCTCATGGAGCACATCGACATGGCGCAGCTCAAGCAGCGCGGCCCGCAGAACAAGATCGAAGAGCTCCGCATCGAGCTGTGCGACAAGATCAACGCGCTCGGGATCGGTGCGCAGGGGCTTGGCGGGCTCTCCACCGTGCTCGATGTGAAGATCTGGGACTATCCCACACACGCGGCGAGCAAGCCGATTGCGATGATCCCCAACTGCGCCGCCACGCGGCATGCGCACTTCACGCTCGACGGTACCGGCGTGGCCACGCTCGACGTACCGAAGCTGAGCGACTGGCCGGACGTCACGTGGCGCCCCGACGTGAACGCCAAGCGCGTGGATCTCGACACGCTGACGCCCGAGGTCGTGGCGACGTGGAAGGCGGGCGACCGTCTGCTGCTCAACGGCAAGATGCTCACCGGCCGCGACGCGGCGCACAAGCGCATCGCCGATCTCTTCGCCAGCGGCGAAGGACTGCCGCCGGGCGTGGACTTCACGAACCGCGTGATCTACTACGTGGGCCCCGTCGATCCGGTGCGCGACGAAGCCGTCGGCCCCGCTGGCCCGACCACGGCGACGCGCATGGACAAGTTCACCGAGATGATGCTCGCCAAGACGGGGCTCATCGCGATGGTCGGCAAAGCCGAGCGTGGCCCCGCGGGGCTCGAGGCCATTCGCAAGCACAAGGCCGCGTATCTCATGGCCGTGGGCGGCGCCGCATACCTCGTATCGAAGGCCATTCGCTCGTCACGCGTGGTCGCGTTCGCCGACCTCGGCATGGAAGCGATCTACGAGTTCGACGTCGAGGACATGCCGGTCACGGTGGCCGTCGATGCGACGGGCGACAACGTGCACGAGACGGGGCCGGCAGTGTGGAAGGACAAGATCGCGAAGGGGCTGCCGATCCTGGCGTAGGCAACCCACGACCCACAACCTAAAGCCCGAAACCCACAACGGATCAGTTGAGGGTTTCGGGCTTTAGGTCATGGGTGGTGGGTTTGCTCCCTTCCGCGCCGCCCGCTCCGCGAAGAACCGCTCCACCAGCACCGCGCGCTGGGGACTCGCAAGGCAGTCGAGAAACGCCTGCGCTTCGTAGGCACACCCCTCGTCGAAGGGGCACGTGGCGGCCACCTCCACGCAGTCGATGATGCGTGCCGGTGAGTAGAGACCGGCGTACGCAGTGGGCAGCGTGGCCCGAGCGGCGGCCAGGGTCGCGGCGACGGCAGCCCGGTCGCTCAACGCCCCACCGTGGCGCGCGCGGGGCAGCTCACCACCGCGTGCCGCCAGGGCCCGCGCCATCGCCAGCGCCGCCGCACGCGGATCGTCAGCGATCGCGTCGATGAGCCCAGCCGTGAGCGCGTCGGCGGCCGGCAGTTTGCGCCCGCTCAGCATGAGATCGAGCGCGAGCGACGCCCCACACAGCCGCGGCGCGCGCTGCGTGCCACCCGCGCCGGGCAACAGTCCGAGCAACACCTCCGGAAACGCCACCACCGCAGCCGGCGACGCCACGCGTCCGTGCGAGGCGAGCGCCACTTCGAAGCCGCCACCAAGCGCCGCACCGTGCACGGCCGACACGATCGGCTTGGTGCAGGCATCGAGCGCCGCGCACACGTCGTTGAGCATCGGCGACAACCGTGGCCCGCCGAACTCCCGAATGTCGGCCCCGCCAATGAAGATTCTGCCGGTACTCGCGATCACCATGGCGCGCAGACTCGCATCCGTCTCGAGCAGCGCCACCGCCGCCATGAGCCCCTGCCGCACGGCGTGCGAGAGCGCATTCACCGGCGGATGATCGATGGTCACCACCAGCACATCTCCGTCGCGCGTGGTGGTGACGGGCGTCTGTTCAGTGGCGGTCATGCGTCACTCCGGCACCACCGCGGTGACCTCGATCTCCACGCGCGCCCGCGGCTCGATGAGGGCCACCACCTGCACGGCGGTCATGGCGATGTCGTAGTGGCCAATGAGCTCACGAAACGCGGCGCCCACGGCGGGCGCGGCGGCGAGATACTCGTCGCGATCGACCACATACCACGTCATGCGCACGATGTCGCGGGGAGTCGCACCACCCGCGGCGAGCACCGCCACCACATTCTCGAGCGCCTGGCGCGCCTGCTCGGCAAAGTCGTCGGTGTGGAACCGCTGTTGGGCATCCCATCCGATCATGCCGGCCACATACACCTGGCGGCCGCGTACCGACACGCCGTTCGCATAGCCGCGCGGACGCGGCCATCCTTCGGGAAGCAACGCCGTCTTCACGAGGTCTCCTGCATGAACCGGTGAATCGCCGTGCGCAGGTCGTCTGGCAGCGGCATCGACCCGTGCGTCGCGAGCGAGGTGCAGACGATGACCTGACGCGCCGCCACGCGCAGCACGCCATCGGTGCCCCGCACTTCGAAGCGCAGCGTGACCGATTTCTCCCCCAGTCGCTCCACGGCGATGGCGAGCGTCACATCATCTCCCATGCGACTGATGGCGCGGAAGTCGCTTTCCAACCGCACGGTGGGCAACCCAACCTGACGTGGGCCGAGGAGCTCGGCGTACGAGATGCCCAACTGGTCCGTGATCCAGGCATCGGTGAGGTTCTGGAAGAACACGAGATACTGCACGAAGAACACGATTCCGGCGGGATCGCACACACTGAAGGGCACCCGCAGCGCGGTGGTGTGCCAGTGCAACATGTCGCGATCGGCCGGTGGCCACGGCGTACTCATGTCTCCAACTCCTTGAGCCGGAAGCGCTGCAGCTTGCCGGTGTTGGTGCGCGGGAGGGCCGGCACGAAGGCCACGGCGCGCGGATACTTGTAGGGGGCCACGGTGGCCTTCACGAACTCCTGCAGCGCCTTGACCATGGCCGCATCGCCCTCGTAGCCTGGACGCAGCACCACGTAGGCCTTCACGAGCTGCCCACGCTCCTCGTCGGGCACACCGGCTACGCCACACTCGGCCACCGCCGGATGCTGGAGCAAGACGTTCTCCACTTCGGGACCCGCGATGTTGTAGCCGCTCGAGATAATGATGTCGTCGAGCCGCGCCTGATAGTGGAAGTAGCCGTCGGCGTCCACGAGATACGCATCGCCGGTGTAGTTCCAGCCGTCGTGCACGTACGTGCGCTGGCGTTCATCGCGCAGATAGCGGCATCCGGTGGGGCCCTTCACCCGCAGCTTGCCCACCGTACCGGTCGGCACCGGCTGGCCGTGCTCATCGACGACCTCGGCGACGTAGCCGGGCACCGGCTTCCCCGTGGCGCCCGGGCGCGCGTCGGCTTCGTTGGCGGAGATGAAGATGTGCAGCATTTCGGTGGCGCCGATGCCATCGATCAGCTCGATCCCCGTGGTGTCACGCCAGAGCGTGCGCGTGGCGGCCGGCAGCGCTTCACCGGCGGACACGCACTTGCGCAGACGCAGCGGCGGTGCCGCCGCCGGGCTCGCCGCGATGATCGCCGCCATCGCGCGATAGCTGGTCGGCGCCGTGAAGAGCACCGTGGCCCCGTGTTCACGCACACCGTCCAGCAGATGTGGCGGCGACACCTTGTCGAGCAGCAGGGCGGCGGCGCCGATGGCCATCGGGAAGAGTACGATCCCGCCCAGCCCGAATGTGAAGGCGAGCGGCGGACTGCCGGTGAACACATCGTCGCGCGATGCCTGCAACACCGAGCGCGGCCAGCACGCGCAGATCGCCATCACGTCGCGGTGAAAGTGCATCGTGGCCTTCGGAATGCCCGTGGTTCCGCTGGTGAAGGCCAGCAGACAGGTGTCGTCGGCCGCGGTGTTCACCGCCGCGAACGGCGCCGCGTGGGCGGCCATGCGCGCCTCGAGCCCGTCGGACGCGGCACTGTGATAGGCACAGATCGTGGTGAGAAACGGATTGGCCACCTGGGCCGCCTCGAGTTCATCGAGCAGCGAGGCGTCGCAGAGCGCGTGCGTGATCTTCGCGATCGCGATCATGGTGCCGAGCTCCTTGGCCCGCAGCATCGGCATGGTGGTGACGGCAATGCCGCCGGCCTTGATCACCGCAAACCAGCACGCCACCAGCGTGGGGTGATTCGCCCCGCGCAGCAGGACGCGATTGCCGGGAACGAGCCCCAGATCGTGCACCAGCACGTGGGCGATGGCATCGACCCGGGCCTGCAGGTCGCGATACGTCCAGCGCACGCCGGGCGCCAGCAGACACGCGCGATCACCGTCGCCGGCGGCCACACGGGCATCGAGCAGCTCCACGGCGCAGTTGAGCTGCTCCGGAAACTGCAGCTCGGGCAGATCGAACAGAAACTCGGGCAGGTCGTCGGGCGCCGGCAGATGATCGGCGGCGAAGGTATCGACGTGGGCCGTGGCCATGTGCCGTGCCCTCCTCAGGTGACCGAACGTGACGCATCGCGCAGCATTTCGCGCGCGATGATGAGTTGCTGCACCTCGCTCGCCCCTTCGTAAATGCGGAGCGCGCGAATCTCCCGATAGAGCCGCTCCACCACCACACCGTGTGCCACGCCAGCCCCACCCCACAGCTGCACCGCCATGTCGATCACCTGCTGCGCGTGCTCCGTGGCCACGTACTTGGCCATCGCCGCCTCGCGCGTCACCGACTCACCCCGATCGCGCTGCCACGCCGCGCGATAGGTCAGCAGGGCGGCGCTGTCCACGCGCATCGCCATCTGCGCAAGGTTGGCCTGCGTGAGCGGCAGGTCGGCCAGCACCCCGCCGAACATCGGGCGAGTCCTGGCGCGGGCCAGCGCCTCATCGAGCGCGCGGCGGGCAAAGCCCAGCGCCGCCGCCGCCACAGACGTGCGAAACACGTCGAGCGTGCGCATGGCGATCTTGAAGCCCTCTCCGGCGGCACCGATGCGCTGCGACGCCGGCACCCGGCATTCGCTGAACACCAATCTCGCCAGCGGGTGGGGCGCCATCACCTGCAACCGCTCGGCGATCTGCAGCCCCGGCGAGTCAGCATCGACGATGAACGCCGAAATACCGCGGGCACCGGGCGCCTCACCCGTGCGCGCGAACACCACGTAGAAGTCGGCGATACCACCGTTCGAGATCCACGTCTTCTCACCGTCGAGCACGTAGCCGTCGCCATCAAGACGCGCCGCGCATTGCAGCGCCGCCGCGTCGGAGCCCGACTGCGGCTCCGACAGGGCGAAGGCCGCGATCGCCGTGCCGGCCGCGACACGCGGCAGATAGGCGGCGCGCTGCGCGTCGGTGCCCGCCAGCGATATCGCGCCCGATCCCAGCCCCTGCATGGCAAAGGCGAAATCGGCCAGCCCATCGTGTCGCGCCAGGATTTCCCGCGCGAGACAGATGGTGCGCGTGTCAATTACATCGCGGGCACCACCGTGCCCCATACCGGCTACGGCGTGTCGCAGCCAGCCGGCCGCGCCCAACTCCCGTACGAGCGTGCGACAGGTGGCATCCACGTCGTCATGCGAGCGATCGGCGAGCGCGCCGTCGGCCCAGGTCTCGAGCGCGTCGGCAAACTCCCCATGCGGCGCGTCGAAGAACGGCCAGCGCCGGTAGGTCACGTCGGCCATCAGCGCCCCCGGAATACGGGCGTCTCGCGCGCCGCAAACGCGCGATACGCCGCCTGAAAGTCCTCGGTGAGCATGCAGAGCGCCTGCGCCTGCGCTTCGGCCTCGATGGCCTGCTCAATGGACAGGTTCCACTCCTGATGCAGCATGCGCTTGGTCATGCCATTCGCGAAGGTGGGGCCGGCCGCGAGCGCACGCGCCATCGCCTGCGCCTCGGCGACCAGCGCCTCCGCCCCGACGACGCGATTGAAGAACCCCCAGCGCTCACCCTCCGCACCACCGAGCGCCCGTCCCGTGAAGAGCAGCTCACTCGCTCGCCCCTGCCCGATGATGCGCGGCAGCATGGCGCACGCTCCCATGTCGCACCCCGCAAGCCCCACGCGATTGAAGAGGAACGCCACCTTGCTTCGCTCGGTCCCGTAGCGCAGGTCCGACGCCATGGCGAGGATCGCGCCGGCGCCGGCACACACGCCATCCACGGCGGCGATGATCGGCTGCGGACAGGCTCGCATCGCGAGCACCAGATCGCCGGTGAGACGCGTGAAGCGCAGCAGATCGGGGGCCGGCAGCGCCACCAGTGGCGCGATGATCTCGTGCACATCACCGCCGGAGCAGAAGTTGCCGCCGGCGCCGGTCAGCACCACCGCCTGCACATCGGTCGCCTGGCGCAGCGCGAGGAAGCAATCGCGCAGCTCGGCGTAGCTCTCGAACGTGAGCGGATTTTTCCGCTCGGGGCGATTGAGTGTGATGGTGGCCACGGCGCCATCGAGCGCCCAGTTGAAGTGCGTGGCCGTGAAACGGGTCATGGTCCGGGTCGTGCCGGCGTCGAGCCCTGCGTGCGGAGCCGTCATGAGGCGTCGGTCGTTCGAGTCGAGAGATGCACACGCAGTCGGCCGAGCTGCGCGTAGAGCACATCGCGGTGCGGGGCGTCGAAACCATCGAGCAGCTCGACCACCCACTGTTCGTGCTCCGCCGCCATCCGCAGAAAGCGCCGGCGGCCACTCGTGGTGAGGCGCACGATGGTGGAGCGGCCATCGGTGGCGTCAGGGAGCTTTTCGATCCACCCGTCGGCCAGCAGCTGCGTGGTCAGCACGGTGACGTTGCCACCGGTCACCATGAGATAGCGCGACAGTACGTTGAGACGCAGTCCATCAGGGTGTCGTTCGAGCTGGGCCAGATAGTCGAAGCGCGGCAGTGTCATCCCGAAGCGCGCGCGCAAGCGCGCCCGAATATGCCGCTCGATCTGTGCGCTGCAGGAAAGCAGCCGAAGCCACACACGCACCGCGGAATGATCGGCCGCCGTGAGCCGGGCCTCCTGCCCGAGCGTGGCGTCGTCGAGCAGGTGAACCTGCTCGAACGGCTTCACACGTGGCGCGCGGCGACGGGTGGGCGCGGTGCTCACATGACCTCCCCGCCGCTCACCGGCAACGCGAGCCCGGTCAGTGCCGATGCGGCCGGCGCGCAGAGCGCGGCCACCACGTGCGCCACATCGGCGGGAGTCACGAAGCGGTGTTGTGGATTGAGCTGCGCCAGCACGTCGCGCGCCTCGGCCTCGCTGCGCCCCGTGCGTTGCATGATGTTCGCCACGCTTTCCTGCAGCATGTCGGTCTCGGTGAAGCCGGGGCATATCGCATTGACGGTCACGCCACGCGCGGCCACTTCGAGCGCAAGCGCGCGCGTGAAACCCAGCACCCCGTGCTTGGCCGCCGCATACGCCGACACATAGGGATAGCCACGCAGCGCGGCCGTGCTGGCGATGGTGACCACGCGCCCCCATCCCGCCTCGAGCATGGCGGGCAGCAGCGTGCGCGTGCACGTGAAGGGCGCCGTGAGATTCACCGCGAGCATGGCAGCCCACATGGCGTCGGTCGTGCGCGTGGCCGGCGCGCTGACGGCCTGCCCGGCGTTGTTCACGAGGATGTCCACGCGCGGGAGCGCCCGCACCGCGTCCGCAAACGCCGTCGCATCGGTCACATCGCCGACGAGCACACGCGCGTCGCCGAGCAGTGCGGCGGTCTGCTCGAGTGTCGCCCGCGTGCGCCCCACCAGCGTCAGACTGGCCCCGTCAGAAGCGAGTCGCTGCGCGATCGCCGCGCCGATGCCGCGACCGGCGCCGGTCACCAGTGCATGCTTGCCCATGAGTGCGCTCATGCATCCTCCCGTGTGGGCGTCGCGTCAAATCCATCGCGCGGCGCAGGCGCCGCCGTGGCCGCCGCGCGAGCAAAGAGGGTTTCGAGCTGACGCTTGCCGCGTTCGTAGGGAGCCGGCCATCGCATGCCGGTGAAGCCGATGCGCGCCGCCTCGGTGAGCGTCCACGCCGGATTGGCAAGATGCGGCCGCGCCACCGCGCACAGGTCGGCCCGCCCGGCCGCGATGATGGAATTCACGTGATCCGCTTCTGATAT
>JBDHVK010000064.1:0-21420 GCA_039809645.1 Gemmatimonas sp.
ATCGCATCGGCAAACGTGCGCTGCTCGGTCATCCACAGGCTCCAAGGCAGAGGGAGAATCGCGCGCGCAAATATTGCGATTTCCCCTCGCAGGCGCACTACTTGATCAGAGTCTCCCTAGACGGTTTGCCGATCGAAGACTATGAGCACGAGCACGGACGGAATCTGTTCTTGGAGCTTCGAGCAGCCATATACTTTTCGCTCGCTGGATACGTTGTGGCCCTAAATGATGACTGCGACATTGTAGCGCTTCGAGGTCGAACCCGAGTTTTCGTTGAGTGCAAGCGACTGTACTCTCCCCGTAAGGCTCGGACACGAATGCTAGAAGCTTATACACAGCTCGAGAAACGTCTAAGCTCTGCGCGCGGACTCTACAGAAACATTGGATTTGCTTGGCTCGATCCTTCGCCCGCCATGCAGCGGACATTCGTTGCATACTCGACCTACTCACAGGATGGAGCGCTCTCCGCTGCTCGTGCTGATCTCTACGCCTTCTGGAAAGAGCACCTTGCGCGAGCCTACTCCGGACCCGAGAAGCGTATCGCCGGCGTAGTACTGCAGATGATCTGGCCTGCGTGGACAGACGGCAATACCCGAATCTTTACTGGTTTTTCAACTCAAGCGTTTCCTGGGAATGCGCGACTCAGCCTATTTGTGGGGCGGTCGCTCTATCGGCTGATGCAGGAGCTGGTGAAAATTGAGGAACGCGGGTGCATAGGCGCGCTCGTTTCCGCCAGTGGCACCTAACGATGCTTGCAGCAGTCGGACGCTGCGGTAGCTCGCTACGCTCGCAGTTTGTTTTTGCGCCAGCTACAGAAGCCGGCGTTCGGTGGCGCCGCGTGTCGAACAGTCGCGGAGCCCCACGCTTGAAGGTCACTCTTGGGGTAGTGCAGCCAGTCTGTAGTAAGGCAAGATAGTCAACCCCTTAGGGGCACCGTTCGATCCGCGCAAGCACGCAACACTCAACTGTAACCTCAGAAGACGATGTCTAGGGCAACGAGGCCTTCGATCTGCCTTAACTGCATTGGCGACGCCGACCTTCGCGACCGACTACAGGCGGACGCGTCCTCGGTGCGGTGCAAGTACTGCAATGTGTCCCGGCCAGGAATCTCCGTGCGAGATCTTGCCAAACATGTCGACGATACGATCCGCGGCTCTCTCCGTATAGGAGGCATTTCGCCGCGATTCACGGCTGACTCTGACAAGCCGCACTACTCTCAAGAGGGCGACGAGATCATCCTTTATCTGCAGGAGCTGCTTGAAATTGATCTTGATGCAGCGGAGGCGTTACTGGAGGAGCTAATCGACCTCGATCCCGCAGATCCTCGCGACGGTGAGGATCCGTTCTACGCAACCGATCAGCACTATGTTCGGGCTGAAGTCGGCGCAGAGCACTTTCAGGAGGCTTGGCAAGCGTTTGCCGATACTCTCAAGCATGACCAGCGCTTCTTCGGCGGCGCCGCTCTAGAGACTCTGTCTCGGATTCTGGGAGCCCGCGGCAGCGTTGAGGCAAGCGAGCTCCCCACGATCGTTCTCGGTGACGGTGGCGAGGTGGCACCGATATTTCGAGCGCGTCGAGCTAACTCTGTCGACGAGGCAAGGGCATTTCTTGCCGCGCCAGCGAAGGAGCTGGCACCTCCTCCATCCAACGTGGCAGCGGCAGGTCGGATGAACCCTGCGGGAATCGCTGTGTTCTATGGCGCGATGGCGGAGATTGTAGCAATCGCTGAGGTCCGGCCGGCCGTCGGAGGATTCGTCGTGGTCGGAAAATTTCGTACGTCCAAGCCGCTGCGAATCCTAGACTTAAGGAGGCTCGGTGCCTCTTTCACAGGCAGCGTGTTTGCTCCGCAGTATTTCGAGCGCGTTGCGCGCGCGCAGTTTCTGCGCGGCTTCCATCGACTCATTACTCAGCCTGTGCAGCCACACGATGAACCGCTTGAATACCTCCCCACGCAGGCCGTAGCGGAGTATGTCCGAAACGTGCTTGAGTTCGACGGAATACTGTTCGCCTCCACTCAGGTTGGAACTGTCGACGATGATGATTGGGATGACCAAGATGGCGAGGTTGTCCATCCGTTGGGATCGCATAACGTCGTTGTGTTCGGTCGAACGGAACTACGCTTCAAGGATGTTTCTTGGCTTGATCGTCGTTCCGCCGTGCGAGAGGCTCGATACCCCGTGACGTTATCAGAGCGGTCAGCGCATGGCGTTCGCATTCGTAGCGTGTCTTACGCGTCGCACGAGGTGGATCTCGATGACGAGCGGGGTCTGGCTGGCATGGAGCATGACACACCCTTCTGACGAATGTGCTGTTCTCGAGCCGGTTAGAGGGTTCCGATCGCCATCGATCGGTCGCTGTTGCCGACGGGGCAAGTTTGTGAGCGCGACTGGCTCGCTGCGCTCGCGCGTCGCGTTGTTATGAGGCCCAAGGGCAGAGCTAAGCGTTCAGCAGCCACGGAGTACTGAATGTCTGAGGATATAGAATCGATCGTCGACCGGGCCCGTCAGGATCGCATGAAGGGTCACCTGCGCGAAGCTCTCCAGGGCTACGAACGTGCCGCCGACCTCGCTCGCACCGCGAACGATATCACGCAACTTGCCTACGCCCAGCGACATGTGGGGGACCTTCAGCGTGAGCTCGGCCAACATCGCTCGGCTGAGTCTGCAGCGGCAGAGGCAGTAGCGCTCTATCGGCAGAAGGGCGGGGGTGCTTCGCTCGACCTGGCAAATGCACTGCGCGTGCTTGCGCTCGCTCAGGAGTCACTGGGGAAGTTGCCGGAGGCTGCGATATCATGGCGAGAGGCCAGGCCGTTGTACGACGCGCTCGGTATCCTTGAAGGCGTTCAGGAGTGCGACGGGCACCTCGCCCGACTCGCCACCGCGTGAAGTAGCCTTCGGAGACCAAAGCGGGGCACACGACGGCCATGCTTACCTTCCTCGCGGCCCTGATGGTCGCGCTGCCACCCAGCTGCGGCTCGGCCGCGCGCGACGGCACCCCGGCTCATTATGTGTTCTTCCGGCGCGATCACGACCGCGTGGCGGATACGAGCTTTCTGCAGCATCCGCAGCTCGTCGGCGCCCAACTCACGTACACGTGGCGCGAGCTGGAGCCCACCCCTGATCAGTATGCGTTCGATGGCATCCGGGAACGGCTCGCCTTCCTGACGGCGCACGGCAAACGCCTGTTCCTGCAGCTGCAGGATGTCTCGTTCAGCGAAACGATCGTGACCCCGGATTACCTGCGGACCGACACGACGTATCACGGCGGGATCGCCCGGAAGTACGAAGTGGGCGCCGATGGTGTGCCGCGGTTCGGCGGTTGGGTGGCCCGTCGATGGGATCCGGCGGTGCGCGCACGATATGCACGGCTGCTCGCGGCCTTGGCGCACGAGTTCGACGGACGCATTGAAGGGGTCGTGCTTGCAGAGACGTCGATCGGGTTCGACGATCCGGCACAGCAACCGCTCGGATACTCTCCCGACGCGTACGCTGCCGGCGTGCGGGATATGCTGACCGCGGCGCGTGCCGCGTTCCAGCAGTCGTGCGTGGTGCTCTACGCCAACTTCATGCCCGGCGAAACGCTGCCCGACCAAGACCGCGGCTTACTGCGGGGGGTACATACGCACGCGGCCGCGATCGGCGCGGGCATCGGCGGACCGGACGTGTTGCCGTACCGCCCGTTTCAGCGGAGCCATAGTCTCGCGCTCATCGCCCAGCGGCCGCCGGGCGTGATCGCGGCCATGGCCGTGCAAGATGGCAACCTGACCGACCGGGATCGGCGCACCGGCCGCCGCATCACGGTCGCGGAGCTCTACGCATACGCCGTCACGCCGCTCCGACTCGACTATCTCTTCTGGGGCACGGAGGAACCGTACTTCACGGCGGATGTCTTGCCCTTTCTCCGGGCGCTGCCGCGTCGCTAGCCTGCGCGGGGTCTGCCGCCTTTTCATTCGCGCCACGCCGCAGGCCATCTGGCAGCCGATCACCTATCCCGCGTGGACGCAGAAGCGGGGCTACGGCTTATCCGATCAGTGCCGGATGGACCTGGATTCTCTCCGATCTCAAGACGGCGCTGGAGAGTGGCACGCGGATGGCGCACTGAGCGCCACCCGCTCTCCAATCGCATCTCGAAGCGGTGCAGAATCCTGCCGCTCGCGCCCTATGGTAGCTGCTGGCAGGGCGGATTGGGATTATTGGGGTTGCAGTTGCATCCGTAGATCGGGTTGCCGTTCATCGTGGTGACCGAGTAGCCGTTGATCATGCGGATAGGCGGCAGCAGCGACGCGCTGTCCGCCCGGGGGATCAGGATCTGACAGGTGATGTTGGTGCCGCAGCGAGAGGCCTGACCGTCCCAGCGAATGAATCCGGATTTGAGCTGTGACGGGGAGCGATCCTCGCGCACATTGGGGTGCCCACGCAGGATGAGCGTGGTGCCCTGCTTGGCGTAGAGAAAGCTCTGGTCCGCTTCGGTCTGAAGCAGCGGGACGCCACCGGTGGTGAACGCGTTGGTCGACGTGAGGTCGGCCGCTGAATCCGGGCGCGTGGGGCCAAACGTGAGAAGCCCCGGTCCCTGAAACTGAAGCTTCTTGTTCGAACATCCGAGCTGTCGGAAGCCGACGCCCGCCTGTCGTGTCCACGTCGCGGTGATGGACCGGTCGCGATCGGCGGTCAGCACGGCCACCCCGGGTTCAGGCGAGGCGGCGAAATCGCCAAGCCACGCCTTGAACTCGAAGTAGTTGTTGGGCGCGCGGGTGAGGATCGGTGTTGGTGCCAGCACCGGCGTCAGGCCGTTGGTGTTGAACTCGATGGCAAACACCGTCACCGTCTTCCCTCGCGGCACCTGCAGCGTGACCGTCTTCCTGGCCACTCCGGGCTCGTAGCGCAGGGCCGGCGCGTTCTCATTCAGGTTCGCGGCCATACCCGCCCGGGTCAGCGGGGCATCGCCGACGTACACGTAGAGCTGCCCGGCGTCGGCGAGGTCGAGATTCTCCGACGTCAGCGTCAGTGTCACGTTGGCCGACGGGGAGGGGTTGGGATTGGGGGTCGGCGTGGGCGTCGGATTCGTCGTGCCGCCCGCCGAGTCACCGCCGCAGCTGCTCAAACCGGCCGCACCCCACAGGACCGCGCCGGCGAGCAAGATCAGTCGTGCATGCATGTCGGCATCGTCGGCGATATCGGGACGGTGCGTCAACGTTGCTAACGGTTAACTGCCCCTCGGAAACGTCCGCCCAGTCCCATCCGCTGCACCATCGTGACATAGCGGGGGTCGCGCTTGAGGGGATCGATCATCGGATCGGCCAGAATGGAGGACATGTCGGCCTGTCGAACCGCGTAGCCGCGCTCGAGCCAGGCCAGCGCGCTGTCGGTCATCCCGATCTGCGCGAAGTTGGTGGCGAGCCAGAATTGCGATCGCCCCTGCTCATCGGCCGTCAACTTGGCGAGCAGCCGCGGCACCTCGCGGGCGCGGCGAACCGTGTCGAAAAGCGCCAGGTCAACCGAATCGCCGAGCTCGCTGAATAGGGCTCTCGCCTCGGTCGTGCGACCGGCACCCCGCAGCAACTTGGCCTTGAGTCGTTTGGACCAGGGATTGTCGGGAGCGAGCGCGATGGCCCGCTCCACGGCGCGTAGGCCGGTGTCCCATCGCCGTCCGTAGTACGCCGCCTGTGCGACCCCGTACGCAATGGGCATCGAGAGCGGATCGAGTCGCTCGGCGTCTTCAATTTCGCGCATGGCGCAGGCCACGTCATCGAGTGCCGTGCAGAGATTCGAATACCACGAATGCGCGGTTGGAAAGCTGGGAGCGAGCACGACGGCCCGCCGGAAGGCGCTGTCGGCGGCTTCCCAACGCCACTCGTGAAATCCGCGCATCATGCCGACGGTCGTCCACGCTTCGCCGAGTGTGGAATCGAGAGCGAGGGCTCTGGCGGCCGCCTGCAGCGCCACCGCGGCCGACAGACCGGGGATCGTGACGTGGTTCATCTCCATCGTCGCGCGTACCGCGCCCAGCAAAGCCCATGTGGGCGCATACGCCGAGTCGGCCGTGGCGGCCGTGTCGAGCGCGGCCAACGCTCGCACGAAGCCGCTGTCCGTACGCTGATTCCAGAAGTAGCGCGCTTCTGCGAGCCATCGCGCCACGCGCGGATCACGCGGGGGCTGTCGAGCCGGCCACGGGCTCGAGCCGCCGGCCAGACGGACCATCATCGCCTCGTGCATCCGACTCGCGATGAGATCATACAGTCCAAAGGCCGCGTCGCGGTCGACGTCGAACTGATCGGCCCACACTGTTTCGCCGCCGGCGGTCCCATTCAGTTGCACCGAAATGCGATACCGCGTGCCCAGCCGTCGCACGCTGCCTTCGAGCACGTGCGTGGCGCCGAGACGTCGCCCAATGGTGCGCACATCCAGCGACGAATCGCGAAACCGCCAGGCGGAGGTCCGCGCGATGACGCGCGCTGTCGTGTCGCGCGCAATCGCCGACGTGACTTCATCGCTCAGCCCGTCACTCAGCAGTTCGTCGCCGGGCACCCCGGTGAGATTGGCGAAGGGGAGCACCGCGATGATCGCCCGCTCACGCCGGGGGGACGCGGACGAATGACGGGCGACAGCGAGTGCGCCGAGGAGCGCGAGGCACACCCCACCGGCCAGAAGCACGCGGCGAACGCGCGGAGGGGGCGCGCTGGTGGAGGGCGCCGGCACAGTTGCCGGTATGTGCGCCGCTACCGGCGCGCGCATCTCGTACCGCGGCGCATACCCACCCTTCGGGACGTCGATCACGACGCGCGCATTGGCGCCGGCGTCGGCGTAATACGCCCCGAGTTTGAAGCGCAGCTGTCGTGCCGCGACCCGCACGGCCGCATCGGCTGCCGGATCGAAGCCATCGGGCTTGCCGAGCCCACGGACCGCGACCGTGTACTCCTTGAGCTGCGCCGCGCGACCGGCGAGATCCTCGTCGACGATATAGCGCAGGAAGCGCCCGAGTTGCGGCGACGAGGCGAGCGGGCCGGCGATCAGCCGGTCGAGCTCCTCGCGAATGGCGGCCGCCGCGGGCGTCCGGTGTGCGTCGACGGTGTGCTCCACGCTCTAAGTGGTCGGCCCGATTCGGTCGCGTCAAGACAACCGCGGCGAACGATGCGGTTCGAGACGCATGACGTGAGCACTTCCACTTCGACGGGCTCGTCCGCCTCGAGGGAACGTGGTCAACCGCGGTGCTCAGGATGCGAGTGCTTTCGTGCGTCCCGCAGCGCCCCCAATCGGGGCGATCGAGAACGTGCGCGTCATCGCCGGCCGACTGGCAGCGTAGGCGCGCGGCGTCATGGTCGCGAGTCGGCGAAACTCGCGGATCGCGTGGGAGTGATCCGCATAGTCGCGCACGTGCGCGCTCCATGATGTCGACGCGCCTCCCGCATGCAACGCCTGCGTCAAGCGACCGAATCGGGCGATCTGCCGGTATGATGACGGATTGTGTCCAGTGTGCGCGACACACAATTGATGAACGCGTCGAGGAGACAGCGCGGCTCGGGACGCCACGTCGGCGATTGGAATATCGGCGACGAGATCATCGAGGACCTGAGCGACTCGCTGTGACCACGATTGGGCCGAGACCATGCGAGCAAGTGTGTCGCAGACCGCCTGCAGCGCCTGATCACCGTCGAACGCGGCCTGCAGGCGGGCGCTGAGCGCGCGCCACGCTGGGGCGGCGTCCGCGAGATAGATGATGCGATTCGCGAGCGGCCCGCCGGACAGACCGGTGTACATCGGCAGTGCCCAAGGCGCGACGACAATACTTGCGTAGCGGATGGCTCCACGCCGCGGGTCCCGTCCCTCAGATGGCGCCGACGCAATGCCACGGAGGGCGACCCGTGGAAAGACCTGCCACCGGCGGGTGCCCGGCATGCGGTACCGGCCGATCACGCCGAGATTGACGGTGCAGACGATATCGGCCAACGGCAAGCGAAGGAACTCCCCGTCAGGCGTATGCGCCTCATGCCACTCGATGCGACGCATGCCCGGGAGTTGTGGGTCGCTTCCGATTCGTTCTATCCGACGACCGCTTCCGGTGACTATCGTCTCGACATGTACTGTCACGTTGATTCCTCGATGGGTCGGCTCCGCGCATGGCTGACCGCCGCGGCCATCCTGATTGGTGTGAGCCTGCGAGGCGAGACCGCGCACTCGCAATCCAGCGAGTCGGTTCCACTGTTGCCGTTGGAACAGCTGCTGGCGCGTCCGCGGGTCACGTCCGTACAGATCGATCCCTCGGGTAAGACACTGGCCGTGCTCGAACGGGTTGGGTCCCATCCGGCGGTTGTGATCTATACCACGGGTCCACGCGAGGATGGTTTCGCCCCACGCCGACTCGGTGTGGCGTTTCAGGATACCGTGCGGTCCGTGAACAACGTCCGCTGGTCGGGAGACGGGCGCTGGCTCCTCATCCTGCACGATCGCGGTGGCGATGAAGGCTACCACCTGTTGCGGGTGGATCCACAGGCGCTCTCGACCGACGGCGCGATCGAAGCCCGTGCCATGGATCTGACACCATTTGCCGGCGCGGAGGTCGACCTGCTCGCGACGCCCGCCGATGGGCGCGCCATAATCGCCTCAAACCATCGGGACGCGCGGGTCAGCGATGTCTACGCGATCGATCTCACGACCGGTTCGCTCAAACGAATTGCCGCGAATCCCGGGGATGTGACCGTCTGGGCGATCACGCCCGAGGGGACCGTCGCGGGAGCCAGCGCGGTGCGCGGCGACGGCATGCTGGAGGTGCGAACACCTGCAGGCCCACCCGGCGCCGGCTGGCGGGTCGTGTATCGCGCCCCGCCGGCGGAGCGCTTCACGTTGCTTGGCGCCGAGCGGGGCGGGCGCGTGCTGGTGGCACGCTCCAATGCGCGCTCGGCGGCGGAGGCGTTCGTCTGGCTCGACGCTGCGACGGGCCGAGTACGGAAGCGTATGGCGTCGTCCTGCCGCGGGTTCGATGCCGGCACGCTCGTTACCACGCTTGAGGGGACGGCGCTCGGCGAGTCGTGCGCCACCTCGTATCGCACGTTTGTGCCGGTGAGCGTGAGCGGCCAGGCGCGCTTGCGCGCCGCACTGGGGACACTGGACCACACGACGCCGTCGGGACTTCCCGCGCGCGCACTCGAATTCGAAAGTGCCACAGCGACCGGTTCCCGGTTGGTGTTCTACTCGCACGCCCCCACCGATCCCGGACGCTTCCTCTTCTACGATACGCAGCGTGGTCGCATTGACACGGCCTTCGCGATGCGCCCGAACATCGATCGACGCCAGCTGGCGCCCACCTCCTTTCATTGGTTTCGGGCCCGCGATGGCCTTCGTCTCTCGTTGTTGCTGACGCGCTCGCCGGTGCGGCTTCCCGGGCCGGCCAACGCGCGCCAACCTGCGGTGGTCGCCGTGCATGGCGGCCCGTGGAGTCGCGACGAGGTGGGCTACGCCGGCGAAACGCAGCTGTTGGCCAATCGCGGCTACACAGTCATTCAGGTGAACTTCCGCGGATCGACCGGACTTGGGCGCGCCACCGTGGACGGGGCGGTCGGTGAGTTCGGGGGACGCATGTCCGACGATCTGCTCGATGCAATCGCATGGAGCGTCCGCGAGGCCAATGTCGATCCGGCGCGCGTGTGCATTCTGGGTGGTTCGTACGGGGGCTTTGCGGCGCTCGTTGGGATGACGCGAGATGCTGCGCACTACCGATGCGGGATCGACTATGCCGGTCCGTTCGATCTGGAAACACTGGTCCGGGCCTTTCCTCCGTCGTGGCAGCCATTCCTTCCGCGCTCCTGGTATCGCTTCGTTGGCAATCCGGACCATCCAGTCGATCGTGAGCGCATGCGCCGTGTGTCGCCGCTCGGGCAACTCGACAAGGCCAAGGGCCCGCTGCTGGTAGTTCACGGCGAGAACGATCCGCGCGTGCGCACGGATCAGGCGCTGCGGGTGGTGACCGCGTGGCGCAACCGGGGGTTGCCCGTGACGTTGCTGTTGGCCGGCAATGAAGGGCACAGCTTCAACGAGGAATCCACCTCGCTCGCCGTCAATCGCGCCGTGGAGCGATTTCTGGGGGAGTGGCTCGGGGGACGGGTACAGCCGACTGTCCCATCTGCCATCACGCAGACGCTCGAGGCACTCCAACGAGCGGGTGAGCGGGCGAGCGCGCCGCCGCCGCCGCGCGACTAGACAGGATACGTCTCCCGAAGCGCGCCAATCAGCGCCTCAAGATGCACGCTGCTCCCCGCCAGCACGCGCTGGGAGTCGGCGGGAAGCGTGGCAATCGCCTCTGCGAGCCAATCGAGGCGACGGCGCTGGGACCGCAGCATGAGTTCGCGACCGGCCTTGCTGGCGCTCACGATGGTGCGTCGAGCGTCGGCAAGATCGGCCGTTCGCTCCACCCAGCCATCGGTCTCCAGCTCACGCACCAGCAGGGACATCGACGGCGCGCTCACGCCCTCAATCCGCGCGAGTTCGGCCTGGGACATCGGGCCCACGAACACCAACACCGAGAGCGCCGACAGGCGCGACGGGCTGACACCCGATTCGCGATCCACGTCGCGCAGCAGGCGCAACACGTTCACGAGGGTCCGGTGCAGCTGCGCCACGTCCACCGACGGGGACGGACTGGTTGGCGCGTCCCAGTGAGGATCGCGCGGGTTGCGAGGAGCGGCCATGCCGAAACGTAACCCGGACCCTTGCCGTTAGACACTCTAATCATTAGACTATCTAACAATAA
Organism: Gemmatimonas sp.; assembly: GCA_039809645.1. Classification (GTDB taxonomy): domain Bacteria; phylum Gemmatimonadota; class Gemmatimonadetes; order Gemmatimonadales; family Gemmatimonadaceae; genus Gemmatimonas. The sequence continues at coordinate 10,741 of JBDHVK010000064.1, forward strand.
TCTCCACGAGGAAACATGGCGACATCGGCGACCACCCCGATCTTGATGGCCCTCTATGAAGGGCGTACCGATGAGGCGCATCGCCTCGCCTCGGTCGGGCCGCTCACACTGCCCGAGGCGGCCGCGCTTGGAGCGCTGGACGCGGCGCGTGCGGTGCTCGACGGCGGGGGCGACTCTGACGCGACGTCACCCGACGGTTGGCCTTCGCTGCACCTCGCGGCGTTCTTCGGTCACGCCGCCATGGTGGCGTTGCTGCTCGAACGCGGGAGCGACGTGCGGCGGATGGCCACCTCGTCCCAGGGAAACTCCGCGTTGCACGCCGCGCTGGCGGGGCAGGGAAACGCCGAGATCGTCGCGGCGCTCCTCGCCGCTGGTGTCAACGCGAACCAACCCGATGTGCACGCGGTGCTGCCCGTCCATCTGGCCGCCGCCCGCGGCAACATGGCGGCGCTCGCCCGACTCGCCGACGCGGGCGCCCGGCTCGATGCCACGCTCGCCGATGGGACAACCCCGGCGATGCTGGCGCGTCAACGCGGTCACGACGGCGCGGCGACATGGATCGAGCAACGGGTCCCTTCACCCGAGCCACCGATCACGCGTCGATCCGCGCTCCTGGTCGGTAGCCTCATCATGAGTGGCTGGCGTCGGTCGCTGCCGTACAGCGGGCAGCAGACACCGCCGCTGTCCGTGGACCTTGTGCGCGACTTTGTCCGCGCCGCACACGCGGACCTGTCAGCGGTGCGATCGGCGCTCGAGTCGCAGCCCACGCTGGTGAACGCCTGTCAGGATTGGGGGGGCGGCGACTTCGAGACAGCCATTGGCGCCGCGAGCCATATGGGTCGCCGGGACATCGCAGACGCGCTGCTGGCTGCCGGCGCTCGTCCGGATCTGTTCACCCACATCGTGCTTGGCGATCTTGACGTGCTGCGGACGCAGCTCCGGCGACACCCGGCATGGGTGCGCATCAAGGGACCACACGGGCTGACGTTCGAGGCTCATGCGAAGGTCACCGGCGATGCGGAAATCGTGCGACAGGTGGCGGAGATCGTCAGCGAGGCGCGTGCGGCGCTGAGTGCGCCGCGATGAGACTTCGCCGGCGTGAACGCGCGTGCTCTATGCGCAACCGCGCACGCGCAACGATCTGGGCTTACGCGATCCTCGGCGCCTCCGCAATCCACGCGCAGCCGGCCTCTCCCTCTCACTGCCGACCGGGCGCGGTCGCGCGACACTCCTCTCGTGGCCTCGCGTACGAGGTAACCGGGTGCGGTCCGGCGCTGCTCCTGCTTCATGGCTTCTCCGCCGATCGCCGGATGTGGCGCGACCTCGTGCCCACGTGGCGGCTACACGCGCGGGTGGTGCTGGTCGATCTCAAATCGCACGGCGCATCGGCGATGGCGGCGTCGGACGAGGATCCGGTCGATGAATTGCTCGCCGTCCTTCGAGACGAGCAGCTCGATACGGTCGCAATCGTTGGACACTCCGCCGGTGCCGCGCTCGCGGTGGAACTGGCGGCTCGTGCGCCTTCCCGCATCTCGGCGCTCGTGTTGCTTTCGCCGAGCCTGAACGGATTCGTTACACGGACGTCGCTCGATCTCTCGGCGGTTGCCGAGCGCGTGCGTGCCGGAGACCCGCCAGGCGCCGCCGAGGCGTGGCTGGCCTCACCTGTCATGCGTACGAATCTCACCGCAACGCGGACCGTGTGGCTTCAGTCGCTGATTCGCGCCAACACGCGCGTGTGGCAGCGCGACGCCGTTCGCGGGCCGCCGCCGCGTACGTCAGTCGCCGAGCGACTCGATGCGCTCCGCATGCCACTGTTCGTTGGTGAAGGCATGCTCGATGTGTCCGGCACGTCGGAGGTCGCGGACGCGATTGCTCGGGCACACCCTGACGCTGTCCGCGAGCAGTTCCGCGATGGTGGACACTGGTTCCCGGTCGAACAGCCGGAGGCAGTTCGAGAGCGCGTGCTCGCATTCCTCGTTCGTGCGTGGTCCCGTCGCGGCCGCCTTGCTTCGCCACCTTCACCCTGACTCTACCCGCCTCATGAGCTTCAATCGCACCACGCTCGTGGCCGGCCTGTTTGCCGGCGTCGGCACGGCACTCTGGACGCTCTTCGAGTTTACCATGGGATGGCACACTACCCATATCGAAGTCGGTGAGAAGACCGGATTCGTAGGCATTCTCTTTCCGCTGGTGGCGATTGTCTGGGCACTTCGCGACACCAAGGCGCGGTTGAACAACCAACTGTCACTGAAGCAGTCTCTGACGGTCGGGCTCTCGGTCGCCTTGATCCTTGCCGGCATCGGTGTGGTGTTCTATCAGATCTACTACACCGCCATCAATCCGGGCTTCCTCGCGAGGCTGCAGACCGGCGGGACACCGATCGACACCGTGACGCAGCTCGTCACCGTGGTGGTGGGATCCCTTGGTCTGTCGCTGGCGGTCGCCCTGGTGGGCGGACTGGTGATGCGTACCCGACCCGACGAGTCGTCGTAACGCCGGCGTTGGCGACCGGCCGTTCCGCGCGCAGATTGACGTCATGACCGATCGTTCGTCCGAGCGCTTCCCGACGCCGCCGATGCGTTTCGTGGCGGTCGTCGCCGTGATGCTGTGTACGGCCTACATCTCGGTGTTTCTGGCGGGTGGGCAACCGATGTCGCTGTATGTCGGCATCGACGCGATGGCCAACACCGCCGCGCTCGCGCTCATGGCGCTGGCCGTCCGCTGGTTCACCGATCGGGTGCCCTGGTCACGTGCGGCGCGCTGGTGGTTCTTGCCAGCCCACATGCTGGCGGCGCTGGCGGCCGCGCATCTCTCGCTGCTCGTGACGGCGCTCGCACTCGGCCTTGCCGCGATCACGAGAAATGGCCACTTCGCGCCGACCTGGCTGGAAGGACCAGCCCGGCAGTGGCAGCTGTTCACGTTGGCCTTTGCCTACACGGCGGTCGCCGGGAGCTGCTACGCCCTGCAGGTCATGGCCGATGCCCGGGACGCGCACCTGCTTCGTCAGGAGGCCGAACTCGCGCGACTACGCGAGCGGCTCGATCCGCACGTTCTCCTCAACACCCTGCATTCTCTCCTCGAGCTGGTGCGCGGCCAGGATCCGGGTGCCGAAGAGGCGATCGATCGATTCGGCCGCGTCGTTCGCTATGTCACGGCACCGCGCGACGCCACGTCAGACCTGGTGCCCCTGCGCGACGAGTGGACGCATCTGGAGGACTACCTGTCACTGGAGCAGCTGCGCCTCGGTGAACGGCTGCGGGTTGTGCTGGAACTGGAGGATGCGGCGGCAGGGATTCGGGTGCCGGCGCTCTCGCTGCAGCCGCTGGTCGAGAATGCGATTGTGCACGGCATCGCCCCCCGTCCGGGCGAGGGGACGGTACAAGTGCGCGCAACACGGGAAGATCGGACAGTGACAATCTCCGTGACGGACGACGGCGTCGGTACGATGTTCCCGTCGACCCCGGGCACCGGGACCGCGCTTCGTCTCGTGCAGTCCCGCCTGCGGGTGCACTTTGGCGGCGAGGCCGACATGCAGTGGGGCACGATGCTGGGCGGCTACGGCTGGCAGGTTACGATGCGGGTCCCCGCATGAGCGGAGCATCCGACGTGCTGCGCGTGATGATCGCCGAGGATGAGCCGCTCGCGCGGCGGGCGCTTCGGCGCATGCTGCAGGAGGATCCGGCCGTCGTGCTGGTCGCCGAGGCGTTCGACGTTGTGACACTCACAGCGCTCGTGCAGCGACCAACGCCGGTGGATGTGATCTTCGTCGACATTCGCATGCCAGGCGGCTCCGTGTTCGACGCGCTCTCACTCGTCCCAGCGGACACGCTCGTGGTCTTCACGACGGCGCACCCCGAGCATGCCGCAGCGGCGTTCGACCTGGACGCGGTGGACTACCTGCGCAAGCCATTCGGCGCTCGCCGTGTTCATGAAGCGCTTGAACGCGTGCGTCGTCGACGGCGCACGATACCGTCGCGCGCCAACGCCGACGGGCATCTGCTCGTTCGGGTGGGGGTCCGCGAGGTCCCGGTGCGTCTCGCCAGTGTGTGGCGCTTCGAAGGTGCCGACGACTGTGTGAAGGTCGTGACCGCAGACCGCACCCTGCTGCATGCGGTGACCCTGCAGACACTGGAAGACGAGCTCCGCGCGCAGGGCTTTCTGCGGGTGCATCGACGGCATCTCGTCAACTGCGGGGCGATTCGTGCGCTTGTTTCGCACGATGCGCACCGATTGGCTGTGGAGCTTCCGGATGGCGAGCGCATCGTGGCGAGCCGGCGCGGAACGGCGCTGTTGCGCCGGTGGTCGCAGCACGCGACGGGCGCCGCGGCGGCGATTCACTCTGCCGGTGGCACGCGCATCTGAACCCCTTGCTTGATGCGGTCACGGATGTCGACGAGACATTCACGTCGGGCCAGCGGATCACATCCCAACGTGAGGAAGCTCGCTTCGTACCCCACGCGCAAAGCGCCAATGCGACGACCTGGAAAAATCGCCTGCGGTGTGGTGACGCTGCGCAGGCGGAGCAGCCGCGTACCATCCCCGCCGAGCACCTCGGCCAATGCCGTGGCATCGCGTACGATGATCTCGGCGTCGGCGTAGGTATCTGAGCCGGTCAGCAGGCGCGCGCCATAGCGGTGCAGGAGCTTGATATTCTCTTCGAACACCGTCCGCACCCGGCGCTGGGCGGCGCTGTCGCGCGCGGCGCCGCGCGCGAGGCCGATCGTGGTAACGACCGGAATGCCGGATGCCCCGATGCGACGCGCGAGCGGTTCGGAGAGCCGATACCGATCGAGCGTGCTGTCGGCCGCATCGGCGATCCCGTAGCCGGGCACGTGGGCAAGGCCGTCGATACCGGCGTCCATGGCGAGCTGGACATCGTAGGCCGTCTCGACGTGCGCCCATGCCTTTCGACCCATGGCGTGGGCCGAGTCGACAAGTGGCCGCACGACGTCCGCGCCCAGTCCGTAGCCGCCGGCGCGCGTCGAGTCCGTGAGAATGGTTCGGCGATGCTCCGTGTCGAGAAGCATGACCTTGAGGATGGGTACGGTATCCCGGCGCAGGAGACGGACCACCGTCGGGAGCTGCGGCAAGCTGTCGAGCGTCAGGTACACCTCTCCTTCGCGGGCTCGGCTGCGCGCCGCAGCCAGTCGCTGCGCCGCCTCGCTGGGGAACGGCACACGAAACAGTCCCAGCGACTCGTACAGGAGCTGCGGGTGGCCGCCGTACGCGGTCACCGGTGTATTGGCATACACCACATCAATGCTGGTGGGCGTATTCACCGCCGTCGCGATCTCGCGCCGGCCGACGCGACTGTTGCCGAGCACCTGCACGTAGAAGACGCCGGCCCGCAGGTAGAGATCGCGAATCGCGGCGAAATTGAAGCTGCCGTCCGGGCTGTGGGTGTGGGCATCGCCATACGGCGGCACCACGTACTGCCCACGCATGGGCACGATGCTGTCGGCCTTGCCGCGTGGTGGCGCGACAAAGCGTCCGTTGCGGACAAAGCGTGAGCCACGCTCAAAGGTTGCTCCGGTGAACCACCGGGCATCGCGGTACTCTACGATGCGACCGGTGTCGGACGGCGACTGTGCGCCACTGGTCTGCATGGCACGCGTGCTCAGTGCGAGCGCGACAACGAAAGAGCGGCGGCTGACGAATACAGGAAGCATGCCGCATAGTGTCCCGGTATTCGTTCAGCGACAGCACCGCTCGTTCGGGTAGCCGGTGAACCGGCCATCGGGCTCGGTCAACAGCGCGGTCAGGTGGAAGTCGCACGCATGGCACCTGCTATCTCCGCCGCCTTGAAGTCTGGCACCCGCGCGAGGGGCGCCGCGCTTCGGCTGGCAGCGATTGCGAGGTAACCGGTCGAACCTCCCGCGGCGACCTCGCGGCCATCGCGGACGATTGGTCAAGTGCGCCGGTGGCGCAGTCATGGAGACGATCGCGGGCACGCCCTAACGTCGGCATGCGCGCGGTCCGCGCGCTCAGGCCACACCTTCAGACCAGACACCCATGCGAAACACCGAGACGGTCATCGCCAATCACCTCGCCCGCTTCGCCGCGCGCGATCTCGACGGCATCCTCGCCGACTACGCCGAACACGCCGTACTCTTCACGCCGGACGGACTCCTGACGGGCCGCGTGGCCATTCGCGAGCTGTTCGTGCGTATGCTCGCCGAGTTCGAGCAGCCTGGTGCCACGTTCACGCTGCAGCATCGCGACGCGCACGGCGAGCACGGGTTCATCGTATGGACCGCCGAGACCGCCGCGCAGATCTATGAAGTGGGCACCGACACGTTCTGCGTGCGACAGGGATTGATCGAAGTGCAGTCGTTCACGGCGAAGGTCACGCCGAAGCGTTCAGCCAGCCACTGAACGTCGGTGGTGTCGCCGGCGCTCTCAGGGAGTTGGCGGTACGAGTGCTCGCTGGCGGCGCCACTGGGCCGGCGAGGCGTGTAGCGCGCGCTTGAAGGCACGGCTGAACGCCGCCTCCGACGCGTACCCCACCTGTCGGCCCACGTTGGCCACGCTGGCGTCGCCACGCAGCAACAGGCCGGCCGCCAATTGCAGTCGCCATTGCGCGAGGTACTGCATGACCGGAACGCCCACGAGCTGCGTGAATCGCTCCGCCAGCACCGATCGCGACGCCGCCACCTCGCGCGCGAGCATGGTCAGATTCCACGGATGGGCCGGGCGTTCGTGCATGCGCGCCAGTGCGACACCGACCACGGGATCGCGCAGCCCGGCGAGCCATCCGTGGCGTGCGCCGTGGTGCTCTTCGAGATGACGGCGCAGCACCTCGATGAACATCAGCTCGGCCATGCGCGTGAGCATGGTGTCTCCGCCGGCCCGTCCGGTGCGTGACTCGCGCAGCGCATGCTCGGGAAACGCCGCGAGCCAGCTGTCGTCCACGCGGGGCAGATGCAGCACGCGCGGCAACGCGGCGAGCAACGGATTGAAGGGTCGCGCATCACAGCCGAGAAACCCGCACACGAGCGTGGCGCTCGTGTCGCCCGCGCCGAGTCGCAACGTGGTTGGAAAGCGATGCGGCGCGACCCCTCGTGGAATCGAGTGCGGCAAGTGGCCCGTCTCGCTGGCGAGCACGTGTGGATCGCCCTGCGGAAAGACGATCACATCGCCCGTGCGCAGGCGCATGGGTGTGTCCCCCTCGATGCCGGCCCAGCACTCGCCCTGCGTGAGGATGTGATACGGGATGAGATGCTCCGCATCGGGCAGCACGCGCGGGGCCAGCTCTGTCGCGCGAACGGCCGACACTGACCACGGCGCCGACGCCTCGACGAGATAGAAGTAGGCGCCGGTGAGGCGCACGGCGCGCAACACTTCCGAGAGCGGATCCATGCGTCGAACATAGCGCCGGCCGCGGTGCCTGGTCCATGCGCGCGGACGCGCAGGCAGAAGGTCCGGACGACCAATCATTCATCGGTCCAGGATGTCGGCGCATCGTTCGTCCCACACCATTACCGGAGAGAGTACCGATGTCCAGTCTTCTTGCGAACCCTACGCATCACGTCGATCCCGCGATCAAGCAGCGCCAGCGAACCGCCTGGGCCACTGGTGACTATGCCGTCGTCGGCACGACACTGCAGATCGTCGGAGAGCGACTGTGCGAGTCCATGGACCTGCGAGCCGGAATGCGGGTGCTCGACGTCGCAGCCGGTAACGGCAACGCCACGCTGGCGGCCGCTCGTCGATTCGCGGAGGTGACGTCCACCGACTATGTGCCGACGTTGCTCGCGGCGGGCCGTCGCCGCGCCGACGCCGAGGGGCTCGCGGTGGTCTTTCAGGAGGCGGATGCCGAGGCACTGCCCTTCGGCGACGCGACCTTCGACGCGGTGCTGTCGACGTTCGGGGTGATGTTCACGCCGGACCAGGCGCGCGCCGCGGCGGAGCTGCTGCGGGTCACTCGTCCCGGCGGTTGTATCGGGCTGGCCAACTGGACCCCGGACGGGTTCATCGGACGCGTCTTCCAAACCATTGGTCGGTATCTCCCGCCGGCGGCTGGGGTCGCGTCGCCCGCGCTCTGGGGTACGCCGGAGCATCTGCGGGTGCTGTTCCCGGCGACGCGCGCGCAACTCCGCGTTCGGGAGCGCGTGTTCACGTTTCGCTATCGCTCCGCCGAGCACTTCATCGAGATCTTCCGCACGTTCTACGGGCCGATGAACAAGACGTTCGCAGCGCTCGACGGATCGCCGGCCGTGCAGCAGGCGTTCACGCGAGAGCTGCTCGATCTCATTGCCGCTCACAACCGCGCGACGGACGGTACGATGGTGGTGCCGAGCAACTATCTCGAAGCGGTCGTGCGCTCGTCATGATGGGTGCGACCGACTTCGACACGGCATCGTCACCGCGGCCCTTTCGTCACCTGCTCGAGGCCATCGGCAACACGTCTCTCGTGCGGCTGCGCCGGGTGGTGCCTCCCGGCTGTGCGCAGGTCCTGGTGAAGCTCGAGTGGGAGAATCCCACCGGGAGCATGAAGGATCGCATGGCCGAAGCCGTGATCGCGCGCGCGGAGGAGTCGGGTCGCCTGCGACCTGGCTTCACGGTGGTGGACTACAGCGGCGGAAGCACGGGCACCTCGCTGGCGCTCGTGTGTGCGGCAAAAGGGTATCCGCTGCGCATCGTGACGTCGGACGCGTTCAGCCAGGAGAAGCGCGATCACATGATGGCGCTGGGCGCTGACCTCGTCATGGTGCCCAGCGAGAACGGGCGCACGACGAAGGCGCTGATCCTGCAGCTCATCGACCGGGCGCGCGCGCTGGGCGGGGAGCCACGCACGTACTGGGTGGATCAGCTGAAGAATGCCGACTCCATCGCTGGGTACGAAGCACTGGGCGAGGAGATCTGGGAGCAGACCAACGGCGCGGTGGATGCGTACGTGCAGTGTGTGGGCACGGGCGCGTCCTCGCGAGGTGTCGTGACAGCATTGCGCCGACGCGGCGCCACGTTTCGGGCGGTCGCCGTTGAGCCGGCAGAGTCGAGCGTGCTGCGTGGCGGTGTGCCGCACCCGCATCAGATCGAGGGAGTGGGGATCGGGTACCTCCCGCCGCTCTGGGATCCGGCACTCTTCGACGACATTGTGGCGGTCAGCACCGAGGATGCGAAGGCGATGACGCGTCGGCTCGCACGAGAGGAAGGGCTGTGTGCGGGCACCTCGTCTGGCGCCAATGTCGTGGCGGCCATTCAGATCGCGCAGCGACTTGGGCCGCGCGCCAATGTGGTCACGCTCATGGCCGACTCCGGTCTCAAGTATCTCAGCACCGACGTCTTTCACCCGCACCTGGCGACGACCTGAAACATGTCCCACCCCACCATCCTGCTTCGCCGCCCCGCGAGGCTACCGGCGCCCGTTGTCGGCGCGGCGCGCGATCTCGACGTCACCAATCACTATCGCTATTTGCTGGCACCCATCTATCTCTGGTCGTGTGGCGGGCACGACCGCGCGCTCGCGCAAGGGTGGGCCGAGGCGCAAGCGCTTGGTGATCCGCCAACCGAGCTCGCCGTCGCAGTCGATCTCGGAGCCGGCTTCGGCAAGCATGCCATCCCGCTCGCGCGCGCCGGCTGGCAGGTGACCGCCATCGACAGTTCGGCGCATCTCCTCGATCTTCTGCGTCGCTCGGCGGTCGATCTTCCGGTGCGTGCGATCGAGGGTGACCTAACCGACTTTCGTCGGCTGGTGGACTCGGATGTTGCCCTGATCCTCTGTCTTGGGGATACGATCACCCACCTGCCCCATTCCGATCAGGTGTGGCAGCTGCTGCGTGATGTGGCACAGGCGCTCGTGCCGGGCGGGCGGTTCGTGGCGACGCTCCGCGACTATTCTGCGCTACCCGCGGGCGCGGCGCGATTCATCACCGTACGACAGGATATCGATCGGATCCATACGTGCTTTCTCGCGGAAGCCGGCGACCGCGTCCTCGTGCATGATCTCGTGCACGAGCGAACCAACGGCGAGTGGGTGCTGCAGGTGAGTCGGTATGCCAAGCTTCGGCTGCGCCCTGAGGCGCTGCGCGCGGCGTTGATGGCACTCGGCCTTCGGGTCACCCTGGATACGTCGGCCGACGGACTGGTGCGTCTGATCGCCACCAAACCGGCCTAGCGATCACGAGCCACTCTTGCGACTTCGACCTGCGGCACCGCACACGTGCCCTACGCCGCTGCCGTAGCCGTCAACGCCTCGGCGCCGCGACGCGCCAGTAACCCGTCGATGCCGAACGCGGAGTAGATACCGCGTGTGACGGTGTGCAGTTGCGCGTTGTACGGTTCAAGTGCTGCGCCCATACCCATGGCGTCGACGACCGTCCGGAAGGGACGCGTGCCTGGCTCGGCTTCCACCAGCCGCACCATGGCGTCGGCCACGTGCCGTGGATCCTGCGCGGGGTTGGCGGCGAGTGCGTGCTCGAACCCTTCAAGGAACTGCTGGGCCGCGGCCGACTGATCGGCCAGGGCGTCGATGCGCGCCTGATCCGACGGGCGCACGAGGTTGTTCATGAACGTCGTGGGATAGCCACCCGGCTCCACAACCCCCACGTCGATGCCGGCGCCGGCGAGCTCCGTGGAGTAGTTCTCGGCGAGTGCTTCAACGGCCCACTTGCTGGCGTTGTACGGACCGTAGTACGGCACCGTGATGCGCCCGAGCAGACTGGACACGAACAGCACCAG